>JBHJJF010000158.1:0-10603 GCA_050042885.1 Candidatus Phaeomarinibacter sp.
CCTGGAACCCCCATCACCAAGAAAAGCCATCTCTATCTGGTGGATGGGTCCGCCTATCTGTTTCGGGCGTATCACGCGCTGCCGCCGCTGACGCGCAAGTCTGACGGGCTGCCGGTCGGCGCCGTGTCGGGCTTCTGCAACATGCTGCACAAGCTGGTTGTCGCGTCGAAAGAAAAGGGGAGCCGGGACGCCGCAACGCATTTCGCGGTGATCTTTGATGCCAAGGGCGACACCTTCCGCAATGAGATCTATGCGGACTACAAGGCCAATCGCGATGCGCCGCCGGAAGACATGGTGCCGCAGTTTCCGCTGGTGCGGGACGCCACGCGCGCCTTCGGCCTGCCGTCGATCGAGATGACAGGGTTCGAGGCGGATGATCTGATTGCGACCTATGCCAAGCAGGCGGCGGCCAAGGGGGCGGAAGTCACCATTGTCTCGTCCGACAAGGATTTGATGCAGCTGGTCGATGACAAGATCGAGATGCTTGATCCAATGAAGGAAAAGGTCATCGACAGCGACGGCGTGGTCGAGAAGTTTGGGGTTGGTCCGGACAAGGTCGTGGAAGTGCAGGCACTTGCCGGTGACTCGACCGACAATGTGCCCGGCGTGCCCGGCATCGGCATCAAGACCGCAGCGCTGCTGATCAATGAGTTTGATAACCTGGAAAACCTGCTCGCCAATGCTGAGACGATCAAGCAGAAGAAGCGGCGGGAAAACCTGATCGAGTTTGCCGAGCAGGCACGCATCTCGCGGCAGCTGGTGCTGTTGGACCAGGACGTGCCGGTGGATGTGCCGCTGGACGACATGGGTGTGGTTGATCCGGACGCGAATACGCTTATCGGCTTTTTGAAGGACATGGAGTTCAACACGCTGACACGGCGAATGGCGGAGGCGCTGGATGCTGACGCAGATGCCATTGAGCCTGCCGGTCAACACAAGTCGGAAGCCAAGCCGAAGGCCGCGAAGGTCGCTGACACGGGCGAAGCAGGCGGCACACCCGGCGCTACGGACCCCGCCTATATCGACAACCCACCCATCGAAGAGACGGACTATGACTGCGTCACGACGCTTGAGGCGCTGGATCAGTGGATCGCGGACGCCTATGAGACCGGGCTGATCGGCCTGGACACGGAAACCACATCGCTGGACCCGATGTCCGGCTGGCTCGTGGGCATATCGCTCGCCACAAAGCCGGGGCGCGCCTGCTATATCCCCCTCACACACGGCATGGCCAGCGAAGGGACGCTGGCGCTGGATGATCCGGCTCCGGAGCAAATTCCGGTGAAAGAGGTTGTCGCCCGGCTGAAGCCGCTATTGGAAGATGCCGGTGTCATGAAGGTGCTGCAGAACGCCAAGTATGACCTGGTGATGCTGCAGCGCGTCGGCATCGACGTCTCACCCATCGACGACACCATGCTGATGTCCTATGCGCTGGATACGGGGCTGCACAGCCACGGCATGGATGCGCTGTCGCAGCGCTTTCTGGAACACACACCCATTCCCTTCAAGGAAGTGGCCGGCACGGGCAAGTCACAGATCACGTTCGACAAGGTGCCCCTCGACAAGGCGACGCGCTATGCAGCGGAAGACGCGGATGTCACGCTGCGGCTCTACCATGCGCTGAAGCCGCGGCTTGTGGGCGAGCGGATGATGACTGTCTACGAAACCCTGGAACGCCCCATGGTGGGCGTGCTGCAGGGGATGGAGATGGCGGGCATCAAGCTGGACCCGGCAATCCTCAAACGCATGTCGAGCGACTTTGCGCAAAAGCTGGCCGGACTTGAAGCCGAAATTCATGAACTGGCGGGCGAAGAATTCAACATTGGAAGCCCCAAGCAACTTGGCGAAATCCTGTTCGACAAGATGGGAATCGAAGGCGGCAAGAAGACGAAGACCGGTGCGTGGGCTACCGGCGCGGATGTGCTGGAGACGCTTGCTGCGCAAGGCCACGACCTACCGACCCGGGTTCTGGAATGGCGGCAACTTTCAAAACTGAAAAGTACGTATACGGATGCCCTGCCGGACTTCATCAACGAAGATACGGGCCGGGTACACACGAGTTACTCACTGGCCTCCACCACGACGGGGCGGCTGTCATCGTCCGACCCGAACCTTCAGAACATTCCCATCCGCACCGAGGAAGGCCGCAAGATCCGCACGGCCTTTGTGGCGGACGAGGGCAATGTGCTGATCTCGGCTGACTACAGCCAGATCGAGCTTCGGGTGCTGGCGCATATGGCGGGCATCGATACGCTGCGGCAGGCCTTCGCGGACGGGCTGGACATTCACGCCATGACGGCTAGCGAGATGTTCAATGAGCCGATTGAGGGCATGGACCCGATGATCCGCCGCAAGGCGAAGGCGATCAATTTCGGCATCATCTATGGCATCTCGGCCTTCGGGCTGGCCAACCAGCTATCGATCCCCCGCTCTGAAGCGGCCGACTATATCGACAAGTATTTCGAGCGCTTCCCCGGTATCCGCGCCTATATGGACGAGACCAAGACCTATGCGCGCGAGCACGGATATGTCTCGACCTTGTTTGGCCGCAAGACACATCTGCCGGAGATCAAATCGAAAAACGGCGCGCAGCGGTCCTTCACAGAGCGCGCGGCCATCAACGCACCGATCCAGGGGTCAGCGGCGGATATCATCCGCAGGGCGATGATCCGTATGCCCGAGGCTCTTGAAAAGGCCAAGCTGCCCGCAAAAATGTTGTTGCAGGTGCATGACGAACTGATCTTTGAAGTGCCCAAGAAGCAGGCCGACAAGACGATCAAGGTGGTGCGTCACGTGATGGAAGGTGCGTCCGCGCCCGCGGTCAATCTCTCCGTACCGCTGGTGGTGGATGCCAATGCAGCGCTAAGCTGGGCGGAAGCGCACTAGGTTTCTCGAGGGTGGCACATGACAATCGACAATGATGACGACCTGCAGGGACTGAAAAAATCAGGTCGCCTTGTGGCCGACATCCTGCAACGCATGGTGCGGGCTGCTGAACCCGGCATGACGACCCGGGAGCTTGATCAGGTCGGCGCGCAGATGATGGACCGCGCCGGAGCCCGCTCTGCCCCTGCCCTGACCTATGACTTTCCCGGTGCGACCTGCATCAGCCGCAATCAAGTCTGCGCCCATGGTGTGCCGGGGGACCATGTCATTGAGGCCGGCGACCTCATCAACATTGATGTCTCTTTGGAGCTCGATGGCTACTTTGCGGATACCGGGGCGAGCTTCTGCGTCCCGCCGGTGTCGCCAGACATCGCGGCGCTGTGCAAGGCCGGCCGCATGGCACTTGAGCGATCCGTGCGTCAGGTGAAAACCGGTGCGCACTTCAATGTGATCGGGCGGACGGTTGAGAGTGTTGCTACCAAGCGCGGATTCACAGTGATCGATAATCTGGCCAGCCACGGTGTCGGCCGTTCGCTGCATGAAAAGCCGCGTGAGATTCCCACCTGGTACAACAAGCATGATCGCCGCCGGATGACGGAGGGCCTCGTCTTCACCATCGAGCCGTTTCTCTCCACCGGCGCCACGCAAGTGGACGAGCTGGATGACGGCTGGAGCCTGGTGACACCAGACGGCACGCTGGCCGTTCAATATGAACATACGCTGGTCGCCACTCGGCGCGGGCCCATTGTGGTGACACAGCTTCCGGATGCCGCCTGACATGGCGAATATCCCACCAGATCAGGCGTGGCGGCATCTGCCGGCCTGGGAACAACGGCTGATGCGCCTCTCGCCGGTCGGACCGGTTCTCACCGGGCTGGCGATTGCGGCGACTGTCTTCGCCAGCTTCTACCTGGTTGCCGTCATCGATGGCGTGTCGATCTTCAGCGATGGGACACGCAGTGTGTATGGCATGGCCCCTGAGGCCTGGGCCGCCTTCGTCATCTCACTTTTTACATGGGCCTTCATCTCCGCGAACGAGTTGGCGGGCCGCCGCACCTTTACGGATGTCTTCATACTGGCGCCGAAGCTTGCCGGGGTGTCAGGCGAGGATCTGTTGCGCGCGCTTGAACCCTCCAAGGAGAGAAACCGTGACGGGCTAATTGCAGCTGGCGCAGGGCTCTTTGTTGGGGCGAGTATTTTTCTTGGCCAACGCAACTCGGACCTGCCCGAGCGCGGCATGTTCGAGAATTTCGGCCTGATTGATACCTGGACGCTTGTCGCCTCGATGATCCTGGCCAGCCTCGTTGTGCGTTGGGTGGTGATGACCCGGGGTGAATCCTCGATTGTCACCGACAGTCTGCTTGAGACGGCCAAGCTTGATCTCCTGTCCAGGTCAGACGCAGGCGTCATCGGACAAATCGCCCTGCGCGGCGCGGTTGTCTGGCTGCTACATGCCGCCATTCTGTTTTTGATGTTTGTCGGACAGCCACTTAACGCAGTTCTTATCGTCGCTTTCCTGGCGATTGTCGCCATAGCGTTCATGGTGCTGTTTACACCCTTGCGTTGGGTGCACCGGTTGATCGCACAGACCAAGCAGCGCGAGCTGACACAAATACGCGATGACATCCGCGACGCCCGCATCCAGGTAACTCAGTCAGGAAGCGGCGGCGCCGAAGCCGGCAGCCGCCTCACGGGCCTGCTGGCCTATGAAGCGCGCATTGAAGGCGTGGCCGAATGGGCGATTGATGTGGGGACCATGTTCCGCTTCGTCGGCCTGCTCAGCCTGCCGGTCGTCTCCTGGACCGGTGGCGCCTTTGCAGAACGGATCATTGACTGGATGATCGGTTAGGCTTTGAGGAACACCCCGGCGCGTCTTTGGTCGCCGGCACCTTCCATGGTGCCGCTCGGATCGCGGGAGGCTATGTGGACGCCGCCAAAGAACATGTTGGGGTCATCCCATGGCTCAACAATATCGAACTCCTTTGACATGGAGTCGCGCTCGGCGTCCGGCCAGCCTTCTTCGCAACTGAGATTTGCAGGTGGGCCATCATTATCAACACCATCGGCCCGTGTTCCCTCAACATGAATACGTGGGTGCATGACGGCGTCTTCCGCATGGGCGCCGCGGGCCAGTAGAAGCACTGTCTGGAGCAAGGCTGAGCGGATGCGGTTCGAGCCACCGGAGCCCAGTGCCATAACACCGCCGCTCTCATCATAGGCGAGCATCGGGGCCATCATGGAACACATGCGCATGTTCTCCGCCCACTGATGGAAACCGCCGGGATTGATGTCGTCCTCGCCGAGCATGTTGTTGAGCATGAAGCCGCAACCGGGCACGAGTGCGCCGCAGCCTTCCCCATTGGAGATAGTGGCGGACGCGGCATTGCCGTCTGCATCCACCACACTGACATGGGTCGTGCCCCTCAGGGCCTGTGGACGCTCTTTGGCGGGCTTGCGAAGGTCCGCACGCAGAGCGACCAGCGCATCCGGGTCGCCCTTACAATGGTCGCGCAGCGTGTTCATCCACAAAAGGGTCGCCGCAATACCTGGTGCCGGGACGCGCTTGCGCTTGTGGGACGCCTCCACTCGGTCGAGCCCCAGCGCGACCATGACGCCACCCGAAGATGGCGGCGGCGTGGTCTCGATCATGAGGTCACCAGCCCGGGCCACGAGCGGGGCGCGGGTGGCAGTTTCGTAGAACCGCAGGTCATCCAAAGTGAGATGGCCACCCTCGTCTTCAGCCTGGCGCGCCATGGCCTGGGCAATTTCGCCTTTGGTGGCGAGCACAAGACCTTCGCGGGCGATGGCATCAAAAGCGTCTGCGAGGTCGGGATTCTTCTGGACCGCGCCTTCCATGAGCAGGTCGCCTGTATCATCCGTAAACAGATCACGGAGCGAAGGTGTCGCCTTGAGGATGGGGTCAACGACACCAAACAGATAAGCTTGAAAATCCGTGATCTCCACGCCGTCTTTGGCCGCGCGGATGGCAGGCTCGGCAATGCGGGTCATGGGGACGCGGCCCAACCGCTCATGCACGGCGAAGAGGCCAGGGAGGAAGCCCGGCGTGGCCGCGGCACCAAGGCCGATGTGAAAGCCCTGAGTGACGCTGCCAAAATCCACATGGACTTCGCGGAAGTCGATGTCGCCGCGCGACCGTTTGCGGCGCGGGGTCTGGGCAAAAAAGTCGAAGACGCGGGTCTCACCCTTAGCACGGGCAGTGAGGAAACCACCGCCACCGGGAGAGGCTAAGATAGGTTCGGCCACGCAGGCGGCCAGCAAGGCGGCAATGGCCGCGTCAAACGCGTTGCCACCATCCTCGAGAAGCTCAGCAGCCGCTGCCGCTGTGACCTGATGGCCTGCGGCAACGGCTCCCTTATTAGGCATAGCTTTGGGGGGCGCTTATTCAGCGGCGGCCGCTGAGGCCGGAGCGGCGTCGCGCACGTCCGGGTCCACATGGGCTTCGAACTTTTCGAAGTTCTCGATGAACATGTTGACGAGGGCCTTGGCCTGCTTGTCGTAGGCATCGCCATCGGCCCAGGTGTCGCGCGGGTTGAGCAGACGGTCATCAACACCATTGACAGAGACCGGCACTTCAAATCCGAAATTGGCGTCGGTGCGCATGTCAGCGGTGAGCAGGCTGCCGTCGAGCGCGGCGTTGAGCAGCGCGCGGGTTTCCTTGATCGGCATGCGATGGCCGACGCCATAGACACCGCCGGTCCAGCCGGTGTTCACAAGCCAGCAGTTCACCGTGTGCTCGTGGATGAGATCGCGGAGCAGATTGCCGTACTCGCTGGGGTGGCGCGACATGAAGGGTGCGCCAAAGCAGGTTGAGAACGTGGCTTCGGGCTCGGTTACACCCTTTTCGGTACCGGCAACCTTGGCGGTGTAGCCGGACAGGAAGTGGTACATGGCCTGGCTCGGGGTGAGCTTGGCAATTGGAGGCAGCACACCGAACGCATCCGCCGTCAGCATGATGATGGTGTTGGGCTGGCCGGTAATGCCGGAGAGGCTGGCATTGGGGATGTACTTGATCGGATATGCCCCGCGGGTATTTTCCGTCAGGGACGCATCGTTGAAGTCGAGCTGGCGGGTGTTCTCGTCCATCACCACATTTTCAAGCACAGTGGCGAACTTGCGGGTGGTGGAGAAGATTTCCGGCTCTGCCGTGGCCGACAGCTTGATCATCTTGGCGTAGCAGCCACCTTCGAAATTGAACAGGCCGTTGGGTCCCCAGCCGTGTTCGTCGTCGCCGATCAACTGGCGCTCAGGGTCAGCGGAGAGTGTCGTCTTGCCGGTGCCGGAGAGGCCAAAGAAGATGGCGCTGTCGCCATCCTTGCCGGTGTTGACCGAGCAGTGCATCGGCATGATCTTTTTGGGCGGCAGTTTGTAGTTGAGCATGGAGAAGACGGACTTCTTCATTTCGCCCGCATAGGACGTCCCCGCGATCAGCACGATCTGGCGGGTGAAGTCACAGGCAATCACGGTCTCTGTGCGGCAGCCGTGACGTTCCGGGTCGGCCTTGAAGCTTGGCAGGTCGATGATGGTGAACTGCGGCTCGAAAGTTTCAAGCTCGTCACCTGTCGGCTCAATGAGAAGGTGCTGGATGAACAGCGAGTGCCAGGCGAACTCGGTGACAACGCGGGTCGGCAGACGGTGGTCCTTGTCGGCGCCGCCGAAGAGGTCCTGAACAAAAAGCTCTTTGCCTTTCGCGTGGGCCAGCATGTCTGCGTGGAGCGTGTCGAACGCGTCCTGGGTCATACCCTTGTTGTTGTCCCACCAGATGGTGTTCTCGGTATCGTCGGTGCGGACAATGAATTTGTCCTGGGCAGAGCGGCCCGTGTGGGAACCTGTCTTGACGACGAGTGGGCCTTCGGCGGCGAGCTGGCCTTCCTTGCGGTCCAGGGACATTTCAACGAGCGACGCAGCGCCGTGGTTCCAGTGCTGGGCCTTGATGTCGGAAAAGCCCATCTTGTCGAGGCCGTGGCTTGATGCCTTGGGACCGGTCTGTGTCACGTTCGTCGTCTCCTTGCCGTCGCCCCGCTGCGGACCTTGTTGTGTCGCGCGGGAAGCGAACCCGATGTCTGTCTGTGGGGCGGAGAATCCGCCCGAATTCCGCTGCGTGAATGCAGCGTGGCTTAACGCTTTGGCGCCACAGAGTCGATCCACAAAAGCCGCAATTTGTGCCGCTTTTGTGCGCAACGCCGATGATCTTCAGTCTGAAGCAGGCATCTGGCCTTAACCGGCGCCATCCATGCGTGTTCAGGGCTGCTGCAAAAACCGCAGATTTCCCTTAGAATCAGAGGGCTTAACGTATCTGCGGCTGTCAGCGCGGTCAAAATATGCTGCGTCATAATGTTGCGCAACAGGAGCCGGGAATTTTCGGGAAATGCGGTTACCGGCACTGCGGAAGCGTGTGCGATTTGCAACGGATTCGCATTTAGAGACATCAGGGAGGTCGGTGAGTCTATGGCCAAAGACCCGTCCTCGCGCTTTGGTCTATTGAAATAAGGCGGTACAAGGATGGCCGGTCATCTTGATGCCCGATTCACCCGGGATATCAGCCTGACCGACGGGAAGTGCTGACACACACGGACGCCTTCCTTCAGATTAACCTAGAAAAAGCGAATTCACCCATGCCGACAGTTGCCCTGGTGGACGATGACCGCAACATCCTGACGTCGGTGCAGATGGCACTGGAGGCGGAAGGCTTTACCGTCCGCACGTACAGCGACGGTGCTGCAGCCCTTGAGGGGCTCGCCGGCAAGCCGTGCGATGTTGGCGTGTTCGACATCAAGATGCCGCGCATGGATGGCATGGAGTTATTGCGCAAGCTGCGGCAGACCAGCGAGATGCCGGTGATCTTTCTCACCTCCAAGGACGATGAGATTGACGAATTGTTTGGCCTCAAGCTTGGCGCGGACGATTACATCAAGAAGCCCTTCTCGCAGCGTCTGCTGATCGAGCGCATCCGCGCGGTCCTGCGCCGCGGGTCGCCCAAGGACAGCTCAGGCAATGGCAATGGTAAAAGCTCCAATGGCAGCGGCGAGCTAACCTCGACCACCGAGGCGCAGGGTGTCATTGAACGTGGACGGCATGAGATGGATCCGGCTCGTCACGCCTGTACCAGGGGCGGCAAGCAGGTGACGCTGCCAGTGACGGAATTTTTGATCCTGCACTCGCTGGCGCAACGGCCCGGCTATGTGAAGAGCCGCGACGCGCTCATGGATGCGGCCTATGACGATCAAGTCTATGTGGATGACCGCACCATCGACAGCCACATCAAGCGCCTGCGCAAAAAGTTCAAGGCGGTTGATGGCGATTTCGACGCTATCGAGACCCTGTACGGGGTTGGCTATCGCTACAAGGAAGAGTAACGCCGCTCATGGCTGACACCCCGCGCAGTGTGACTGACAGTGAGAGCCGGCTTCCCGGCTGGCTGGCTTCATTGCGCGATCTCATTATGCCTGCACCGGCCCGCGCGCGCCGCACACTTAACGATCTGCAAGTGCGTGGCCGCTTCTCCACCCTCACCCGCCGCATCGTGGCCTTCAACGTGCTGGCCCTGGCGCTGCTGGCGGCGGGCATATTGTATGTGAACCAGTTTCAGGCCGGGCTGATCGACCAGCGGGTGCAGAACTTGCGCGCGCAGGGCGAGATCATTGCCGGCGCACTGGCGGAAGCCGCAACCATCGAACTGGAAACACAGATCATTGTGCCCGACGGGCCGGTGCCACAGATCGACCTCACGGTCGCCGCCCGGCAGGCCCCCATCGATCCTGATCGGGCGGCGGCCATTCTGCGGCGCCTGGTTTTACCGACCGATGCACGGGCCCGGCTTTACAGTACCAACGGCGTCATCGTGGTCGATTCGCAGTTCATTGATGCTCGCCGGTATGTCATTGCTTTCGAACTGCCCCCGCCCGCGGACGACGAGTTCACTCTTGTGGACTGGGTCAATGTGCTCGTGTCAGGTCTGCTGCGTGGCGCCGAGGTGCCGGCCTATGAGGAACTGTCCGGCGACCGGGGTCTTGGATACAGGGAAGTGCGCGGGGCCTTGCGCGCCGAGCCCACCAGCATGGTGCGGGAGAACGAACGCGGACAGCTGATCGTGTCGGTAGCCGTGCCTGTGCAGCGCTTCAAAGCCGTGATGGGTGCCCTGCTGCTGTCAACTGAGGGCGGTGATATTGATGAGCTGGTGCGAGCCGAACGCATGGCGATCCTGCGGGTGTTTGGCGTCTTGATGATTGTGAGTGTACTGCTGGCCATCCTGCTGGCCGGTACGATTGCCGCCCCTGTGCGCCGTCTGGCAGAAGCCGCTGAACGTGTACGCCACCAGCGCCATACCCGTGTCGAGATTCCCGACTTCCGCTACCGGCGCGATGAAATCGTCGAATTGTCCGGCACGCTGCGGGACATGACACGAGAACTCTACGCCCGTATTGACGCGACGGAGCGGTTTGCTGCGGACGTGGCACATGAGCTGAAAAACCCCCTCACGTCTCTGCGCAGCGCCATTGAGACCCTATCCATAGCCAGGGACGAAGACGCCCGCGAACGGCTGCGCGCCATCATTGCGGACGACGTCACGCGGCTGGATCGTCTGATTACGGACATTTCCGAAGCCAGCCGAATTGATGCGGAGATGAGCCGCGCGGAAGCCGTTCCGGTGGACCTCACACAAACCCTCTCGACATTTGTGCACAACTACACCCATTCC
>JBHJJF010000159.1:0-11585 GCA_050042885.1 Candidatus Phaeomarinibacter sp.
TGGACGTTGGCTCAGACACCACCGCTGATCTCGCTGCCCGCTTTGAAGCTGCCAAGACTGTCGTCTGGAATGGCCCGCTCGGCGCCTTTGAGATTGCCCCGTTCGACAACGGCACCAATGCCGCTGCGCGCCATGTAGCCATGCTGACCAAAATGGGCGAACTTAACTCCGTCGCCGGAGGCGGCGACACGGTGGCAGCTCTCAATAATGCGGGCGCTGCCGACGATTTTTCATACGTCTCCACCGCTGGGGGAGCCTTCCTTGAGTGGCTGGAAGGTAAAACCCTGCCAGGCGTTGAGGCCCTGAACCGCAGCTAGCGGGATTTAACAAGTGGAGAAAGAGGCTGCCTAAAGCATCTCAGTCCCCCAAACCCCGCTGTCGCCTTTACCTCATCACGCCGCCGCGCCTCGACGACTTGACGGACTTTTCTCAGGTGTTTGAGGAGGCGCTGAACGCAGGCGACGTAGCGTGTGTCCAGCTCCGCCTGAAGGATGTAAGCGATGCTGCGGTGACAGCAGCGGCACAAGCGCTGATTCCAATAGCCCACGCCCACGATGTCGCTTTTCTTATCAACGACCGACCAGACCTTGCCCTCAATGTCGGTGCGGATGGCGTCCACATCGGTCAGCAGGATGCCCCCTACGCGGAAGCCCGCAGCCTGCTCGGGCCAGACGCCATCATCGGCGTCACCTGCCACGACAGCCGCCATCTTGCCATGGAGGCAGGTGAGTACGGCGCAGACTATGTGGCGTTTGGGGCCTTCTATGAGACCGCCACCAAGGACGCCATTTCGCGCACCGAACCGGAAATTCTCAGTTGGTGGCAGCGCTTGTTCGAAATTCCTTGCGTCGCCATTGGCGGCATCACGCCACAAAATGCCGCTCCACTCGTTGCGGCCGGCGCGGATTTCCTTGCAGTCTCATCCAGCGTATGGTCTTACCCCAATGACCAGGGGGGCCCGGGTCAAGCCGTCAAAGCGATCAATGATGTGATCGACGTGACGCCTGTAACGGTGTTGGAGACCAATGCGTAACCCCCTTCCAAAAACTGTCGCCGCCGTTTTCGCGCTAGTCCTGCTCAGCCTTCCAGCCTTGGCGCAGGAAGACACCGTCATCGATCCAACCGTAAGAGCCGTCTCACCTGAGGTTGCTCAGGCGGTAGAGGCGCTGAAGGCCGATGACGGCCAGCGTGCAGCAGCATTTCTGCGCCCGGTCGCGGAAAAAGGGGACCCTTCTGCGCAAGCCCTTCTTGGTCAGCTCTATCTCGAAGGCATCGGCATCGACAAAGATCTGTACGAGGCCGGACGATGGCTGAGGTCTGCTGCGGCCAACGGTGAACCCGCCGCAGCCTTTGCCCTTGCCGAACTGACAGTGGACAAGACACTCACGCCACCTGGATTCGATCCCGCGGACACAGAAGGTCTCACCAAAGAGGCCACCCGCCTCTATCTGCTGGCGGCCTCCAACGGGTCTATCCCGGGTCAGGTCGAAACTGGACTTCGATACGCACAAGGCATCGGAACAGCGCAGAACTTCCTGGAAGCAAGCCGCTGGTTCCGCGAGGCGGCAAATGCCGGCAGTCCTGTTGCCCAATTCAACCTCGGCGCCCTGCACGCGACCGGCGCCCTAAATAGCGGCGCGCCGGATCATGCATCCGCCCTGCCATGGTTTGAAAAAGCGGCTGCCCAGGGGCATCCGGACGCGCAATACAATCTTGGCCTCACCGCTGCGCAGGGCCTTGGTCGTGAAGTTGACAATACAATCGCCGCAAGGTGGTTTGCTGCGGCGGCGGGGCACGGCATGTCGGATGCCCAGGCCGGCCTCGCCTATCTCACTTATCAGGGCCTTGGCGTCGCCAAAGATGAAACCAAGGCCGCAGATCTCTATGCTCTGGCAGCCGAGAAAGGTCACCTGATTGCCCAGAACCGGCTCGCCCGTCTTTACGTAATGGGAAGAGGGGTCGAAGCCGATTTGGCAGAGGCCTGGAAATGGCATTCGCTCGCCACGCGCGCCGGCTTTGACGACGCTGAACTGGATACCCGGTTCACCAAGTTCATTTCCCCACAGCAGCGCAGCGACGGAGATGCACGGGCCGCAAAATGGCTTGAGGGCAAAGCGCGCCAATAGACCGGGAAGTGCACCTGATACTGGCCCCCTTGCACCTTTAGGCCCAGTGGTGCATGTCAGGCCCGCTTGCCCCGTAGCAGACATGACCAACGCGGCGCACCGGACCACACCCGCATGAAAGCCCGAGAGACATGAAGATCAACGGTAACGAAATCCGCCCTGGCAACGTCATTGAACACAAAGGTGGCCTTTGGGCTGCCGTGAAAGTCCAGAGCGTAAAGCCGGGTAAAGGCGGTGCTTACGCCCAAGTGGAACTCAAGAACCTGATTGAGGGCACCAAGCTGAATGAACGGTTCCGCTCGTCAGAATCTGTTGAGAAGGTGCGCCTCGACACGAAAGACTTTCAGTTCCTGTACGAGTCCGGCGACATGCTGACCTTCATGGACAACGAAAACTACGAGCAGATTGAACTCGCCCGCGACTTCATCGGCGACCGCGCTGCGTTCCTGCAGGAAGGCATGGCCGTGACCCTTGAGCTCTATGAAGAAAAGCCCATCGGCATCAACCTGCCAGACCATGTCACGCTTGAAATCACAGAGACCGAACCGACAATCAAAGGGCAGACCGCTGCTTCATCCTACAAGCCGGCCGTTCTGGAGAACGGTGTGCGAACAATGGTGCCGCCCTTTGTGACCGTTGGCGAGAAGATCGTCGTCGACACAAACGAAGTCACTTACGTCAAGCGCGCCGAATAGCGCCCCAATAACTGACACCCAAAAAGATACCCAATGCCCCTCAATAGTCCGGTCATCAATGTCATGGTTGGTGCTGCCCGCAAGGCAGCCCGCAAACTCGCCCGCGATTTCGGCGAAGTAGAGAACTTGCAGGTCTCGCGCAAAGGACCCGGAGACTTTGTCAGCGCTGCAGACCTGCGTGCCGAGAAAATCATATTTGAGGAACTCTCCAAAGCGCGGCCTGGTTACGGCTTCCTTATGGAAGAAGCCGGAACTGTTGAGGGCCCCGACAAAACCCACACCTGGATCATCGATCCGCTGGACGGCACCACGAACTTCCTTCATGGCATGCCCCACTTTGCCATCTCGATTGCGCTGCAGCGCGACGGACAGATCGTGAATGGCGTCATCTACAATCCGGTGACAGATGATCTCTTCGTCGCAGAGAATGGCCAGGGCGCCTATCTCAACGACCGTAGACTGCGTGTTGCTGCCCGAACCAAACCAGAAGACTCCGTTTTCGCTACCGGAATTTTCTTCTCAAGCGACGAGTGGCTGGAAAAATTCAGCAAGGAACTGGACTTCATCCTCCCCAAGGTGGCCGGCCTCCGACGGTTCGGCGCTGCGTCGCTCGATCTGGCCTGGGTCGCTGCAGGACGGTTTGACGGCTATTGGGAACATGGGCTGCAACCATGGGACGTAGCTGCTGGAATCTTGATGGTCCGCGAGGCCGGTGGCTTCGTGACAGACATCAATGGCGGCGACAAGCTGCTGGAGAGCAAAGGGATTATTGCCGCCAATGCGGACCTCCTGCCCGTGCTTCAGGACATGTTGAGAAAAGCCGCCCGCAGCAATTAACAGCGCCGTTCTCGGAACCTAAATCCTGACTTGGGCTTTACGGCGGCATCGCAAGCGGTTAACCCGTTAGGAACCCTCTTGTTAGGGTTGCCCGGACCACCTCTATATGCGGACCCGCCTCCCGGCATGACCTATCAAAACGCTGCCCTGTCTCTGCCCTCACTCGCAGTAGTACTCACTGCCGGACTGGTATTCGTGTCCCTCGCCGACCGGGCACACGCCCAGGAAAGCGCTGATGTCAGTGTCAATCTGGATGCCCTGGGCCTGAACAACGCGCAAGATGCACAGAGTCAGCCGCAGCTGATTTTGAAGTATCCGGGGTCTTCCACAGCCACACGCCAGGTGCCGCAGTTGCGCTATCCAAACGTGCCGGCACCGACTGCGCGCCCGACGCCCCCTACAGCTGCGTCAGCCGCAGAACCCGCAATCGTCGCAGCCAAACCTTCAAACACCACGCCTGCGAAACCATCTCCGGCACCTACCAAGCCGGACACCAAGCCCATTGTGGCAACGCCGGTGAAACCTGAACCCGCGCAACAAGATCCGGTTGCAGAGCCAAAACCGGTCGAACGTAAGACAGAGAGCGCCGCTGTTACTCCTGCAGCACCCGCTCCCGAGCCCACTCCCGAACCCAAAGCCGAACCATCTCCTGAACCTGCTCCCGATACAGCACCGGCCCCCGAGCCAGCGGTGTCCGCAGCTCCCGCACCCAAGCCTCCTGTTGAGGCTGCACCGTCT
Source organism: Candidatus Phaeomarinibacter sp. (assembly GCA_050042885.1). Lineage (GTDB taxonomy): Bacteria > Pseudomonadota > Alphaproteobacteria > CGMCC-115125 > CGMCC-115125 > Pyruvatibacter. The sequence continues at coordinate 4,397 of JBHJJF010000159.1, forward strand.
CAACCCGAACCTGAGGCACAGGTGGCGGCTCTGAGCCCGCCGGCACCGGTCGCCGAACTGCCGGACCCGGCTCCTTCCATCTTGCAGGTGATCTTTGACGAACAGACCGCAGCAATCATCGGCTCCGCCCGCAAGGACCTCGACGCCATCGGCGAAACGCTGCGCTATGACCCCCGCAGGATCGAGCTGAAGGCCTATGGGGGCACGCCCGGCGACAAAGCAAGCGAGGCCCGCCGCATCTCCCTCAAGCGCGGCCTGGCCGTGCGCGCCTATTTGATTGGCCTTGGCATTGACAGCCGCCGGATCGATGTACGCGCACTTGGCGGCGTGACGGATACAGGCGCCCCGGATCGCGTGGACGTGGCCTATTCCGGCACATAGAGACCTTCTCAGGCACACGTTCAGGGCCACACTGCTGCCGCAAACACCCTGACACTCCCCGGCACGCCATATGCATGGCCACCTGCTATGCTGCCGACACGATGCCTGTACAGGAGAGAGACATGGCGAATGCCCATGGCCCGGACGCTCTAAGCCTCACCCAGCCCAGCCGCCACATCTCCCGGATGCTGACCTTTCTGGTGATTGTCGGCCTCGTGCTCGCGGTCCTGTGGCCGCAGCTGTCAGACGCATTCTTCGCAAATGTGGTGCTGAATGGCCTGATCGCGGGGGTGCTTCTGCTTGGCGTCCTTTACACATTCCGTCAGGTTCTGGTGCTGGGCCCTGAAATCCGCTGGGTTAACGCCTTCCGCCGGGCAGACCCCGGCCTCACGCTCCCCCCGCCACCACGCCTGCTGGCGCCAATGGCTACGCTTTTGGGCGAGCGCAAGGGCCGGGTTGCCATCTCCACACCAGCCATGCGCTCCATTCTCGATTCCATCGCCTCGCGGCTGGACGAGGCCCGCGACATCTCCCGATACATGATCGGCCTGCTGATCTTCTTGGGCCTGCTGGGAACGTTCTGGGGGCTCCTCGACACGGTTTCTTCCATCGCTGAGACCATCCGCAGCCTGTCACCCGCAGGCGGCGGCGCCGGTGATGTGTTTGAAGACCTACGGGCAGGCCTGGAAGCGCCGCTGACCGGCATGGGCACCGCGTTCTCGTCCTCCCTACTCGGACTTGGCGGCTCTCTCATCGTCGGATTCCTCGACCTGCAAGCCAGCCAGGCGCAGAACCGTTTTTACAATGAGCTTGAGGAATGGCTCTCCACCGTGACGCGGCTGGACGCTTCAGACAGCGAAGAAAGCCCACTGCTTGGCGAACTCGCCAACCGTCTGGATGACATGCACCGCGAACTCGGGGGTTCCTCAGGCGAACGCTCTGCCACCACTGCCTCACTTATGGCGTTGACGGAACGGTTGACCATCCTCTCCGACCAGATGCGCTCCGAGAGCCAGTTGCTCAATCAGGTTGCCAGCAATCAGGCAGACCTGAAACCGGTCCTTGAGCAGATTGCCAGGCTTGCCGCTCAGAACAACAGCGACAGGAGCTAGCCATGGCGCTCGCCTCTCGCCGCATACGGCAGGGCCAGGCGGACTACTGGCCGGGCTTCGTGGATGCCATGGCCACTCTGCTTCTGGTCATCATCTTCCTGCTGTCAATTTTCATGCTGTCCCAGTTCTATCTGAGCCAGGCCATCACCGGCAAAGACACGGTCCTTGAATCTCTGCGCGCACAGATCAGCCAGTTGACGGACCTACTGGCCCTTGAACAGCTGCGCACCAGCGAGCTTGAAACCTCACTCACAGCCATGACGGCCTCTCTCGCCAGCGCCGAAGAAGAACAGGCGCGGCTTTCAGGCCTTCTGCAAAGCGCCGAGGCCGGCGGCGAGGAAGCGCAAGCATTACGTGCCGACCTGACGGAGCAGGAAAAGCTGACCGCAGAAGCCCAGGCGCAGGTCGAATTGTTCAACCAGCAACTGGCCGCCCTGCGTAGTCAGCTTGCGAGCCTCGAAGCTGCACTGGAAGCCGCTGAAGCCAAAGACAAGGATAGTCAGGCCCAGATTGCCGACCTTGGTCGGCGCCTCAATTCAGCCCTTGCCCAGAAAGTACAGGAGCTGGCCCGCGCCAGGGCTGAGTTCTTCGGCCGTCTGCGTGTGGCGCTCGGCAACCGCGACGACATCCAGATCGTCGGCGACCGGTTCGTCTTCCAATCCGAAGTATTCTTCGATTCAGGGTCTGCTGCGCTCAACCTTGCCGGACAGACGGAACTCGACAAGATCGCCTCGGCCATTCGTGAAATATCGGGTGACGTGCCTGACGATATCAACTGGGTCTTGCGCATCGACGGCCACTCGGATTCGCAGCCGATTTCGACGCCGGAATTCCCGTCCAACTGGCACCTGTCTGCAGGCCGGGCTATCTCGGTGGTTCGCTATCTGACCGATCAGGGCGTCCCGCCCAACCGCCTGCTGGCAGCAGGCTTCGGCGAGTTCCAGCCTCTTGCAGGCGGCGCTAGCGCAGAAGACCTACGCCGCAACCGCCGCATCGAGTTCAAACTCACCGAACGTTGAGCGCTGACCTCACGGCAGCGGGCAAACGAGCACGCCTGAGTCAAACACCGCACCAACTACCAGAGTGTTGCCATTGACGGCTCCAACGCTGGAAGCCGAGAGCTTGCCGCTCAAATCCACCAGCACCTCATCCACCTTGCCGGTTTCCGGATCAACACGAACCACCTGTGAAGAGGCGACGGCGGTCGGGTCTTCTGCATGCGCAAGAAACTCAAACGCCTTGGGGTGACTCCCAATCCACAGCGCACCATCTTCCGCGATTTCAATGTTGTCTACACCGGTCCCCACGGGAAGTGTGCCGGTTCGCGTCAGCACGCCGGTCTCTTGATCGCGATCATAAACCCCAACCAAATGCCTCAAGAACTCAGCGATATAGATCGTGCCGCCATCCGCACTCACATTGATGCCGTTGGCGAAGGCCAGTCCTGGCACCGCGATACCGCCGCTCGCACCATCCCAGTACACCGCGCTGGAAAACGGCAACGCAAAGTATGTCTCAAGCTGCGCCATCAGACCGTCGCTAAATCCCCTGTCGTTTGACGCATAAAATGCCTCACCGGACACAGCAACCAGATCGTTCGGTGAGTGCATGTCATCAAACGAGACACCTTTGACATGCGTCAGGGCACCATCTGCACCCACATCGAAAATCTCAACAACGTGCCCACCGGCCTTGGGGTGGCTAATCACAAAAAGACGCTTCTCACCCGCATCTCCTGTCCACAGGCTGATCCCATGCGGACGGAAGTCTTCAGGAGCATCCTCAGACACCAAAGCAGGCTGAAGATCGCCATCAAGGTCCAGGGCATAAATACCGCCGGGGGGCAGATCCGGATCACGACGTTCAGATGCCGATACGAATGCAATGCGAGTCGCGGGATCTATGGTGACATCTTCCGTGCCCGGTGCCACCTCGACACGCGTGCACTGGTCGACAAGCTTCTCATCCAGCGAGACCAGAGCCCCGGACACCGGCACCATGAACCATGCCAGCCGCACAACGGCAGCCACAACAACCAGCAGTAAAACCCATAAAAAGATGCGCATGACGCCCTCCCCAATTCATGCCGCGAGCAGGACATTCAAAGGTCCTGCTTCAGTTGGGAAACACCTTAGCGCGTTTGCGGATATGATCAGAACGAAATCAGTTCTGGGATGTCGCCGCTGAAGGAGCAGCCACGTCGCCGCCCATGTCACACACCAGCACTGCCGGATCAAACACCGCACCGATTACCAGCCGGTCCTTGTACGTCGCGCCCACAGATGACGCGGAGATTTCCGAGCCGTCGTCCAGATAGGCGGTGGACGCTTCACCGCCACCACCCTCAAACTGACGCACCACAACAATCTGACTCGGGCTCAAATTCGCGGGATCAGCTGCATGCTCGCCAAACGTTGCCAATTGTGGGTGAGCGCCGATCCACAGCGCGCCATCTTCGGCCACGTCGATATTGTCGATGCCGGTTCCAAGGAAGACCTGATCGGAGAGAGTGAGGTCATTGGTGCCCCCATCGCGATCAAAGATATGCAGCGTGCGGGCCAGAAGTTCTGTCACATAGACCTTTGACATATCCGCAGATACGGCCACACCGTTTGCAAAAGCCAGTTCATCGGCCACCACTTTCGACGTTTCTCCATCATGGAAAACAACCGTCGTAATCGGCGAAGCAAACAGCACCGCCATCGTGCGGCCATCCTGGCCTGGATGTTCATGATCGTTGGTCACATAGAAGGCGGCCGGCGAGACCGCCGCCACATCGTTGGGAGACATGAGCAGCGGATCCGTGACCGTGCGTCGATGCGTCAGCACTTCATCGTCCGACAGATCAAATATCTCGACTGTATGCTCATCCCCGCGCGGATGGTTGACCACCATCAGCGTCCGGGAGCCATCTGGTGCGGTGAACAGGGAAATGCCATGCGGCCGCAGCCTCTCCGGCATGATTGGCGTGATCGGGCGCATGAACAGACCCGACGCATCGACATTCAGGTCCATGATGTAAATACCGCCGCGCACACCCTCCGCACCGGGATCATCACTTGCTGCCAGGCGGCGATCATAAGCAGAGATGTAAGCGATGCCGCGGGACCGGTCGATTGCGATATCTTCGGGGCCGGGCACGCCCTGCACCCGCGTGCAGCTTTCACCGTCAAACTTGCGCGTGATTGTCGTGAACTCGCCCATCCAGTTCATGGTCCGCACATAAAAGGCACTTGCCAGCACCACAACCACCGCCACCAGAATGAGCGCGATCTTCACAAACCGGTTCATGCTCGGTCTCCCCGTACCCCTAGCTGCCTGCTGCTACGTGACCCGTAGCCAGGTCAGATGTTTCGTGTTCGTTTGCCGTTTCGGCATTGGATGTCAAATCTGATGCATCCAGATCAAACTGCAGCCTCGCAAGGCGTCCATACAGCCCGCCCTGAGCCACAAGCTCCGCGTGCGTTCCCTGCGCAACCATCTTGCCGCCATCCATAACAATGATTCTGTCTGCCTTTGTGACGGTCGCAAGGCGATGGGCGATAACCAGCACCGTGCGGCCGGCCATCAGGCGATCCAACGCCGCCTGCACCAGTGCTTCACTCTCGGAGTCCAGCGCGCTGGTCGCTTCGTCCAGCAGCAGGATCGGCGCATCACGCAGCAAAGCGCGCGCTATCACCAGCCGTTGGCGCTGACCACCGGAGAGCGTGACGCCACGCTCACCAAGTTCCGTGTCATAGCCATCCGGCATGTCGCAGATGAACTCGTGCGCATGGGCCGCTTCGGCTGCCGCACGGATCTCGGCCTCCGTCGCATCCGGGCGCCCATAGGCGATGTTGTCTCGAACGCTCGTCCCGAAGACGACGGTCTCCTGCGGCACAAATGCGATGCGCCGGCGGAAGTCCTCGGGCTCCGCATCTTTCAGATCGACACCATCGATACGAATTGTGCCTGTCTGTGGATCGTAAAAGCGCAGCAGCAACTGAAAGACCGTGCTCTTGCCGGCGCCTGACGGTCCAACAAGCGCAACCGTTTCGCCCGGTGCCACATCAAGAGAAAACCCGTCCATTGCAGACGCTTCGGGCCGCAGCGGATACCGGAACGCCACAGCGTCAAACGTCACCCGCCCCTGCGCAGGTGCCGGCAACGTTACGGGTTGTTCCGAGACAACAATTTCAGATTCCGCATGCAGCAATTCAGACAGCCGCTCAGCAGCCCCCGCCGCCATCTGAAACTCACCCCACACCTCACTCAGCGCTGCCATGCTTGTGGCACAGATGATGGCGTAGATGACGAACTGCGTAAGGGTACCCGCACTCATGTCGCCGGCAATCACAGCCCGCGCGCCCATCCACACCACACCGACGATGCTGGCAAAGGCCAGGGTGATGATGACAGCCGTCATGATGGAGCGCGCGGTTACATGCCGACGCGCGGCATCATAGGCGCGCTCAACAACACCGCTGTAGCGCAACCGGTCATGGTCCTCATGGTTGAAACTCTGGACGACCTTGATCGCCTGCAGCGCCTCTGATGCAAAAGCACCGGTGTCTGCCAATCGATCCTGGCTGGCACGCGACAGACCACGAATGAGGCGACCAAAGCCGATCAGCGGCAGCACGATGAGCGGCAGCGCCAGCAACACCATGGCGCTGAGCGCCGGTGCCGTCAGAGCGGCCATGACAGCGCCACCGAAAAACAGAAACACGTTTCGCAAAGCCACCGACATACTGGATGTGAGCACCGTGCGCACCAGCGTGGTGTCCGCGGTCAGCCGGGAGAGGATTTCACCGGTGCGGACTTTTTCGTAGAACTGCGGCGCAAGCATCAGCAAATTGCCGAAAACGTCTGAGCGCAGGTCGGCCGTCACCCGCTCGCCCAGACGCGTCACGAAGTAATATCGCGTGGCCGACGACACAGCCATCGCGACGGCCAGAACCATCAAAAAGGCAAAGGCTCTGTCGATGGAGTCCGCACTCTCGTTGGAAAACCCATTGTCCACCATCACCCGGGCGCCAACCGGGATGGCCAGGGTGGCGACAGACGCCGCCACCAGCGCCACAAACGCGCCGAGCAGCTGCCACGGATACCGTCGAACCAGCGGCAACAGGCTGATAAGCGGCCCCAGGCCACGGCCGCGCGGACGGCTGTCTGGATTTGCGCTGGATGTGGCGGCGGAATCGCTCAAATACGCCTCGTTCTGGCTGAGATGGGGTGGACGGACGGAGGCGGTGTCATAGCAAAGAAGCCCCTTAAGCAACATGGGGCTGCACGCTGCAAGCGGCAAGGTACGGTCTCGTCAGGTAAGGGCTCATGAGAGGCGCCGCAGCACCCCTTGCCTAAAGCCCCCCAAACAGCTATACCGCGCGACTTCTAACGAAGATTGCAGGGTTTTTGCGACGGGCAGCCGTTAACGCTCAGCCCCGCGTTAACGCCCAGGCGCAGACTTTTGAGAGAGAACAAGGCCATGAAGCCCGATATCCACCCGGAATACCACATGATCACAGTGGTCATGAACGACGGCACCGAGTACCAGACGAAGTCGACCTACGGCAAAGAAGGCGACCGCCTCGTGCTGGACATCGACCCGACCACACACCCGGCGTGGACCGGTGGCGAGCAGCGCCTGCTCGCCCGTGGCGGACGTCTGTCCCGCTTCAAGGACAAGTACAAAGGCTTTGTGTAGGGGCTTAGTT
>JBHJJF010000160.1:0-31037 GCA_050042885.1 Candidatus Phaeomarinibacter sp.
GACTGCGCCATTGCACCGCTCCTCAATGGCGCCGCCGGTTTTGACCTCGGCCCGAAAGCCGACACGCCTCTTGGACAGTGGCTCACACGCGCCAATGCACGCCCCACCGTCAAACAGACCCAGGAAGAGGCAGTGGCTTCCCTTGGCGATATGGCCCAGGTCGGCGATCTCATTTCGACAGGCCTGTTCAAACGCCAGTACCGCGATCACCGCCTTGAATGGATGGTCCGCTCCGGCGGCCTCGACATCGTCGTTGACGGCGTGAAAAACGATACCATCCGCTTCGTCTGGCCCTTCGCATAATCCAATTCCACAACAATCCGTACCCGGAGACATGACCCCGTGACCGACAAGATCATCTTTCATCAATACGACGTCTCGCCCTTCTCGGAAAAAGTGCGCGTCGTCTTCGGCATCAAGGACATTGAGTGGCACGCGGTCGACCAGCCGGTCATCATGCCCAAGCCGGACCTTGTGTGCCTCACAGGTGGTTACCGCAAAATCCCCGTCATGCAGATCGGCGCTGACATCTACTGCGACAGCCAGGTCATCATCCGCGAGCTGGACCGTCGCTTCCCCACCACGACCCTGCCGGACGGCAACGGTCTGGGGGCCGCCCTTGGCTTCTGGACCGACCGCGAAATCTTCCAGGCCGCCGTCGCCGTCATCTTCGGCGGTATCGGCGACCACGTGGATGAGAGCTTCAAGAAAGACCGCGAAGTCTTGACGGGCCGACCCTTCGACACCGACCAGATGAAGCAGGCCGTCCCCATCATGACGGAGCAACTGCGCGCCCATATGGGCCTGCTAGAAAGCCAGCTTGCCGACGGCCGCAAGTTCCTTGGTGGCGATGCACCGGGCCTCGCGGACGCCGCCGCTTATTACAACATCTGGTTCGTGCGTACCGTGAACCCGGCAGGCGCCACCGTCTTCGACAGCTTCAAGGCGCTGACCGCATGGGAATTGCGTGTCAAAAACCTCGGCCACGGCACCCGCCACGAGATGAGCACCGACGACGCCATCGCCATTGCCAAAGACACGACCAGCACCACAGTCGAACACGAAGACCCGACCGAGCCCAACGGCCTCAAGCCCGGCATGGCCGTGCAGGTCATGGCCGACGCCTACGGCCGCGACCCCATCGCCGGCACCCTCGTCTCCTCCAGCGCCAACCACATCGCCATCAAACGAACCGACGACCGCGTCGGCGAGGTCGTGGTGCATTTCCCAAGGGCGGGTTTCTGGGTGCTGCCGGGGTAAAGACGAACCCCTCTCCCCTTGCGGGAGAGGTATGGGCCCGCGCACAACCGTGCGTGGGAGGGTGAGGGGGCAACCCTCACGGCGTCCTCCACCTTCACCGCTGTCACCCTCACCCGGCGCTCACGCGCCGACCTCTCCCATCAAGGGAGAGGTGAACAATGGCGACCTAACAAATGTGCTAGGCTCCCGTAGAAGCCCACAAGAACGGGACGAAACCGGGGGATACGGGATGACGCGTCTGAGCCGACTTGCAGGGGCCACACTCATGGCCGTGCTATTTGCAACACCCGCAGCCGCGTGCGGCAGCGCGATGTTGCTGGCGCTGATGTTCACCGCTTTCCCGGAAGCCGAGGGCGTTTTGTGGGCTGAAAAGGCAGACGCCGATGCCGGACTGCTGCAGGGCGACCAGTGGACGCCCCAGACCGGGCTTGAAACCGGGCTGGCCATACATGAATGGCGCACCGAGAAAACCGCCGTGACAGTGAACGCCATTGAGACCCGGCTGGGCGACCTGCCCGTGCAACCGCATCTGGAAAACAGCGCGCACATTCTGCTGATCCACGAATTCCGCTGGCTCGAAGTGACATCCCAATCCGATGGTGCGCGTGCAAATCTCCGTGGACTGAGTTCTGAAGGTGACGGCCCGCGCTTCTTCACCACACGCTACGTGCTGGACAACCTGCTCGCCGGCACCCTCACCTGGGATGACGCCATCGGTCGCGGCCTCATCCGCTCACCGGCGCCACTGGAGGAACAGAGCCCATGGCTTGCCGTTCTCCACAATGCACTTGCAACGCCGCATAAGAGCTAGAGACAGGCTATGCGGCGACAGCCAAAATCCGTATCTCCGGGCTTGACCCGGAGTCCACTCTCATCGGCCATACAGCATCGCGGTTGCGATTAGGCCCCGGGTCAAGCCCGGGGACACGGAAAAATACAGGTCCGTCTAGGTCACACGGTCTACTGATACTGCGCAGCCGTGATGAACTCGCTGAAGCTTTCGCACCACACAATCACCGTGGAGTAGTCAGCCACACTCACGCCCTCAGGCACGTCGACGATGAACCCATCAAAAGTCTTGCTACTGCCGATGCGCGTTGCAGTGTCTTTGATGCGGAAGAAGCCTTCCTCATCTTCGATGAACTCGCTTGCGAGATAGAGCTGATAGTCCGGTCCCGGAGCAAGTGCACCCTTATGCACCACCTGCGTAGGCGTAATGCTTACAGAGCCTTCACCCCAATGCAGGAAATCGCTGCCGGCAAGTTCACGGGTGAACTCAGCCTCGTATACCGCTGCCTGCGCCGCCTCCGCGAGCACTGCCTCGTCCGGTGCGTCCGGCGCGGTCAGGATCGGCAGCAGATAGATGCCGAGCGCGAAGCCGACAGCGAGTGCGCCGCCATGAGTGCCGGCGAGAATAATCCAACGAAGCATGTGTATGTCCCCCATACATGTGAGCCTGGTGGGTGAGCTTGGAATTGGCCGCAAGCTTCACTGTTCACGTGTCACAGCGCAAGCCAACGTCTTTTCACGTTTTGATTTCAGGCCTGTGAACGGCCTGTGAGGCGGCGATTCCGGAAAATCAATCCGGCTTGAGCATCACCTTGCACTGGTCGCTGGGGGTCCGCAGGGCCTCAAACGCGTCCGGGAACGCGTCAAAGCCCACCCGGTGCGTCACCAGATGATCCACCTTTAACCGGTCATTGGCCATGAACGAAAGCACCGTGTCCCAGTCGCGCGGCTCATAGCCAAGCACGAACTGCACGCCGACCTCTTTCATGATCGCCACCATCGGCATCATCTGGTCCTGCTGCTGGCACACGCCGACCACAACCACACGACCCTTCGGCTTCACGAAATCAATCGCCTGCTGAACCATGCCCGGAACGCCAACCGCTTCGATGACAATGTCCGGCATCAGCGCGCCGGTCTTCTCGGCAAACTGCTCCAGCACATTGCCCTTGGCATCGATCGTCGCCGTAGCGCCGACACTTTCCGCCAGCGCCCGGCGCTCATCCGTCATCTCGCTGACCACCACATTGGCGGCACCCATGCGCTGCGCAAAGGCAATGCTCGCAAGGCCGATCGGCCCGGCCCCCAGCACCAGCACATTGTCGCCCGAGCGCATGTCCGCCCGGTTGACCGCATGCAGGCCCACCGCCAGCGGCTCCACAAGCGCGCCCATCTCATAGCTCACAGGGTCCGGCAGCCGCTTCGTCATGTTAACGCCGACACGCACATATTCTGCATACGCGCCGGGCACCTGGCCAAGACCGATGGTCTGTGAATCGCCGCGCATCCACGGCTCCACATCCTCCATGCCCACAGGCGGGATCGGCGGCACAATCACCGGCAGCGCCGTCACCCGGTCGCCTTCCGCAAAGCGTCCGGCGATCTCAGTGCCCATACCGACAACCTCACCGGCAAACTCGTGCCCCATAACCGTTTCGCCGGGTAACACAAACGGCCCGTGCTCCGTGCAATGCAGGTCCGATCCACAGATGCCGCAGGCATGCACCTTGAGCACCAGTTCGTGCGGCCCGGGGTCGGGTGAGGCAATCTCACCGATGGTCAGCGGCTTGCCTGCCTCGTGAAAAATGGCGGCTTTCATGGCGCAACTCCCTCAAATGCGTGGTCTTTTTGTCGTTTCTGTTTGCGACTTTGACTCAAAGCACCGGCGAAAACTAGACTGGAGTCTATAATTCTCAACGCCGTACGGGACACAGCACCATTTCAGCGACAGACATGAAGACGGGAGATACCAAGCCAGGTGACAAGCGCACCCAGCGCAAGGCCCGCACCCGCCGGCATATCTTCGACGCCGCCATGCAGCTCTTTGCGCAGCGCAGCTTTGACGCGGTCCGCATTGAGGAAATCTGCGAGGCGGCGGGAATCGCCAAGGCAACTTTCTTTCTGCACTTCGCCAGCAAGGCAGCGCTGATTGAAGAGTTCAACGCGCAGCTGGTGGACCGCCTGTCAGCCGAACTGGCCGCTGCCCCTGAAACCGCCAGCAGTGCAGAAGCCCGCCTGCGCATGTTCGTCCGCCTGCTGGTGGATGAATACGAAGCCAATGCGGGCGTCATGCGCCAGATGGCCCGCGAATTCGTCAACCAGACGGACCTCGTCGCCGCCGCCCAGTCGGCCAACCGCGAAGTCGTGGATGTGGTCGAGACCATCATCGCCGACGGTCAGGCATCCGGAGAGTTTGCCGCCATCAACGACCCGTCGCTGGCCGCCACCGCGCTCATTTCCACCTGGGGCGCCTTTACCGTGCGCTGGTCCGGCCCGGGCACCCAGGTCGATATCGCCAAGCTGCACGACGATCTTCTGAACCTGATACTCGGCGGCCTCAAGCCGCGCACATAAAAAAACCAAAAACCGTATACGGAGGAACGACCTATGGCCCGCAAAAGACACGGCATTTTTCTAGCGCCCTTCCACCCCCTGGATGAAGACCCGACGCTCTGCATCCAGCGCGACATGGAGCTGATCGAGCATCTGGACCGTCTGGGCTATGACGAAGCCTGGATCGGCGAGCACCATTCCGCAGGCTATGAAATCATCGCGTCGCCTGAAGTGTTCATTGCCGGCGTTGCCGAGCGGACGAACCGCATCAAGCTGGGCACCGGTGTTGTCTCCCTGCCCTACCACCACCCGCTGACCACGGCGAACCGCATCATCCAGCTCGCCCACCAGCCCAAGGGCCGCATCAAGTTCGGCGCCGGCCCCGGCCTGCTGCCGTCAGACGCCATGATGCTGGGCATCGAGGTTGCCAAGCAGCGCCCCCGCATGGTGGAAGCACTCGACGTCATCCTGCGCCTCTTCAACGGCGAGACCGTCACCGAGGAAACAGAGTGGTACAAGCTCACCAATGCCCGCCTGCAGCTGACACCCTATTCAAGCCCACACCCTGAAGTGGCCGTCGCCAGTTCCGTGACGCCCTCCGGCGGCAAGCTGGCGGGCAAGTATGGTCTGGGCATGCTGTGCGTCGCCGCTACCAATGAAGGCGGCTACGACGCGCTGGGCATCAACTGGCAGGTGGCCCAGGAAGTCGCCAAGGAACATGGCCGCACCATGGACCCGGACTGCATGCGCCTCGTCGGTCCCATCCACATCGCCGAAACCAAGGAAAAGGCGATGGAGAATGTGAAGTTCGGCTTCCACAAATGGTCCGACTACTTCAACTCCATCAACCCCATGGCCGCACCCAACGCCGACAAGAACAAGGATCCCCTTGATGCCATGATCGAAAGCGGCCAGGGCATTGTCGGCACCCCGGACGACGCCATCGCGCAGATCAGACGGCTGGAAGACAAGATGCCCGGCTTCGGCTGCTTCCTGCAGCTGGCCCACAACTGGGCGGACTTCGACAGCACCAAGAAATCCTACGAGTTGTGGCAGCGCCACGTGACACCTGAAATCGAGAAGATGAACACCGCCCGGCGGGAAAGTTTCGGCTGGGCCACGGACAATGCCGAGGAATTCATCGGCCAGGCCATGAACGCCGCCATGACGACCATCCAGCAGCACTACGAAGACGAGGAAAAAAAGAAACAGACGGCCGCTGAATAGATCGCCAGTAATGGCGGCAAACGCAAAAGGGCGGCAGGTTTCACTGCCGCCCTTCTTTGTGTCTGAGACCCGGAGTTCCTAAAGCTTCAAAGAGCCCGTCTGGATTTCCTCGTAGCGCGCTTTGGACAGCGGCACATACTGCTTCTCTGACGGATCAAAGAAGAAGACCGGGTCTTCGATCGTGTCCGGATCAAACCCTTCCTTCACCAGGTCCACCTTGCGGTGCTTGAACGTGCCGGTGATTTCCACTTCCGGCTGCAGCCGCACAAACACCGGTTGCGAGTAAGCGGGAAGATTGGCATCCAGATGTGCCTTGAACTTGTCCCAGTTGGGAGCTTCCTCCACCACCATGGACACCATGCCTGCACGGCCGTCCATGCCGTTGATGGCCATGCCATACACATTGGCTTCCTTGATGCCCGGGAACACGGAAATCGCTTCCGCCACTTCCGACGTCGCCACGTTTTCGCCCTTCCAGCGGAACGTGTCACCGATACGGTCCATGAAGTAGAAGTAGCCCTTCTTGTCCTGCTTCAGCAGATCGCCGGAGCGGAACCACTTGTCGCCCTTCTCAAAGACGTCACGAAGGATCTTCTTCTCGGTGGCCTTGGCATCCGCATACCCGTCGAAGCGGCCTGTCGGCTTGCTCGGGTCATCAACGATCTTGCCGATCGCCTCGCCCACTTCGTCAGGTTGACAGGCAACACACAGGCCATCGGCGCCGCGCACAGGTTCTTCGTTCTCCACGTCGAACTTCACGATCTCAACGTTGAAGGTCTTCTTGGCGTAGCCAGGAATACGACCAACCGAACCCACCGTGCCGTCATAGTTCATGAGCGCGATGTTGCCTTCTGTCGCACCATAGAATTCCGTGATATGCGGAATCTTGAAGCGCTTCTGGAACGGGCCCCAGATTTCAGGGCGCAGGCCGTTGCCCACCGCCATGCGAACCTTGTGCTTGTCCTCGCCCGGGCGCTCTTCTGAGTTCAGCAGATAGCGGCACAGCTCACCGATATACTGAATGAGCGTCGCATCGTACTTGGCGCAGTCCTCCCAGAACTGGCGCGCCGAGAACTTGCGCTTGACGATGATGGACCCGCCAACCGTCAGCGTCGTGCCGACAGCGCACACACCACCGGCGGAGTGATAGAGCGGCAGCACCACATACATACGGTCCTTCTCTGTGGCGTTCGCCGCCGCCGAAAAACCGCCGGCCATGGTCTGCAGACGGAAATGCGTAATCTTCGCCGCCTTCGGCAGGCCCGTGGTGCCGGACGTGTAAATGTACAGCGCGTTGTCTTCCTGCTTCAGGTCCTTGCGGGTATCTGCAGGGAGCGGCTCGGCTGAATAGAGCTCCAGAGCCGGGCTCAGGTCCTCTGCACCCTGAACGGAGCCACCCTCAACCCACGGCTTGATATCACGGTCGAAATGCTCTTTGGCGCCAAAGAAATTGTCCGCCAGCGTCGATTCAACAATGCAGTGGTCAGCGCCGGAGATGTTGAGGCAGTGGCCAAGCCCCATGCCGGTGAGGTTCGTGTTAATGAGGGCCGCCGTCGCACCCATTTTCACGATGCCCAGCCAGGCGACAATGTATTCCGGCTTGTTCTCCATAAGGAGCGCAACCGAGTCGCCCTTGCGTGCGCCGGACGCCAGCGCCCATCGCGCATACCGGTTGGCACGCTCATCAAGCTGCTTGTACGTCATGACGCTGCCGTCCTCGCCATAAATGGCGACGTTGTTCGGCTTTGTGGCAGCGATGTTTTCGATGATATCTGCCCAGGTGCGCGTCGGGTTTTTCTGAATGTCCTTCAGACGGCCGAGCGTGCGCACAGCGCTGCGCAGATAGGTGACTTCTTTTCCAATTCGATTTAGCACGTGTGTCCTCCCAAGACGTTGCCTGCGATATAGAGGCTTCGCGGATTTCCGGTCAAGCAGAACCGGACGGATTAGGCGCAAAAGACGTAGAGACTGTAAGGGTTTATGGCGTGAACGAACAGCCAATGACAGAAATCGACGCCATCGGCCTGCTGTGCCCCCTGCCCGTACTGAAGCTGCAAAAGGCCCTGCGCGGGCTCAAGCCGGGCCATCAGATCCGCCTGCTGGCCACAGACCCCGCGTCCCGCATCGACGTTCCGCACTATTGTACCCAGAGTGGCCACATCCTCAAGGAAGCGACGCAGCAGGACGAGACGCTGGTCTATCTCGTCGAGTGCGGACCAGTCCGGACGGCCGACTAACCAGCCTTATTCCGCCATTCCTCCGCAAGCACCGCGTACATCAGGACATTGTGCCACTCGCCTTCTATGCGCTCCGCCCGCAGCAGCGTGCCCTCGTGGCGCATGCCAAGGCGTTCGAGCAGTCGTCGTGATGCCTTGTTGCTTTCCAGACACCGCGCCCAAAGCCTGTTCAGCGGCCAGTGCGCAAAAACCACCGCTGCCGCCGCCTGAACCGCCTCAAACGCGAAGCCGCCGCCCCAGTAGTCTGAATGCAGCACATAGCCGATCTCGGCATTGCCAAGGCGAATGTCATCTAGATGAATGGACAGCGCGCCGATGGCCTTGCCCCCCGGCAGGCCCAGGGCGAGGTCATACCGCAATCGCGGGGTGACACTCTGCTGCGCCATAACTTCAGTCAGGGTCGCCCGTGATTGCTCAACGGAGTTGGGCCCCCACAACAGATGCTTGGTCACCTCACGGCGCTCTGAATAAGCATGCAGCGCCCCCAGATCCCCGGCCACAAAGTCGCGGATCATCAGCCGCCGGCTGCGCAGCGGCAGCGCAAGCGGTGGATAGGCACCGTCCCCTCTTTCCGGGTCGGCTGGTTCGGCAACAGAAGGTTTCATGAATGCAAAAGTGTCCCCTTGGAATTCCCACTTGGAATTCTGTGTCAAACGCTACCCGTTTGATCGCGAACTTGCCAATCACCGCTTCCCACAGGCATAACCCGCAGGACCCCTGTGCCTGTGGATCGAGTCCAAAAGACTTCGAACACCCGGCAGTTAAGGGATGGTGAGAGGCCAATCAGAGGATCGACCCCAACACGATGGTGGAGCAGACGAAAACACGGACAGCCCCGCGGCGGGTCAGGCGGACGGGCGAGGAAGCCCGACGGCTGATTCTCGATGCGGCTGAAAAGCGTCTGGCCTCTAACGGGCCCGAAGGCATCCGCCTACAGGACATTGCCAAGGATGTAGGCATTTCCCACCCGGCCATCCTGCATCACTTCCAGAGCCGCGAAGGGCTGGTCGGGGCTCTCGTGGAACGCACCATGCGCCATCTGCGTGAGGCCCTGTTTGGCGTCATCGCCAAGGGCCAGTCCGGCCCGGTCGACACCAACGCGATGATGGATGAGGTTTTTGCGACACTGTCAGACCGCGGTCACGCGCGACTGCTGGCGTGGCTGACGCTGACGGGACGCGTTGAGTCCCAGCCGGAAGGCAAGGGCACCCAGATGCTCAGTGAACTGACAGATCTTGTTCACGAAGCCAGCGTCAAACAGGCTGAAGCTGCCGGGCGTCCCGCGCCTCAGAAACAGGACACGCAGTTTTACATGCTGCTGGCCGCCATCACTGCATTCGGCGAGGCTATTGTCGGCAAGCAGATGTATGAAGCCGCCGGTCTGGGTGACGACCCGCAGGCCGCCACCCAGTTCCGAGAGCGCCTGAAGGCGCTGCTGACGACCGTTTAATAGTCCCGGCTACCGTCCGCGAACTGCATCTACAGACAATGTGTCTTCGTCCCGGAACGCGAACATCACCAATGTGCCGAAGAAGACGATCAGCGACGGGAAGAACAGGATCTGCACATTGTCCTGCCCGAAGATCAGCCCCAACGGGTCAATCAAGGACGGCCAGACAGCAGCAGCGCCAAGACCCAGCACGATGATCATCGCCGGAAACGCCAGCGCCCGGAATAGGCCGAGGATGACCAGCAGGCCGAGCAGGGCCTGGGCAATCCCAAGAACCAGCAAGATGGTTTCGTCGCTCATTACGCCGCCATAATAGTTGTCGGAAACGCCGATGGCGGCTTCCGGTGCGCCCAGCTTCACCATCGCCCAGATTAAAATGAGCAGGCCCAGGCCCACCCGCAGCAATAGCAGGCTTATCGATTTCATGAGTTTGTCCCCTTCACTATCTTGGCCAATTGCCTGGCCATTCTTGTTTTAGAAATGCGTGCCCCGGGACATGGATATGCGCCCGGTGGATATGCAAGTCACAGTTTACGGAATTCGTGTGATCGCAGCATGAAATGCCCCCCCCTAACGGCTTTCAATCTGCTGTGCGTTCCCTATAGTGCGCCGCAACATGGCGGAACATATCCCGCCGACCGCACTCACTCTACCCGGACCGGCACCTTCATGGCCATCGACCGCACTGCCGATAATCTGTCGACCTTCGGCAAGCGCTTTCGCACCTATATCGACATGATCTTTGTGGATCACGGATTTGTCCGGCTGTTGATCACAAAAGCCTCACCGATTACCCAGCGCGCCTGGCGCTCCGGCCAGCCCTGGCCATATCAGGTAAAACAGGCCAAGGAGCGCGGCATCAAGACCATCATCAATCTGCGCGGCGCGCGCAACTGCGGCTCCTACGTGCTGGAGCGTGAAGCCTGCGAGAAATACGGCATCACGCTCATTGATATGCCGCTGGAAAGCCGCGGCGCACCGCAAGTGGACCGGTTGAACAGGGCTCAGGAGGTCTTCGGTTCCATCGAGTATCCGGTCCTGATGCACTGCAAGTCCGGCGCGGACCGCGCCGGCATCGGGTCCGCGCTCTACCAGATGCTGAAGGAAGGCCAGGCAGTGACGCAGGCCAAGAGCCAGCTCTCCCTGCGCTATGGCCATGTGCGTCAGGCCAAGACCGGCGTGCTCGACGCGTTTTTAGAAGAATACGAAGCCCGCAATGCGCGCGAGCCCATCGATTTCATGACATGGGTGAACACGGAATATGACCGCGAAGGTCTCAACGCCCGCTTCCAGCACATGAAGTCCATGGACATCCTGGTCGACTTCATCCTGCGCCGGGAATAGCAAGGGTACCAGGTGGATTGTCCGGTCAAGCCGGACAATGGCGATGTTCTTCTATGCCTGAATCAATACCCACCATCCCCGGGCTTGACCGGGGGATCCATGCGGCATCGCGACTTGCGGCACTACTGCGCGGCGTCCGTCGTGCTTTCGTCGGAGAAGTACTGCATCTTGCACAGCCGTGCATAAAGCCCGTCCGCCGCGACAAGTTCATCGTGAGTACCAAGCTCAACCACGCAGCCCTTCTCCATGACGCAAATTGTGTCCGCCTCACGGACCGTCGCCAGCCTGTGCGCAATGACGATGGTCGTGCGCCCCTTGCGCAAGACTTCCAGCGCATCCTGGACCTTGCGCTCGCTCTCTGCATCCAGTGCGCTGGTGGCTTCGTCCAGCAGCAGGATCGGCGCATCGCGCAGCACGGCGCGCGCCAGAGCAATCCGCTGCCGCTGGCCACCGGAGAGTTTTACACCCCGGTCACCCACAACCGTGTCATAGCCTTCGGGCATCGCTTCAATGAATTCGTCTGCTGCTGCCACCTTTGCTGCGGCCCGAATGTCGGCATCGCTCGCATCCAACCGGCCAAACGCAATGTTCGCGCGCACGCTGTCATTGAACATCGTTACGTCCTGGCTGACGATCGCCATCTCCTTGCGCAGGCTCGCAAGCGTCACCCGCTTCACGTCCTGCCCGTCAATTGTCACACTGCCGGATGTCGCGTCATACAACCGCGGAATAAGGTTGATGACCGTCGTCTTGCCAGCCCCCGACGGCCCCACAAGCGCCACCGTCGTGCCAGGCGCCACATCAAGCGAGAAGTCAGTCAGCGCCGGTGCACCTTCGTCATACTTGAAGCCGACATTCTGGAACCCAACGGCACCCTTGGAGACCGCCAGTGGCTTGGCATCCGCGCGATCCTGAATGCTCGGCTCTTCATCCAGCAGATCAAACACCCGCTGCACCGCCGCCATGCTTTCCTGGAACACCACGTGCAGCGTGCCCAGCGCCCGCGCCGATGGCGCCATGATCGCCAGCGCGGCCACAAAGCCGGTGAAGTCACCAACCGTGCCGGCGCCCTCAAAAATTCGCCACACGCTGAACGACAATACACCCGCAATGGCAATGCCGCCGAGAATCTCCATCGTCGGGTCAACCCGCGCGCGGCCGCGCACCAGCTTCATGGTCCAGCCATATAGCCCCTCAAAGAAAGTCCCGGAGCGTTCGCGCTCATAGCCTTCAAGCCCATAGGTCTTGACCATGCGCGCACCGGACAGGCTTTCATTCAAGAGCGCCGTCATGTCCCCCAGATAAGCCTGCGCATCCGCAGACACCTTGCGCATCCGCCGCCCCAGCGCGGAAATCGGCACGGCGGCGAGCGGCAGGATCACCAGCACCACGATGGCCAGCAGCCAGTCCATGTAGATCATCGCCGCTGCCACACCGAGGATCGTCAGCACATCACGCACGGCATTTGTCAGCACACGCATCAAGCCTTCGCGCACAACGCTCACATCATTCGTAAAGCGTGAGAGATAGCGGCCCGTGGCCTCGCGGTTGAGACGTGCCAGATCGGACGTGAGCAACCGGTCAAACATGGCGATCTGCATCTTCTGCAGAACCCGCAGCACGATTGAGCTGGTGACAACGGTCTGGAAATACAGCGACAGCGACTTGATGACGACAACACCAACCACCAGCAGCGGCACAATGAAAACGTCCGGGTTCCGCTCATTCGCCATGTCGAGCGTCTGCTGAATCAGCAGGGGGTAGACGCTCGTTGTCGCCGCAACCAGCGCCATCAGGATCAGGGCCCCAAAGACCCGCTTCTTCTGCGGCGCCATCCACATGCGCCACACACGCAGCGCCAGATGTTTCCTGTCCTGGGGCGGTACATCGGCAACGACGACATCGGTCGCGGCGCCCTTAACAGGGCCGGCAACCGGCTCACTTTGCATCTCAGGTGATGGTGTCTGGGTCTGGCTGTCGGTCGCCAAATCGGTCTCCAACCGGGGCTATATCCGGATCAAGCCCGCATCTTACCCCGGAATGTGGCAGCTATGGGTAAACGCACATCTCATGTGCCATACGCCGCAAACAGACTTTCGTGGTGCCCCTGGCCGGACTCGAACCAGCACGGAGATACCCCCAACAGATTTTGAGTCTGTCGCGTCTACCAATTCCGCCACAGGGGCCCAGAAAGGATCATAAAGACGCCACGAAAGGAGCGGCATCATAGGGGCCCTGCTTTTAACGTCAATGAGAGTATTTTGGTCTTAAAATCCGCTGCGGCATCCGCACCAATCGACGTCGCCGAATCACCCTGATAGCGTGTGAAACCATGACCCATGCAGAGACATCGTCGGCCAAACCGCCCATGAGCGACAAGCAGACCTCGCAGCTGCTCGACGAGGCCATTGCGTCTTTCGAGACTGAGACACTGCCCCTGGGGGCTCTTGTTGATGTTCTGGCTGAGCGGGCCTTCGGCATGGTGCTGCTGGTGCTGGCCCTGCCCTGCGCCATCCCGTTTCTCTACGGCGTGCCACAAATCATGTCGCTCCCCATGGTATTCGTCGCCGTCCAGCTGGCAGCCGGTCGCCATACGCTGTGGCTGCCCGACAGCCTGCGCGCCCGCGAGCTCAAGAAACAAAGCCTTGAGGACATGATGGACAAGGCGCGCCCCTGGCTGCGCCGCTTCGAGCGCATCAGCCGCCTGCGCTTGCAGTTCATGACCAAGCGCCCGATGGAACAGGTCATCGGCCTGCTGTTCATCCTGTTCTCGCTCACCATCATGATACCGCTACCTCTTACCAACACCGTGCCCGGCGCGGCCATCGTGATTGCATCACTGGGCTTCATTGAGCGCGACGGCATCCTGGTGTTCCTCGGCACGGCCCTGGGCACAGCCTGGGTCATCTTCCTGATGAGCCTCGCGGGCGGCGCGGCGGCGCTGATCTCCGACGCGGTCAACTCGGTGGGCATGTAGCCGCATGAACGCGCTGTTGACCCTCATCCCGCCCCGCCGTGCGCCCCTTGTCGTCCTGGCGCTCGCCACCGCGACAACACTTGGCTTCTTCTTCTTTGAATATGTGCTCGGCTACGTCCCCTGCGCGCTGTGCTACGAGCAGCGCTGGCCGTACTACATCGCCCTGCCGCTGATCGTCCTTGCCCTGATCGTGTCGCGCGAGGCCAATCTAGGCCGCTGGCCAACCTGGTTGATGACCGCCATCGGGCTCATCTTCGTCGTTAGCGCCATCCTCGGCCTGCGCCACGCAGGCGTCGAGTGGGACTGGTGGGAAGGACCGGCGGATTGTGGCGGCGGCGCAGGCGGGGTTGCAGGCTCCATTGACGACCTCAATGCTGCACTCTCCAGCACCATCACCATCGTCCCCTGCGACGAAGCCGCCTGGCGCTTCCTTGGCATTTCGCTCGCGGGATATAACTTCCTTGTCTCACTGGCTCTCGCAGCCATCAGCTTCATCCCGGCCTACGCCGCCTGGAAAGAGAGGCACACAGTATGAGTAACCCCCATGAGCAATGCTGAAAAGAAAATGAGCAGCGCCGACCTTGCCGGCAACAGCGTCATCAAGCGCCGCCTGCACGAAATGATCCGTGTGGACCATGCAGGCGAAGCCGGTGCCGTACGCATCTACGAAGGCCAGCTCGCGGTCTTCAAGGCCGCCAAGCCCCGCGCCAAGATCGTCCGCGACCTCGAGCACATGGCCGAAGACGAGGAGGTCCATCTGGCGGCCTTCAACAAGGTCGTCACCGCGCGCGGCGTCCGCCCCGCCCTGCTCAACCCGGTCTGGGGTGCTGCGGGATATGCCATGGGCGTCGCCACCGCGCTTATGGGTGAAAAGGCCGCCCACGCCTGCACCGCCGCCGTTGAAGAAGTCATCGACGAACACTATCGCGACCAGGTCCGCGAGCTGGACACCGAGCCCGCTGAAAGGGAGCTGCGCGACATGGTCGAAAAATTCCGCGAGGAAGAAGTCGCCCACAAGGAAAAGGCACTGGCCGAAGGCGCCGAAGAAGCCCCCGGCTACCCGGTTCTCTCAGGTGCCATCAAGGCCGCCTGCCGTCTCGCCATCCGAGTGTCGGAAAAAGTGTGACCCACAGGGTCACATCCTCCGGCTTGACCGAGGGATCCAGGCCTTAACAGGCCTCAACAGGCCTCAACAAGACCTACGGCTCAAGCTCGCTATCCCAGTAGAGATAGTCCTGCCAGCTTTCGTGCAGATAGTTGGGCGGGAACGCCCGGCCATTGTGATGCAGCTCATGCACCGTCGGGCGAATGGGCGCATTGTAGGGGATCATGCCGATCTCCGCCGGTAGCCGGTTGGCTTTACGCAGATTGCACGGCGAACACGCCGCCACCACATTGTCCCAGGTGGTCAGCCCGCCGCGCGACCGCGGGATCACATGGTCGAACGTCAGCTCGCTGCGCGCGCCGCAATACTGGCACCCGAAACGGTCCCGCAAAAACACGTTGAATCGCGTGAACGCGGGATACTGCGCCGGCTTCACATAGGGCTTGAGCGAGACAACGCTGGGCAGCTGCATTTCATAGGTCGGGCTGTGCACCGCACGGTCGTAATGGTCGAGAATGTTCACCCGGTCGAGGAACACAGCCTTGATCGTGTCCTGCCAGGACCATAACGACAGCGGATAATAGCTCAGCGGGCGGTAGTCAGCGTTTAGCACAAGAGCCGGGCAGCTTTCCGGAGACGCATGCGCGGATCGCGCGGCAAATCGGGCAACCCCCGCCTGCGCCACGCTGGCATTTGCCACCGCTGAATCGGTCAACCCCGTATGCATCGTCTCAGGCCTCCTGCCTTACCTCGGCCGCCACCCGAATCTCTTTTCACCCAAAGGGTGCCTCAATTGCGCCAAAACATACAACATCGTGTGTGACGCGCTTATGACTCTAAACATATCCCGATGTGACTATCCAACTAGTCCGCAAAGCTGTCCGCGACGAACTGACCTCCCAGCTGCAGCCCCTCCGGATCAATACCGTGCCCGACCCCGCGCGACACATGCCAGCGCACATTGAAGTCGGAATCGCCCAGCGCTGTAGCCGCGCCATGCATGGCAGCGACCGGCACCATGTCGTCCGCATCGCCATGAACAAGCATCACAGGTGGTTTTGATGCCACGTCTGCAAGTTTCTCCGGGGCCACCAGAGCACCGGAATACCCCAGGATGCAAACCGGCCCCGGTGTCCGCCGCGGACCAATATGCAACGACATCATCGTCCCCTGACTAAACCCGACCAGAGCGAGCCGAGATCCGTCCAGCCCATGCGCCGCCAGTTCGGCATCAATGAACTCGTCCAGCAAGGAGGCTGCGCCTTCCACACCGCGCGCCATTTCATCCGGGTCCAGCCGCGTGATCGGAAACCACTGATTGCCCGCCGGGTTGCCGTCGCAGCGTTGCGGCCCGTTGGGCGCCACGAAGGCCGCGCCCGGCAACAGCTGCTGCCAGTGCCGCCCGAGCGCAATCAGATCATTCCCGTCCGCGCCATAGCCATGTACCAGCACCACCAGCCGGTCGGCAGGCCCACCATTGGCAGGCTCCAGACGCGGCCCATCAAGTTGCGTCGACATAGAAACTCTTCCTCATCCTTAGACCGGCGGCACAGCGTAATAGGACCACAGCACCCGCGCTGCGACACCTCGATATGGCTGCCAGCGCTTTGCAATTTTTGTCAGACCATCCGCATCAGGACGTTTGCGCTTGCGCATCAACCGCTGCGCCGCGCCCTGCAGGGCGAGATCGCCTGCGGGAAAAACGTCCGGCCGCCCGAGCCCGGACAGCAGATAGATGTCCGCCGTCCACGGCCCGATGCCTTTGACCGCGATCAGATGCTCGTGGGCCTGCGCATCATCCATGCGGCCCAGCTTTCTGAAATCCAGCAGGCCGTCCGCAACCGCCTGCGCACTCGCGCGCAGATAGCGCTGCTTGGGACCAGACAGACCATAGCTGCGCAGGGTTTCATCGCTGGTGGCCAGGACATTTTCTGCCGTCACGTCTCCAAGGCCGGTTTCCAACCGCCCCCAGATGGCACTGGCGCTGGCAACGGACAGTTGTTGCCCCATGAGAATGCGCGCCAAGGTGTCAAAGCCCGGCTTGCGACGGCGCAGCGGCGGCGGCCCGCCACAAGCCTCCAGCGCCTGCGCCATGTGCGCACATTGATCCGCCAGCGCGTCACAGGCCCGCGCCACATCTGCTTTGGTTTTGATTATCGTCATCGGTGCTACTAGAGCACTTTAAGGAAAAGTGTGCGCGGTTTTCCGTCCGCAAAGTGCGGCAAACAACGAAATGGAGCATATTGAGTGACTCCGGTTTCACGAAAAATGCTCCAGTGACTCATGTACGCAAAAACTACCAGCAGTCTGGCAACGCGCTTCGCCCCCAGCCCCAACGGCCACCTGCACGCCGGTCATGCCTTCTCGGCGCTCACCGCCTGGGATTGGGCAAAGGCCAACAATGCCCGCTTCCTCGTGCGTGTCGAAGACACCGACCGCGCCCGCGCCCGCGCGGAGTTTGAGCAGTCCCAGCTTGAGGACCTCGCCTGGCTCGGCCTGACATGGGAGCAACCGGTCCGCCGCCAGTCAGAGCACATGACGGATTACCAGCGCGGCCTCGACCGGCTCACCGAGCTTGGCGTCATCTATCCATGTTTTTGCACCCGCAAGGACATTGCCGAAGCCCCCATCGCCCCTCATGGCCCCGACGGTGCGGTGTATCCGGGCACCTGTCGGCATCTGTCGCGGGATGTACAGGAGACCAAAAAGGCTGAGGGTACGCCCTTTGCCCTGCGTCTCGATACGGCCCGTGCTCTGGAGATCGCCGAACGTCTCACCGGCAACCGCCTGACCTTTATGGAACATGGCACAGGCCCAAACGGCGAGACCGGGCGCCTCCCCGCAGACATGTCGGCCATCGGCGATGCCGTGATTGCCCGCAAGGACGGTGTCATAGCCTATCACCTGGCCGTCGTTATGGATGATGCCGCCCAGGGCATCACACACATCATTCGCGGCCAGGACCTGTTCTTCGCAACGCCGTTCCACCGCCTCCTGCAGGTGCTGCTTGATCTGCTCGAACCCGCCTACATCCACCACCGCCTGATTCTGGATGACACCGGCGAGCGCATGGCCAAGCGCCGTGGCTCCAGGACGCTGAGAGACTTGCGGGATGACGGGAGCAGCCCCGCCGACATCCGCCGAATGGTCGGCTTTGCCTAAAAAGAAAGGGCCCATGTCAGCACGCCGGAGAGTGTCAGCAGCGAAAGCCCCGTCGTCAGAACCACCGCGCTTGACGCCGCCCCGGGCGCCGCGCCATAGCGGCTGGCCATGATGAAGGTGTAGACACCTGACGGCACGGCCGCCATCACAGTTGCCACCTTGAGCCACATGACCGGCAGCGCGAAGACGTAAGAGCCAAGCAGAAACACGATCAGCGGATGCAGCCCCAGCTTGATCACCGCGATCTGGGACGCGGCACCAACTGACCGGCGGATTTCATACCGCGACAGCGTTGCGCCCATCACAAACAGCGCACACGGAATGCCCGCCTGCCCCAGCTTCTCCAGCACACCATCGACGGGCACCGGCAGTGTCAGCCCGGTCTGTCCGAAGATGACCCCGGACCCCAATGCCCAGATAAGCGGGTTGCGGGCCATACCTTTCAAGCTATCAAGCAAAATGCGCCTGACGTCCGGCTTCGCCGACCCGTCATGGCGTTCCGCAGCCTGCGCCATCTCCAGCCCAAACGTGCAGAGGGTGAACACCGTCAGGCCGTGAAACGCCAGGATAAGGAACAACGGCACCGACGCCTCTTCTCCGAAAGCCACGAGAATGATCGGTATGCCGAGCATCACCGTGTTGGAAAAGCCACCGCCAAAACCGATGACAATCGCGTCCTTCAGCGGTCGCCGCAGCAGGCTCATGGCCACGCCGATGCCGATCGCCCAGACGATCAGAATGCCGCCATAATAAGAGCCCCAAAGCCCCCACGGCAGCACGTCAGGAATGTCCGTATTGGCCAGAGCGCGGAACAACAGCGCCGGAATGGCGAAGTTGAACACGAATGTGTCGAGCCCATCGGTCGCGCTGTCGGAAAACCAGCCAAGCTGCGCGGCAATGTAGCCTACAACAACCACGCCAAAGACAGGCAGCACGAGTGTGTAGGCAACATCCATCATGGAGCTTGGGTCCTTGGCAAAGGCGGCGGCAGGTGCGCAGCACATGCGCCACCACACCCGTCGGCGTCAAGTTACCCGGCAGCAAAAGCCCCGAACGTGTGCTCGCGCTTGCGCGGCACCCTTTGGGTTTCTTCCAGCAGCACCGCATCCACGCACAGAATGCCGCGCAGATTGTTGGCGATGCTGTCCGCCGCTTTTGCGTCCGGCAGCTCGGTTTCCACCCACACCGTCAGCCAGCCTCTGTGGGTCCCAGCCCGCGCTGAAAACCGCCTGGGCACGAGGCCGCGCTTGGCAAAGGGCGAGATCAGCCGCGGCACAGTTTCAGGCTCCGCCGCCGCGCGGATGGTAAACGCAAAGCCACGCGGCGCATTCGGACGCGCCGGGTGGGAGGGCTCAGCTGGACCGGAAGGCGGTTCAGCGTCTTTAGAGGAAGGAGCCGCAGTTTTTAAGAAGGGAGACATGACCAGACCCGGAAAACAGAGATTCACAAACAGAAGAAGAAGCGAGCACGACAGATACGTCCCGGCTGATAATCACAGCCGGGCCGCTAAGCCGTACGCCGACGCACATGTCCCCGGTGGGGGTGTTGGTACGTCCAGCGCTTCTGGTCTGGGTTTTGGTCATAACGCTGCGGACGGTATCCGCGGCTTTTGAGGCGGCCAATGCACAAATTTGCATATCACCTGCCCGCAGAAATCCAGCAGGGTCTGTCAGGCAGGATGCCTACCAATCATAGAGCCCGTCAAAATTGGCAAAGCCAGCTCCTTTCGCCCACCCCGTCCAGGTGGTGCGCAGGCGCTCGGTGGTCTTCGGGCTGTTGAGCCCTTGGCCAAGGCCGAGGAGCTGCAGGTCGGCACATCCCTGAAAGCGTTCATGTTCTGGCGCAGGCAGGGTCGCGTTCGCGTTCTTCAGCCGCGCATACTCACTGTCTTCCACGCCGTCCGTCAGCAGCACATAGGTGACGGGCCCCTCCTCGCAGTCCACAACCTGGGACATGGTCTGCAGGAACGGCAGAATGTTGGTCTTGTTCTGCGCCACCAGCTTGCCGTCGCGCACCAGCTTCGGCACGCCCGTGATCAGTGTCTTGAGCCCGCGCGCGAAATCTTCCGGCTTGGAGCGCGCAGACAGCACCTGATCGATCCGCAGCGTATTCGACGTGGCGTCATAGGAGCCGAAGCTGCGCACCATCACCCGCGCCCGCAAAGGCAGGCCCTCGACCATTGGCGCCACCCTGTCCGCCACCCGGCGCGCATAGTCATCATTGGTGACCATGGGGTTCGACTTTGACAGATCAAGCCCGATGACAAGAACCGGTGCGGCCTGGGCGTCCGTTGACGGCTCATCCGCGACCGGCGACGCAGCCATCAGGGCCGTGCTGGAAGCAGCGATACCCAGAACAAGGGCAGAGAGTGTGGAGAGGCTGCGGCGCATGATGCATCGCTCCCGGTAGAAGGGTGAAACCAAAACGTAATTCAGATGTCGCCGACGCGGCTCAGGTGGCCATCGTCGGCAACGCTGCATAGGCATTGCCACCTGAGATCGCCGGACCATCAAACTGCGCATCGCGCGCAAGGGCTGACTGGCTGCGGCTTGACCACCAGGTGTCGAAGATTTCTTCATAGGCCTCGACCGACATGCTCTGGGCATTGCGCTCAAGCCGCGCCCGCAGATCGTCCGGGCTCTCGGATATTTCAGCGACCGGTTGCATGGCAGTACCCCGGCTGAAGAAGCCGCCACGTGACGGCTGTGATGCAGTGCGCTTGCCAAGCCCGGCCCGCGCTTCATCCATGCCATCCAGATGTGCCTGGACTTCGCGCATGAGACCCGCCCACAGGATCGAGCGGCGCGCCTGCGGCTGCTCAAGCTGCTGAATTTCCCGGTTCAACTGCACATACTCATGTTCACGCTGGCTCAGAACGTCCGCTTCCGCCGCCCGCGAGCGATATTCACCCACAGCCACCAGATGCTTGAACGCCTCAACCGCCCCATGCAGCGCAATGGCGGCCACGCCTGTCACCACCAGGAAGATCACACCAAGCGACGCCAGCCAGGTGATCGAATGCACATCGCGCGATGTTGCTTCGTCCACAATGCTGGGGGCAGCAGTGGCATTGTTCACCGCTTCCTGCGTGCCAAGGCCAAGCCCGGCAAGGGCATCATCCAGCGATGTCGTGCCGCCAAATGCGTCCGCTGTGCCGGCAGGCAATGACATTGTTGCCAGCAGGAACCCAAGCCCCGCGAGCATCAGCACGGCAAACACAAAGACAATGCGGGTAAAGGTCTTCTGTCCCACCGGCCCGAGTGACGCATAGACAAGATGCGCCGCAATAGCTGCGAACAGAACCTGCAGGGACTTGAAGCCGACAGAGTCAGCCAGCGTCCCTGGCAGCTCCAGAAACTCGTTTGCCAGCGCCCGGGTCCAGAATTCAGAGACAATCGTGTAGTCCACGAACAGCGCCCCGGCAAACACCAGCAGCCCGGTCAGGATTGCCATCACATGCAACGGCGCCTGCCGCGCATTCTGCGCGCTGGCCTGTAGGTAGTGATCAATACGTGTACGGACGGACTGGGGGACCAGGCCGGATGTCGCCTCGACATTTTCGCCGTCATTGTCCAGCACCGGCTTTGCCTTGCGCCCGAAGAAGCCCCTAGACCTGTCCTCGGCATAGTCTTCCGCCCCGGCAAAAGGCGGCTGCGACAACCGCCGCGCTGCGCTTTCGATCTGTGGCTTCAGAGCTTCCGCCTTGGAACTGTCATTGATGAAGCGCTGCGACAGGTCCTGGTCCAGCTCAGACAGTCGCGACACGAGATGCAGCTTCGACAGCGCCTCGCCGTTGCGACCACAATTGCGTGCCGAAGTGCTGCCTTCGCGCGGTGCCAGTGCTGAGGGGTCAAAAACGCCCCTGTTTAGTCCTGCGGTCATATCGTCGGCCCCTTCGCCGTCTTGATCATGAAGGCTGCAGGCCTCGCGCCCGCGCCCAACCAACTCATACTCCGGAACATCTGCCGCACCCTGAGGGGAGCGCCATGAACCCTACCTGAACAAATTAACCTGCCTTAACGGCCGTTAAGATATGCACCCGGTCCTTGCAGAAGAGGTACGCCCTACAAAACCCCTACATTTCTGCACTTTTTTACTCGAAACACCCACACATGCAGCCATGTTGCACTGCACAGAGTACGCGCAAATGCGGCCAAGAGATGACGGTCATTAACCCTGTTTTCCGCTTGTTTCGGGCCCGGGTGAGGCCTCTTCGCTGGTCTCCAGCGCAGACCGCCCCACCTTCAGGACGACGGGTTGCCACCCCATTGCGCCCGGTGGCACTAAGATCAGCGGCCCTATAGGGTGGCGCCAAATCGCAATTCAAGACCGCCGGATAGATCTTCATGAGCCTCGCCGAACAGCACATGCCCTCCGCCTCAATCAGCCAGAACGCCCGCCTCGCCGCTGATGCCGCCGCAACCTATCTCAGCGCCGCCACGCAGGCCGTCAAAGCCCTGGTCGCCCCCAACGGCAAACCGGCCCCTGCCCTGATTGAGCGCGAGCAGGTCGCCGCCCACGGCCTCGCCTGGACCGCCACCTATGTGGAAACCCTGCGCCAGCTCGCAAGCTATCTCGAGCGCATGGAGGCCGCCGGCACCCTCACCGACATGGAACGCGGCCTCGCAGGGCTTGCGATCGGCGAATACATCGCTGAGCTCACCGGCGGCCTGCCCATGAGCCAGGGCTAAATCCTCCGCCCGCAGGACATGGGCGTGCCCGCCGCCGCCGTCGACGCACTCGTCGCTGAAGCCGGCACTCTTTTCGCCGATGCGGCGACCGCAGACGCCCGCGTGGCGCTGGCAAACCTGATCGAAGCGGATGGTGGCGGCCTCTACGGCAATCCCGGACTTGATGAAACGCTTGATCTGGTCCGCGACCAGTTCCGCCGCTTCAGCGATGAAAAAGTCGCGCCTTTCGCCCATGGCTGGCATCTGCGTGACGAACTCATTCCCATGGACGTGGGCGACGCCATGTCGGAGCGCGGTGTCTTCGGCCTGACCATTCCGGAAAATGCCGGTGGCCTCGGCATGGGCAAGATCGCCATGTGCGTCGTGTCTGAGGAACTCAGCCGCGGCTATATCGGCGTCGGCTCGCTGGGCACCCGCTCGGAGATCGCCGCTGAACTCATTCTCGCCGGCGGCACCGACGAACAGAAATCCCGCATCTTGCCGAAGATCGCGTCCGGCGAAATTCTGCCAACAGCCGTCTTCACCGAGCCGAACACCGGCTCAGACCTTGCCAGCCTGCGCACCCGCGCCACCAAGACCGGCGACAGCTACACCATCACCGGCAACAAGACCTGGATCACCCACGCCGCCCGTGCCGACATGATGACCCTCCTGGCACGGAGCAATCCGGACGCGCCAGGCTACAAGGGCCTCTCTATGTTCCTGGTCGAAAAACCGCGCGGCACAGACACCGACGCCTTCCCCCTCGAGGGCATGACCGGCGGCGAGATCGGCGTGCTCGGCTATCGCGGCATGAAGGAATATGAAATCGGCTTTGACGGCGTCGAAATCCCCGAAACAAGCCTTCTGGGCGGCGAAGAAGGCAAGGGCTTCAAGCAGCTGATGGCCACCTTTGAAAGCGCCCGTATCCAGACCGCCGCCCGCGCCGTCGGGGTGGCACAAGCCGCCCTCGCCCTCGGCCTGGCCTATGCCACCGAGCGCCAGCAGTTTGGCAAGCCGCTGATCCGCTTCCCCCGCGTCGCCGGCAAGCTCGCCATGATGGCCGCGGAAATCATGGCCGCCCGACAGCTCACTTACTTTGCCGCCCGTGAAAAAGACCAGGGCCACCGCTGCGATCTGGAAGCCGGCATGGCCAAGCTCCTGGGCGCCCGCGTCGCCTGGGCAGCTGCCGACAACGCCCTGCAAATCTACGGCGGCAACGGCTTCGCACTCGAATACCCCATCAGCCGCGTCCTCTGCGACGCCCGCATCCTCAACATCTTTGAAGGTGCCGCCGAAATCCAGGCCCAGGTCATCGCAAGGCGCCTGCTGGAGAGCTAGGTTCTGTCTTCCGGAGACCTGCAGCGCAATCTCAGCCTCACCCACAAAACATAGATGAGGGAAGCGGACATCAGGAGGCAACTGAACAGCAGAAAAATGGAGTAACCGGATCGTGGATCAGGCTGATCCAGAAACATCAGCAGAAGCCATAGCGAAACTCCGATACGCAAGGCCGGATCGATAAAATAGGTCCAAAGCATGTCCAAAAACCTACAACCGCATGGATGACCGTGAATGATCAGCGAACTTGTTAGACTGCAGATGTCGAACTAGCCCGCCGGACACTTCGGATACGTCCGCGACACGAACCCCGGCTCGTTCCACGCACCCTTGGCCACCATCTCCACATATTCATTCTGCGACTGCACCTGCAACTTGTCGCCATAATTGATGATGCTCAGATGATCCGGCCGGGTGATCCCGCTGTCATCGCCGCAGGACGCCAGCACCACATATTCCTGGGGCGGAAAATCCTTGTCCCACACGACCGGCGTGTAGGTGAGAAAGGCGCAGCCGAATTCGGTCCCCGAGATGCTGCCATCCGCGATGACCAGCCCGCGCTTCTCAACCGCATCGCTCTTGGCGCAGGCCTCCGGATTGGCCGCATACTTATGCTTCAAAAAGTCCGGGGCTGTCGTCGTTTCCGCAACAGCACCCTGAATCCCTGCAAGCAATACTGCGATTGCCATACCCGGTAGCCGCATTCCCATTTAACCGTCTCCCCACTTTGCAAAATCTGTGAATTGCCACGCCGCCACGAGCCTGAAATGATTTCCACAGCGATGCAATCAGGCACGCACGACTTTCAAGGACGCCGGCCATGGGCAGCCCGACACTCTGGAAACGCCTCGCGCTTGGCGCAGCCGTCGCCATTCCCATCTTGGTTGTAGTTGGCATCGTCGGTTTCCTGCCGCCGCTGCTGACCTCAGCGCAACGTCAGGAAATCGTCGGCACACCGGCGGATTACGGCATCGCCTATGAAGAGGTGACCCTGACCACATCCGACGGCGTTGATATCCGCGGCTGGTGGATGCCGGACGCGACACCGCCGGGCATTGACGACTTCACCGGCGAAGAAATCGAGACGCAGGGCGTCATCATCTTTGTGCACGGCGCCAACTCCAACCGCGCAGCCTCCTTCGTCAACGGCTTTGCCCTGTTCAAGACACTCACCAACATGCGCCACCATGTGCTCACCATCGACCTGCGCAATGCGGGTCTGTCGGATGCCTGGGGCGCAGAGAAACTGGACTGGGGCGTTGCTGAGGCCCGCGACGTGCTCGCCGCCGTCGACTACGCCCATGAGCGTGGGCTTGGCGAACCCATCATTCCCTTTGGCGTCTCCATGGGCGGCGCGGCCGTCATCAATGCCGCCGTCCAGGACAAGCGCATTCGCGGCCTCGTCCTGCTGGACCCGATGCTCGACACCTACGACACCATGGTGCACGGCACGGTCGCAGGCACCGGCTTCCCCCGCGCCCTCGCCCATGTCACGACCACCGCCGCGGGCCTGCTCCATGGCGCCCCGGCGTTCTTAGAAACAGCGCTGGACCGCGCCAAGCCCTATGACCGTCCGACGCTTCTTCTTCAGGATGAGAAGGACCCGGTAAACCGCACGATCCATGCACAGGCCCTGGCGGACGCCAATCGCAACATTGATCTGTGGATTGCGCCGCACCCGGCGGAGGACCATCCGCGCCTCATGTCAGCGGGCCTGTGGGGCACGCACGTAGCCGCCTTTGAGCTGTACCCGGACGAAGTGACCGCCCTGCTGCAAGCCTACCTCACCATGGTGCATGCCATTTGCGATGCAGAGGACGCCGCAGCCTTAGAAGCCGCGCTGCAGTAGAGGTCCCCTCATGAACGTCCGGGAAACCACGCTGCCAAGATCAAGCGCGCTGCCCGCCCTGCGTGAACCGGGCGACTTTCTGGATTGCTACTTTGGCCCCCACGGCTCTGAGCCTGGCAGCACCATGGCGGCCGCCAGAATTGCCATGTCGCAGATGCCCCCTTGGGCCACCCGTCTGATGGCCGCTCGCAATGCCATTGTTGGCCCCCTCGGCCTCAAGACGAGCTCCCCGCCGCAGCAGGTCGCACCGGACACTGAGACCACCGTCGGAGACACCATCGGCATCTTCCGGATCATCAGCCTGTCGGACACAGAAGTCATCGTCGGCGAAGAAGACAAACACCTCGATTTCCGGGCATCGATCCTCAAGGACGACAAGGGCTTCTACCTGTCCACCTGGGTGAAACCGCACAATCTTGCCGGGCGGGCCTACCTTGCGACCATCAAGGTGTTTCACAAACTGATCGTGGCAGATGCGGTCCGCCGCATCATCGCGGCCAGACCGACATCAGCCTGACCGAGGGTGGCCTGATATCTGCGACACCCCGGCCCCTTGATCAAACACCCTGACGGGCTATGGTTTTGCCCATGGCACTTTTTGATTTTCTCATACCCATCGCCCTGGCCGTCGTCGCCCTTGTGCTGATCGCAGGCCTCTTGAATATGTGGCGCGCCAGCAGCGCCGAACAGGCGTCCCGCTCGCAGATGCTCATGCGCTGGCGCGTGATCCTGCAGTTTGTGGCGATTCTCATTATTGTCGCCGCCTTCTGGTTCCAGGGATTCCGGCCTTAAGCCCGTTTTCCGCAGCTTCGCTCCCTTAACCCTGCGTTGAATCAGGTCTTTTCAATCCGTCATCGCGTTCCGATATGATCCTGCATGCCTGGTGAGGGCATCAGCATGATTGCGCGAGGGAACACGACCCATGGATGAGAAGACGACAGCGGACCAAACCGCTGGAGACACGACGCCACACGCCGACATCGTCCATGATCCGGTGAGCAGTCGCCGCGAAGATCGCTGGGCGCTGGTCTGGGACGTAATGGTCTTCCAGCTCAAGCTTGCATTGGATGCCCTGCGCGACTTCGTCCTGAGCCCCTTGTCATTCGGCGCGCTGTTGCTCGGCGTCCTCGCCGGTGGCGACCGGCCCTACCGCTACTTTGAAGGCCTGCTGCGCTTTGGCCGCCAGACCGAGCGGATCATCAATCTCTTTGGTACCGCCCGCGTCCCCTACGATCCCTACGAAGGCACGTCCGACAGGCTGGCCGTGGACACCCTGTTCTCCAATGTGGAGGAACTCCTGCGCCGAAATGTGGATGGCAACCAGACAGCAACCTCCGCCAAGGCCAAGGTGGATGAAACCATCGACGATCTGGAAGCCCGGCTTGAGAAACTTCGCACCAAGGCAAAGCAACGCTTCGACGGTTCCGCATCAGCCTGAAAACCGAGTGCGGAGGTAAGTGACCGGTTCAAATCTGAACCACTAGCCTCTCAACCAAGTGAGTGGTCCTGCGCGTTCCCGCCGCGCTACGCTCAGCACAAGAAACCCAAAACAGCATTCTCAGGACAGGCAACACCATGAGCAACATCTCCACAGCCGAACACCCGAAGAAGAAAATCGACGTCACGGTCAATGGCACCACCAAGACCATGGCCTATGTGGAAATGGGCGACGGCGACCCGATCGTCTTCCTGCACGGCAACCCCACATCGTCCTATCTGTGGCGCAACATCATACCCCACCTGAAGGACCAGGGCCGCTGCATTGCGCCGGATCTCATCGGCATGGGCGACAGCGACAAGCTGGATAATCCGGGTCCGGACAGTTACCGCTTCGTGGAACATCGCCAATGGCTTGACGCCGTGTTCGATGCCCTGGGTGTCAGCAGCAATATCACACTCGTCATTCACGACTGGGGGTCCGCCCTTGGCTTCGATTGGGCCAACCGCCACCGCGATGCCGTCAAAGGCATCGTCTATATGGAAGGCATCGTGAAACCGATGACCTGGGAGGAGTGGCCAGATGCGGCGACAGAAATCTTCCAGGGCTTCCGCAGCCCGGCGGGTGAAGACATGGTGCTGGACAAAAACGTCTTCGTTGAGGCCGTCCTCCCCGGATCCGTCCTGCGTGGACTGACGGAAGAAGAAATGGCCGTCTATCGCCGCCCGTTTGCCAACACTGGTGAAGACCGGCGCCCGACGCTGACCTGGCCACGTCAGATCCCGCTCGCCGGCGAACCGGCCGACGTGATCGAGATCGTCGAGGCCTATGGCAAATGGCTGTCAGAGGCGGATGTCCCAAAACTCTTCGTCAATGCAGAACCCGGCGCCATCACCACAGGCGCCATGCGGGACTTCTGCCGTTCCTGGCCCAACCAGACGGAAATCACCGTCCCCGGCAACCATTTCATCCAGGAAGACAGCCCCCACGAGATCGGAGCCGCTGCCTCCGAATTCGTCAAAAAGATCAGCGGCTGACGCGGACACACTTCCCGGCAGCAGAATTCGGTCATTGCCAAATTCGGCGCGATAGTGCCGCCGGGAAGCTGCGGACTTTTGTGTGGTGGTACATTGCCCTAGACTCAGGCGTGCATGTCGCGCCGTTGATGTCCGGGAACCCAAGCCATGTTCATCCCCATTCATGATGACAACCCACTTAAGGTGATCTCGTTCCAGCGGGTCACCGTCGCGTTGATCATCACCAATGTGCTGGTGTTCTTCTGGCAGACATCCCTCGCGCCCGGCGAGATCATTGCCGCTGACCAGACCTTCGGCGTTGTGCCGGCAGCCCTGCTGGGCGGCCTGCCGGACTTTGGGAATTTCCCCGAAGAGCTGGCGCTCATCACCTATATGTTCCTGCACGCCGACGTCTGGCATCTCGCCGGCAACATGCTGTTTCTGTGGGTGCTTGGCGACAATGTGGAAGATGATCTGGGCCACGTCCGCTATCTCGTCTTCTATCTGTTGTGCGGCATCGCCAGCGCACTTTTGTTCGCCGTCATCAAGTCTGAGTCGACCATTCCCCTGATCGGCGCCAGCGGTGCCACATCAGGGCTTGTTGCTGCTTATCTGCTGCTGCACCCGCGCGTGAAGATGTGGGCCGTCGTCCTGCTACGCATCCCGCTTTACATCCCCGCCTGGGGTGTTCTGGGCGGCTGGATGGCCTTTCAGGTGGTCATGGTGGTCGCAGACCCGGGCAGCCCCACGGCCTGGTGGGGGCATATTGGCGGTTTTCTGGCTGGTTTGGTGCTCACACCTTTCCTGAAACGCGCAGATGTCCCACTGTTTGGGCGCAGACCCGGCAACGTTGAGAGCGGTGCATCCAACTGACGCAGGCCAAACCCCCTGCGCAAATCTGGATTTGCTGATTTCCCGCGATAAATGACCCTTCGTATCGTGTGGCGGCCTGCGTTGACTCGCCTTTAGGGGGCAAGTAGGTTCCCGCACCGCAACAATACTCGGTGAGCAATCATCGGGTCTGCTTGGTTTTCCGCTCGCGCCCAAGGCCTTTTTGTCGAAGCGCAGCGGCAAAAACGAAGCTCCCTAACAAGTTTCGCAATTTCGGAGACTGCCTCCATGAAAGTGCTCGTGCCGATCAAGCGCGTGGTCGACTACAACGTCAAAATCCGTGTGAAAGCGGATCAGACAGGCGTTGAACTCGCCAACGTGAAAATGTCGATGAACCCGTTCGACGAAATCGCCGTTGAAGAGGCTGTCCGCCTCAAAGAGGCCGGAACAGCCGACGAAGTTATCGTCGTGTCCATCGGCCCGCAGCAGTGTCAGGAAACCATTCGTACTGCTCTCGCCATGGGTGCTGATCGCGGCATTCTGGTAAAGACCGACGACACGGTTGAGCCCCTCAACGTCGCAAAAATTCTCAAAGGTGTGGTCGAGGCTGAAGGCCCCGAACTCGTCATCCTTGGCAAGCAGGCCATTGACGATGACGCCAACCAGACCGGCCAGATGCTCGCAGCATTGCTCGGCTGGGCCCAGGGCACTTTCGCAGCCAGCATCGAAAAGACCGATAGCGGGCTCAACGTGGTCCGTGAAATCGACGGCGGCACCCAGACGGTTGCCCTCAACCTGCCTGCCATCGTCACCGCTGACCTGCGCCTCAACGAGCCGCGCTATGCATCTTTGCCCAACATCATGAAGGCCAAAAAGAAGCCGATTGATGAAAAGGCACCGGCAGACTTCGGTGGTGACACCGCAGCCCGCCTGAACGTCCTCAAAGTGACCGAGCCGCCGGAACGTGAAGCCGGCATCAAGGTCGAGACCGTTGCCGAACTTGTCGGCAAGCTGAAGAACGAAGCGGGGGTTATCTAATGGCTACGCTCCTTATTGCCGAACACTCAAACGACGCGCTCAACGACGCAACCGCCAAGGCGCTCACGGCTGCCACCCA
Source organism: Candidatus Phaeomarinibacter sp. (assembly GCA_050042885.1). Classification (GTDB taxonomy): domain Bacteria; phylum Pseudomonadota; class Alphaproteobacteria; order CGMCC-115125; family CGMCC-115125; genus Pyruvatibacter. The sequence goes on from JBHJJF010000160.1 coordinate 30,367, forward strand.
GATCGGTGGCGACGTGCACATCCTTGTTGCCGGCGAAAACTGCGGCGCCGCCGCGGAAGCTGCTGCCAAGCTTGAAGGCGCTGCCAAGGTGCTGGTCGCGGATGACGCCCAGTACGCCAAGCAGGTTGCCGAGCCCATGGCGGCTCTCATCGTAAGCCTTGCAGGCGACTACGATGCGATCCTGTCAGCCGCCACCACCAACGGCAAAAACTACATGCCGCGTGCAGCTGCTCTGCTGGACGTCGCCCAGATCTCGGAAATCATGTCGGTGGAAGCGCCTGACACGTTCACCCGTCCGATCTACGCAGGCAACGCCATCGAACATGTTCAGTCCACGGACGCCAAGAAGGTCATCACGGTACGTACCGCGTCCTTCGCTGCGGCTGGTGACGGCGGTTCGGCTGCTGTTGAGACCATTTCTGCTGCTGACAATCCGGGTCTGTCTCAGTTCGTGGGCGAAGAGCTTACGAAGTCAGACCGTCCGGAACTGACGGCAGCCAAAGTCATCATCTCCGGTGGTCGTGGCATGCAGAACGGCGAAAACTTCGCCATGCTCGACAGCGTTGCGGACAAGCTGGGCGCCGCCGTTGGCGCCTCTCGCGCCGCTGTGGACGCAGGCTTCGTGCCCAACGATTACCAGGTCGGCCAGCCCGGCAAGATCGTTGCCACTG
>JBHJJF010000161.1:0-13732 GCA_050042885.1 Candidatus Phaeomarinibacter sp.
CATCCAGCTCAATGGTGTCGCCATCCACAACTTCGATAACGTCAATCGCCCGGCTCGCATCCGCGCGCGGGACCGCGCAGCCGGTGGCGTCAGCCGATGAGGCAAGCGACCCCGCTGTGCTGTTGAGCCCGTTGTCTGACCCGTCCTCACCAAGCAGAATGCTCGCCACCGCAATCACGCCCAGAACGATCGCGCCAAAAAGTGATACCTGTTTTTTCATGTGGCCCTTCAGCAACTTAGGTCGGTTCCCCGCGCGGACATGTTGCACTGCAATTGCACAAACCGGGTCATTGCCCGTAAACTCCGCCCCGGGTTTGAATTGGAGTCCGCCCATTGAGCGGCGGCACCTGGGGAATATCAAGTGAAACATCTACTTTCCGGCCTCGCCGTTGCGGCCCTGGCCCTTACTACCTCTCTTGGCACAGCAAGTTCCGCCAGCGCTGAAAGCCTGGCCGAAGCACAGCCGTCGCAGCTCTATGTGGGCGCGGGCTTTTTCGACATCAGCCATAGTTCGGAATTTGCGTCCGCAGCTTTCGATGTGGGCTACATCCCTGACTACAACATCATCTGGGAAATCCGTCCGCTGGTCGGCCTTATGGTGAACACGGACAGTGCCGTCTATGGCCACATCGGTCTGTCACGCACCTTCTTCCTGACGGACAACATTGTCACCCGCATCCAGTGGGGCTTCGGCGCCTACAGCGAGGGCAACTCGATTGACCTTGGCCAGACGTTTGAATTCCGCGAGCAGCTTGAGATCGGCTACCAGTTCGACAATGGCGACATGCTGTCCGCCTATGTCTGGCACCTGTCCAACGCGGATATCGCTGACGACAACCCCGGTGTGAACACCGCAGGCATCCATTATTCCTTCGGCTTCTAAGTCAGCCGTACCGGGCTAGTGAGAAACATCAAAAGCCCGCAGCACACAAGTGCTGCGGGCTTTTTTTGCGTCTGATCGCCTTTGGAGTAAGAGACGAAATCCTTAATTGAGCGGCAGCGAGAATGTACCCCCGACAGACCAACCATCCACATCAGCCGCGATACCGAAAACGCTTGTATAGAGATCAAACGCCGCGCCGCCTGACGTCGTCACAGCTAGTTGGGGCGTCACAGCGAGGCTGAAATAATCGTCATCGCTCGTCGCCACATTGCCGGACTGGCTGTCCCTGTTGGTCCAGTTGTAGTTGGCAGAAGCACCCAGGGCGGGCTCGATCACCGTGAAGATGCCCTCATTCTCGATGGTCGTCCCGAAGGTTGGACCATGTGAAACCCGCCCGGACCAAAGATCATTGTCACCAATGCGCGTGCCGACCGAGTTTGTGTACCCATCACGATGCGACCACGTGGATGAGAATGACGTCGAGTGCTTGACCCAGATGCCATTGGACCAGTCGTCTCTGCCGGACACACCCAGGGTCAGATCAATGAGGTTCGAGTCGTAGGAGCCTGTTGTGTTGGCAACTGAGATATCACTGTCAGAGATGCCGTAGCGAACAGTTGCCTTCAAAGCCAGCCCTTCAATCTTGTAGCGACCAAACACGCCCAGCGAGTAACCCCGAGTATCGATATCAAGGTTGTTGAGAGGTGCCTCAACGTCGGACCACTTGGTCGTCACAAACGTACCGAGCCGGATGTCCTCCCAGAAGTCATGGTGGATTCCGATCGCGGCAACGACCGTGTCACCCTTTTGCTGGGTCGCGTCGCCTTGTTTGTACCGTGTGTAAGATGCCCGAACCCAGGCAACCGTCTTGTTCGTCAGTGTCCGATCGAATGACAGTTCCTGAACATTGGGTGCACTGTTGGGCTCATCGAAGTGCCTTACAATGTCCTGAAAGTCACGTTCGAACCGGTCAGCCGACGCATAGGTTGGGGAGCTGAAAGGAAAGAGCGGAGGTAGACCATTGTGTTCACGCAGTTTCGCCTCGAGAGACCGCTCTTCATCGTAAAGCTTCTGCAGCTCGTCCATTGCGTCAATGCGTTCTGATTCGACCTGCGCTTCCATCTCGCTGATCTGCTCAAGACGGCGCTCATAGGCCCCGTCATTTCGCGCCTTCACTGGATCAAAGAAGATTTCAGCCGCGAGTTCGGCCGGATTTTTTGCGGTCGGATCCTCAGTGTCGTCCCGCGCACGAGATCTCGCCTTTGCCAAGTCCTTCAAGCTGTCGTCAGCGGCCTTTACCTGATCACCAAGCTCCTTGCGGCGCTCGGCGATCTTCTCCAGCCGCTTTTTGATCCGCCATTCTTCCTCTTCGGTCAGGGTGCCCCCTGCCAAATTGTCCGGATCCAGTTCTGACCCGTCCTCGATCAGACCACGGGCAGCCTCTTCCTCAATTGCCCGGTTAATCGCATCCGCATTGTCGAGCGTCTCTTCAGTGTCTTGCGACGTCGTATTATTGCTTCCCGACGCGCTCGCGCCGGGGCCCGATACGCAGGTAAATGCAACACTGCCTGACCCACCACCTTGTGCATTGACTGCGCCAGTAATTGTGAATGTACCCGTGGAAGGAATCGTGAAACTTCCTGACCCTGTCGTATTGTTGAGGAACAACAGCAGATTGCTGCCCGGGTTCACATCAAATGCTACCGACAGAATCAGACCGGTAGCCGTTGCGGTGATCACGTCGCCCACGAAGAAGGTGCCTGCCTGATTGACATTCGCCGCGCCGCCCGCCGGGGCCGTGCGGTTGAAGACAGACACATTGCCGCCATTACAGGATGTTGCCCCTTGCGCCGCAGCGGGTGTTGCACTGGCCGTCATGAGCGCGGCGCCAAAAAGCGCAGCCGCACCCATGCTGCATACGCCGCTCAAGGCAGCGCCGAGTCTGATCTTCATAGTGAATACTCCCACCCCGGATTAGTAAATTCCTCCCAGCCATATCGGGGCATCCAATTCCCCACATCATCAAAAGTGATGAAGCCATGTAGGAAATCGGGCTTTAATGTGCGGACGTCATTGGGAGAGTGCGTAAATGCAACAGGCGTCGGGACTGGATAATCTGGGTGCGCAGGTCACTCCGGCAACGGGGTTGCCGGTCACCGGGGAGTGGATCGCGCAGCCCGATACGCGGCTCGATGCCCGCATCGTGCTTTATGTCTATGGCGGCACCTTCTCGCTCACCCGCGGGCCGATGCAGGAGATCATCGCCGGCCGGATCGCCACACACGCCCGCGCCCGCGTCCTGCTGTTCGACTATTCCTTGGCGCCGGAGCAACCCTTTCCCTTGGCGATAGAAGATGTCACCGCCACCTATCTGGCCTTGCTGGAACAAGGTCATGACCCCTCAAAGATCATTGTCATGGGAGATACGTCAGGCGCGGGGATCGCTCTTGCCGCCCTCATTTCTCTGCGCGACCAGCAGCACCCGATGCCGGCAGGCTTCGTCGCGCTGACCCCGCTCGTCGACCTCACTTTTTCCGGCGGAACCTATGTCAGCAACATCCGCAGCAATGGGTCCACCTCAGACGAGGAGCTCATCATGCCGCTGGCCTATGACTATCTGCAGGGGGCTGATCCGCGCCACCCGCTCGCGTCGCCTGTCTTCGCAGACCTTGCCGGGATGCCGGAAATCGAAATCCACGCTGACGTCAAGGACGTGCTGTATGACGACGGCATCATGCTGGCGGAAAAACTGCGCAGCTCAGGCGGCAAGGTCAATCTGTATGAGTGGGACGGGCTGGCCGACACCTGGCCGCGGCTCGCACCGCTCTCGACCCAAAGCACCGCTGCCCTCGCCCGCATCGGACAGTTCATTCGCAAGCAGACCGGCAACAAGGCGCCGGCCAGCAAGGCGGATGCAGACAGCCTCATTACGTCCTATCAGGGGCTGATCAAGGAGTTCATCCAGCCGCACACCCGCGAGCGGGTCGATGAAATATTCGAGTGGTCCCGCGCCCACGGCCCTGAATGGGTCTGGCCGTTCATTCAGCGGCGCCTGAAACACGGCGCCCTGGTGACCCAGGATCAGGTGGAACGGGATTGGCTGACCATGCTGTTTTCCGAAGCGTCGGACGGGATGCTGCTGCTCAGCGCCAGTCGCCATATCCTGCTCTCCAACAAGCGCGCCCGCGACCTTCTCGACAGCCAGTCCCCCATCCTGTTGAAAAACGGCAGGCTCTTTGGCACGACAGAGCGCGATGACGAAGACCTGCAATCCGCGCTTGATAGCCTGTTCAAGGCTGCGTCCGGTCGCCGCCAGCGCGCTGTCCGTCTGGACGGCGTGAAAGGCAAGCGAGGCTACAAGGGGCCGACACTCCTGCGCGGCGAGCGTCTGCAACAGGAAAGCGAAGGGCGCGGCGTGCCGCCCGTGGTCCTGCTGCGGCTTTTGACACCTCCCGACCGGCTCAAGATCGACGAAACAGCACTCGTCACCTGGTTCGGCCTGTCCAAGAAAGAAGCAGCCCTCGCCGCCGCCTTTGCCACAGGCACCAGCCTCGCAGAGTTTGCCGAACAGCGCGACGTTGCCATCACCACCGTCCGAACCCAGTTCGCCAATCTCAAAGCCAAGCTGGGCGCCGGCGATCAGGCCGCCGTCGTCCGCCAAGTCCTGCAGGCCGCAACGCGGGCGTCTTTTCCGTAGTTGCTGCATCAGCACTTTTTGCGATCCACCCGCTACCGGCTCTGGCCATCTTATCAGTCGGCCCATGCAGAACGATGGCGTTAGCCGACCAACATCGAAGCCGACCAAGGCCGTGACCGCGGCCCGGGCTGTCGCCCGCCTCCGCGGCAGGCGTTGAACAAAGTGAAACTGCCGTGAGCGAAAAAATGGTGACCCCGGGTGGATTCGAACAACCGCCCCTCAGATTAGGAATCTTCTGCTCTATCCAACAGAGCTACGGGGCCTCTGCGCTTCACGGATAGCGCGCGGACTTTGCCCCAACGCGGGGGCACCACACAAGAGGCTGCACACCGGCTAAGTCACGAGTGACCACTACGGCGCCGCTAGACAACTTCCGGCTCGGACGTGGCATTCTCGTCACCGGCCAGAGACCGCGTCATCCAGCGATTGAGCAGTGCAACACCAGCTAGCGCAAGCCCCAGCGCAAAGAAGGAAAGAACCCGGATCAGACCTTCAAGACCACTCATGTCGATGAGAAACACCTTCGCGATTGTCACGGCAATCACGGTAATGGCGATTTTGCGGATGAGCTCAGACTTGCGAAGCAGTGCAAGGAACAGGAGCGCGGCGCCCAGCATAATGAGCGCAATTGTGTAACTGTACTGTTCTCCATCGAGCACGCCCGGCCCCGCCAGATATGGTCCCTGCCACAATCGCCGTATCTCCAACCCGCCATAAAGCACCATCAGGAAGGCCGCCGTGGCGATAAGACTGAGGCGGATGTTCCGGTCCAGATGCTCAAACCGCCAGGCAACCGCAGCAAGCAGCACTGCCGGCACCGCATAGGCGATCAGGAGCGTGTCCAGGATCGGCGGCCCGAGCACCACGCTGCCGCCCAACGGCGAACCAATCGTCACAGCCGCAATCAGCAGCATGCCACCCCCGATAGTGAATGCGGCCCCCAAACCAGTCCTGACTAGGCCCATCAGACCACCAATCTGAACCCGATAGAGCTGGTTGGCTGCGGATATCAGCCACACCATGGCAAAGAGCGACAGCGACCAGTGCTCTTGGCTGGTATTGGTACCATCCAGGGCGCGGTAAATGATGATCGTGACGAATATGCCGGCAAGGCTCCACACGGCAGACTCAGCGATAATGATCGAATGCTCCCGAGCGCGCCGTTGCAGCAGGATCCAGGTCGCCGCGAGGAGGGCGATCACACCTATATAGCCGATGGCAAATTCAAAGAAGCGGGCATCAATAGCCCAGGGAATACCCGGATATGCAACCAGCCGGAACCCGCACAGGACAATGCCCAGCTGCACGAAGATGTTGATGACCTTGATATCAAAGCGCCTGTCGAGCCAGGCAGCTGAGACAACCAGTGTGGCGAAACCGAGTGTCAGGGCGGTCTCCGTCAAGGTCACCGCCATTGCAAACCCAACCATGTTGAGGGCCGCCAGTGTGTAGAGCGCAGTGCGCAGACGCATGTCCCCATCCGCAAGACCAGCCCGGTTCGCACAAAACGCCATCATCGCGGCCACCGCCGCAATATGGCCTGCCCAGACGATGTCGCTGAGATGGGGCCGTGGCTGCCACACAAACTCGATCGTGAGCATCACCAAGGGTGCAAACAATGCCGCGCCTGCTGCCCAGATGACCGGGAAGGGTGTGGTGCGGGAGCTCTTGAAGGCCGCAAAACCCGAGACCGCAAGCCCGAAACCCGTCAGCCACGTCATCGTCCAGGGCGCGGGGCTCTCAAAACCGACAAACGCATTCGTGAAGGCCCTATCAACCGGGCCCGCAGCAAGCCCGTGCCACCCGATGATGGCAAGCATGGCAATCAGGATCGGCAGTGCCATGTCCTCAAGTGTGGGCAAACGATCAAGCCAGAAGCCAACAGCACTAAGCCCCAGGAAAAGGACGCCGAGCGTCAGCCAGAAAGACGGCACATCGCGATGGGCCACAAAGAAAGCGACGACGCACAATGCCAGAATACCGCCGGCAGCCAGGCGCGTTGGGAAGTCCGGCCAGCCTTTCGGCCCAAAGGAATGAATCGGACCGAACAACATGGCACCGTCAAACGTCGGTCGAAGTTTCATCATCGGCAAACATATGGAAGCGACAGCGAGAAGAGTGGCAAAAGCGACGAAGTGCGGCCCGGACGTCGCAACGCCAATCCACACAAGTAAAGCTCCCACATAAGGCACACTCATGGCCACGGCGGACACCCAGGCCGAACGCTTGAGCGCATCAACCGTCAACCCCACCGCCGCAATCAGCGCAAAGTAGTAGAACAGCCAGTTCGGCTCAGCGCTCTCACCTCCCACAATGAAAGGCGCAAGAACCGCCCCGGCAATGCCAACCACAATAAGAAAGCTGCCATAGACCCAACCAAGCCCAATGGCACCTGCCGCCACACTGAACAGACCAATGAAGGCAATTTCGGATCCGATAAGGCCGTAAAGCTGACGTGCGGCCAACACCGCTGAGAAAAGTGTGACGATACCCGCGCCCGCAAAAGTGGAGGGTAAAAAGGCGGTCAGGTCTTCAGCGCCATCACCACCGCGCCTGCGAATGCGCTCACCGGCCCCAACCAGCGCGACACCAAACAGCAACGCTGAAAGTACCCGGACCGTAGGCGACAGGATGCCTGTTTCAATCCCGTATTGAACCAGGAAGATGCCAGCCATGGTCAGAGACAGGGCTGCAACCACATAGATCCAGTTTTCCTTAAGCCACGCCCCCAGCCGGTCCATGTTGTCCGAGCCAAAGACAAACTGCTGTGGCGGCTCCCAGTTCGGAGTGTCTTCTTGGGTCGTGTCCATTGAGGCAACTGCGGGCGCGGCAGCCGGCGTTGGATCAGGCTGTGCAATAGGACCGGCTTTGGTCTCAGTATCAGGGCCAGTCGTTGCAGCGGGTCTATCCTGCACCGTGTCGTCAGGTTCAGGAGACCGCTGGGTTTCGGATGTCAGAGCCCGAATTTCGTCCGTGAGCCGCGATATCTGATCGCCCAACCGCTTCTGGCGTACGAAGAGATAAATCAGACAGCCGAAGAGAATAAGCTCAATCAAAGTAGAACCTGAAAACGATGCAAAGAGGAAAGCGCGGTCGAAGCCAATGGAGATCAATCAAATGCAGGGTATGGTTACAGCCCGTCGCCAAGTCGGCAACCCCCGGCATTTGGGCGATGCACCTAGTCAGACGGCGCAGCAACAACCTCGATCTCACCGCCAAAAATCGCTTTCGCATCGTCCGTCAGATAGTCCGCAAAAACCACATGCGGCACATCAAATGAAAATGTTCCCATGGCATAGGGGCCAAGGGCATAAGGCGCATAGTGAAATGTCAGGCCTGCTGATTTCTCAGCCAGGTTTGACGGCAGCAATGTCACAACCATGTAGCCGTCGGGTCGATATCTAAGGGTTTTGACCGCCCCGTCACGCCATGACTGGTCGTCCTCTCCCAGCGGCTGGCCCATGCGCTTTGCCCATTCAGCTTCCCATGCTGCCAGCAGGTGCCCTGACAGGGTCGCCCACACCGGCGCTTCAGCGTTCATGCCGTCAACAAAGAAAGATGTGACGGGAACATCCATGCCACGCCCTTCCTTGTCCCGTTGCCAGATGACGGCGGAAAATTCCGTGTTGCCATGCGCACCGCCGGTGAAGAGCCATTGGGTGCCAAGGGCACTGAGATAGGTCGTGCTTGTATGCGTGACCTCCCACCGCTCATCTACCTGATACGGCCGAAAAAATTCAGGCACGCTCTCAGCATCTTCCCCAGCCATGATGGTGAGCTGCCCAACCGTTCCGACACTGCCCGAAATAATTTGCGGGCCAAGGCCCGGCTCGACAGCAATTTCAGGCGCAATAGAAATTGTCGATTCGATCTGCGGCGTTGTGATCGACTGCACGAACGCGTCTGAGCCCGCGTCGCGCTGTGCACCTGCGGGCGCACTAAACAAGATACCAGCAACCATCACGGCAACTGGCAGCTTCAAAACGGAATAAGCATCTGCTTGGGACAAACCTTGCATTGCACATCTCCCTGACACATTCGTTGATCAGAGGAAGCCTACCCTCAGTACTCGCGCCATGAGAAACCGATAAACCGAAAGGTGTCTCATGCAGGTCAGCAGAAAGCGCCGCAATGACACACCGCCCAACAGCCACCCTCTCGTCAGCCGCCTCAAAAGCCACCCAAACAACAAGGTTTAAGGTGGCTTTGGCCGGCGCGCTTCTCTCTTTGTTTTTGGTGAGTACCCAAGCGCATGCGCAGACCCCCTCCACAGATGCCTGCTCTGGCCTCGGCCTCAAGATTGAAAGTCATGTCAGCGGTGACATTCCCCTGGGCGGCCCCATCTCTCTGACCAGCCGCCGGGCTGTGGATCGCGACGTCAACATGGAAGATGACATCGCCGCGCGGCTTGCAAACCTTGGCTTCAAGATCGACGACAACGCGTTCTGGCAGTTCGTCTATGAAACAGACGATGAGTACGCGAGGCCCAACCGGAATTTTTCAATCCGCTCCGAGGTACAAGGCGGCAAGGAGCCCGAAGCTGTCGGGCAATATCGCTTTGATCGCGATGGCGACACCTGCACGCCGATCTCCACTTACACGATGAACTTCGAGATCATAGATGCCAGCGCCCGGGTGGTCTGGCGCGGCCATGCCAGAAACACCACACGCACCGAGGGTCCCGTTGCTGATAAGGAGCGACTGACCGAGCGTCTTATCAGCGCCCTGCGCGGTGACCTGAAGCAGGCCCACAACCTGTCCGGCCGCGGGCTGAACTAGCGCGACACCCAAGGCACACCGCATGACCGTCGCACTTTATGCTTTCACCTGTGGCCACCTGACGATGCCTTTCAGGTCATTTCTTGAAGGGGAGGAAGGCACGCTGAAAGTGCCGGTGCCGGCCTATCTGGTTGTGCATCACAAAGGGTCCGTGCTGTTTGATACGGGCCTCAATCCTCACGCAGCCCATGACGACAGCCGCTATCGCGATCAGGTCCACAAGTCCCATACGTTTCATGTCACCAATCAGGAGCTTCTGCCCGCGCGCTTCGAGGAGGCCGATCTGGATTTGACCTCGGTCACGCACCTGGTGAACTCGCACCTGCATTTTGACCATGCCGGTGGTAACCAGCTCGCACCCGACGTGCCGGTCATTGTACAAAAGCGTGAGCTGGAACATGCCCGCGAAGCTGGTACGCCCTTTGGCTATGTGGCCGAAGACTTCGAAACCGGCCAGTCCTTCGACATGATCAGCGGAGAACACGACCTGTTCGGCGATGGCTCAGTGGTCTGTATTCCAACGCCCGGCCACACCCCCGGCCATCAGTCTCTCAAGGTCGCAACACAGAAAGGGCAGTTCGTTCTTGCCGGTGACGCCTGTTACCTGCGCCGGTCGCTGGACGATCTGCATCTGCCGCGCTTTCGCCACGACGAAGAGCAGATGCTGAAGTCCCTTCACACGCTGCGGGATCTTCAGCAACGCGGCGCCACCATCATGTATGGCCATGACCCGGAATTCTGGGAAGGCATTCCGCAGGCGCCGGTCAGACTTGGATAGGGCCTGCCGGGCCAGCCCCGGTTTGGCTACACTCTGTCCGCTTCAGCAACCAGCGCATAATCAGCCGAAGCCTTGCCCACCGGCCCCGACAGCCAGAAGATCGTAAGGGCCACCAGCGAACTGGCGGCGACAGTGAGATAGGCCGGGCCATAGCCTCCCGCCAGATCATACACGACGCCCACAAGTGCCGGACCCGCCGCCACGCCGACGGTGCCGAACATCTGGCTCAACGCAAAAATACGCCCGTAGTCGCGCAGTCCAAAGGCTTCCCCCAGAAGCAATGGCTGCAACATCAAAATGTTCCCCACCGTCACACCGAACAGCACGGACGATGCCATCAGCGCCACAACACCGTCCGCAAAGGCAAATGCGGATAGTCCGAGCGCCTGCAGCAGCATAAAGGCCAATGTGAATGCGCGAATGGACAGGCGCGACAGGGCCACCCCGCCGAGAAGCCGCCCCACATTGCTGGAGGCCGCCAATACAGAGACTGCAAGCGCCGCAAGCGCTGCATCCTCCCGCCCACTCACCAGCCGGAACTGATGCGACAGCGCGCCCACCTGAGACATCATGGCAAAGACATAGGCTGCCGTGACGCCCACAAAAAACCGCGACCGTATCGCGTGCGCCATGGGCACACCGTCAGGCGGAGCGTCCTGTTCGCCATCCTCAAGGGGCGGGTCCCCATCGATACGCAGCCCCATGCTTTGCGGGCTGGGCCGCAGAACGAACAACGCGGCCGGGACCACGCCCACAAAGAACATGATGGCGAGCCAATGCCCGGCCACAGTCAGGCCCTGCGTCTGGATGATCCAGGCTGAGACCGGCGCGAACACGATGCCACCGATGGAAAGACCCGTCGAGGCAATAGACAAGGCAACCGCCCGCCGCCGGGCAAACCAGCGCGCCACAAGTGTGGTGCCCGGCACGAGCGCGCACCCGGCATAGAGACCGCCAAACACGGCATAGAAAAGATAGAGCTGCCAGACTTCGGTGATCGACCCGACAAACGCAAACACCAGCGCCCCGAGTGCACCGGAAATGGCAACCACATAGCGTGCGTCATAAATCTCGATCAGCCGCCCGACAGCCATGCCCGCAAAGCCCGACGCCAGAAAGAACGTCGCCGTCGCACCGGACACCTCGCTGACGTCAAAGCGCTGATCGCTGAAGGCACCAAGCAGAACCGACAGATTGTAAAATCCAATACCGGCCGTCGTGCTCATCGTCACAAAGACAGCCGCCACAACCCACCAGCCGTAATACATGTCGCGCAGTTGCGTCACGATACGGCCAGGGAGGGAAAACAACTGCGACATGGGAGCGTTTATAGTCCGGTTGGTGTCCGGCCCTTGTGGCCACCACGCTGTGCAAGACGCTAGCGGTCCTGCTTGACGGCGCGTCTGTGCAGCAACGCCGCAACAAAGCCAAGAGCGCTGGCAGGCGCAATATATACCGCCCCGAAGGCCGCCCATTCTACCTTGTCCAGAACACTCAGCGCCACCAGCGTCGACAGCGCCACATTGCGGGTGCCGGTTTCAATCGCCACCGTAAAAGCTTCCGCGCGCGACAGGAACAGGCTCGAAATGAAGAACCCGCCGCCGGCGCTCAGCGCGAACATCATGGCTGCAAGCGGCATGGATGATTCAATACCCGCGCTGAACGGTTCCCAATCCTGGACTGCGAGGAGAATGACCACCCCATAGAGCGCGAACTGGGCTGACTGCTGCGCGCGGTCAATGTTTCGCTGCACCCATGTCGGGTGGGTGGCCCGAGCCCACATGCCGATGGCGACGGGAAACAGCACGACAGAAAAGAGCTGAGTCAGCGTCGGCACCAACGGAATGGATATGTTTTCTCCCGTGGCAGCGCTCACATCTGCAACGGACAAGGCAAACGCCAGCACGAGCGGCAGCGTGAGAATGGCCAGCACACTTGATATGGTCGTCAGCGAAATCGAGAGGGCCAGATTGCCCCGCCCCAACAGCGTCAGCACATTGGAAAATCCGCCGCTCGGGCACGCAGCCACAATGGCAAGGCCGACCGCTGTCGCAACGGGAAGCGGCACCAGCCACAACACCAGAATGGCGAGCGCTGGAAACAGTGACAGCTGAACCGCGCTGCCGATGACAAAGCCCTTGGGCGCCGCGGCCAGATCGCGAAAATCCCGCCGCGTCAGCTCCATGCCAACCGTCACCATCACCCCGAACAGGGCCACGGGCAGGATCAGGTCCTGCACTATGTGAAATGAGCCACTCACGGGAAGTAACGATCGCCTTTCAAGAATGCGCCAGGCAGGGGCACATGGAGGAACCGCCCGCAGACCGGCCGGAAGGAAGGAGGAGCGCCGGTCATCTGACCGGGCGGACAGTACCTAGCGCGGCCACATGTAGGAAGCCCTGCGGACCCAGACCAGCCTCACGCCATCAAGACACCATCACGTCCTGGCGATGAAGGTCCGGTAAATGCCATCGTCAGGCAAAGGGGCGGCAATTCTATGGCGAAGCAAGGCGAAGCTCCTGCCTGTCAGCACTGCCGTGATCCGGCAGACGCCGCTTCGGAATCCCGGCCATAGCTCTGGTGTCTGCGGCAGCACCACCGTGCCGCCTTGAGCCGCGGCGCTCGGCATCGCACACTGCGCGTCTGCAATCACAACGTGAAAGCGCCCGCACCGTGTCCGACCCCACACCTCCAATCAGCCAGCCTGAAGCCTACTCGCCGGACCCGGATGACATGGGCGCAGAACGCCGGCTGCATGAGCGTGAGACTCCATCGGCCCTCAGCCCGGTCATAGACCTGGGCTTTGGCCCGGCGGACATTCTCGACTGGTCCTTCGGCGGCGCACGCCTCAAGGGCGTATCGGTTTCCCTGACCGTTGGCGAATTCGCCACCGGCACCATTTCCATGGGGCCGGCACAGGGCAAGTTCATTGCTGACGTGGTGCGCGTTCACCCGCCTTACTTCGACCCGCAACATGCGCCTGATGAAATCAGCCTGCGCTGGCTTGATCTCCCGCCCGACGTGCTCGAGCAGATGATCGCCGCCAAGGCACCACCGTCTTCGCCATAAACAAAACAAACACATCTGAGGAAACAGCCATGTCTTACACCACACTCGACATCCGCAAGGATGGCGCCGTCGACTGGGTCACGCTCAATCGTCCGGACGCTCTCAACTCCCTCGACCCGACCATGATCGATGAGCTGTTGGACTATTTCCACGCGCTCTACATGAACAACGCCGTGCGCGTCGTCGTGCTAAAGGGCGCCGGGCGCGCCTTCTGCGCCGGGCTGGATTTGAAGGATTCGTCCAATCGCTCCGATTCGACAGCCATCCAGACCGGACCGGCAGCAGGCCTCATGTCCCAGCGCCGCATCTCGGAAATTGTCATGCGCATGCGCAAATGCCAGCAGCCGATCATTTCCCTCGTGCACGGCCCGGCCTGTGGCGGCGGCGTCGCCCTCGCGCTCGCATCCGACCCCCGCATCGCAGGCGAGAGCGCAAAGACGACCGCCGCCCTCCTCCGCACCGGCCCGCCCGCGCGCGATATCGGCGCCTCCTACATCCCGCCACGTCCCGTCGGCGTGTCAGGAAG
>JBHJJF010000162.1:0-31312 GCA_050042885.1 Candidatus Phaeomarinibacter sp.
CGACGTGTGTAGATGTGCCGCTGGCCTTCACGGATAGTGGCTTCGACGGTCCACACCCGGTGCAGTTCGTAGCGAAGAAGGTCCTGATTAAGAGAGGCCGGCTGCAGCATCTGCTCATAGGTGTTGTCAGGGCTTGCCCACTTGTATGAGTTGTACGCAACGTACTTCTCGGACTTGCCCTTCATTTCCCACGAGTAGCGGTCAGGCGACCCGTTGAAGAGGTCAAACTGGTCCGTCGTCTGACGACCGTCAGCATAGGACTGCGGGTTGTCGTAAGCCACCGTCGGTGCACGACGCACACGCTTGGTGCCCGGGTTGTACTGCCACGCGTTACGGGCACCCTTCACCTGGTTGATGGTTTCGTGCACCAGCAGCAATTCGCCAGCACGGCGAGACGGGGCGATTACCGTCTGCAGATACTTCAGCGAAATGTTGTTGAGGCTGTCGAAGCTGGGGATGTCCGGGTTCGAGTAGGTGAACACCACTTCGTCATACACCGTAATCGGTGTGAAGCTTGCGTTTCCGTCCGGCGCGATGGACGCGAACTGGCGGTTCAGCTTGTAACCACGGTAACGCAGATTGTGGTTCCAGACCACTTCCACCGCTTCCTGTGGAATTGGGAACGGCGTGCCGATGGTTGCGTTGGCAACGCCGTTGCCGTCAGCCACCAGCTCACTGTTGAGCGCGTTTTGCTTGAACGCCGCGTTCACAAAATCCGGGAACGAGCAGTTCCGGCGCGACGGGTAGACGATCATCTTGTAGCCGGCGATGTCGTCAAGCAGCGCCTTATGGCTGCCTGTCAGCTTGTCTTCATACTCAGCCTTGTTCTCAGCTGTGATTGTGAAGAGTGGCGCATCATCCGCATAGGGATCAGCATAGAAATCGCCGGCTGAATGGGCTGGCGGATTTGCAAGCGGTTCCCATGCCGGAATGGTGCCGTCAGCATTGCCTGCCTTTTCAGCGCCGATTGGCGTAAGGGAATTGCCGAGCTTGTCGGCTTCAGCCTGGCTCACACCAGCTGCGGCAGGCATGGCGAACGCCGATGCCGTCAGCAGCGCGGCAATCGCACCAGTACCGGAATTGAAAATTGAACTCATTGTTGGTCCTCCTTGTGGGCCCCCAAGTTGGCCTGTCCGCGAATGACGGACACCCCACGTTCTGCGGGTATTAATGCCGTTACTGACCTGAACATGATCAGTCCGAATGCTGCAGAAATCTCAGCACCGTTTGATTTCACCAAGTCACATAGCATGGAACAGTTGGAAATGAAGATGAATTCCTTGAAAGGAGCTACGCAAAGACCACAAAAACCCTAATGGTTCCTTCAAATATCGCCTAAATCGGCTCAAACGCACGGGCTGCATCAACCCCTTTTTTGATCTGATCATTTGTCAACTTGGGTGTGAGGGCTTCGATCGCTTCAGCCGGATACTTTGGAAAGCCATTCTCATTGGCCAGGATGTAATACATGTAGGCCTTGGTGACGTCTTTCTCGACGCCCTCACCTTCCTCATACAGAACACCCACATTGTACTGACTTGCGGCATGGCCGCGCAGCGCGCCCTGCTCGAACCACTTGGCGGCTTCTGCCCTGTCCTGGGTAACACCAAAACCCCAGTCATAGGCGCTGCCCAAATCGCCCATGGCGCGACCGTCGCCCATTTCCGCAGAGCGCCGAAGCCACTTGAGACCCTCATCAAAACTATGGGACACGGACTGCCCGTCCATATAAGCCGCGCCAATCTTGTAGGCGGCACCGGCATCACCTGCCTCAGCTGCTTCTTCCCATATCATCAGTGCTTCTGGATAAAGCCCGCGCTTGTAGAGTTCCTGACCACCATCTTCCGTACGTTCGGCTTCGCGGACAACGCGCGCAATGGCCTCGTCATCTCCCTGTGCCAGTGGACGTGGCGCACTGGCCTCAGGCTCAGAAGCGGCTTCCAGCGCCTCTGCTTCGCCGGCTGCTGCGTCGATTGGCGGTGACTTGGCGTCGGCTATCCCGATCCAGACCAGGCCGCCTACGGCCACCGCACCTAAAAGCGCAAGTGCCTGCATCGAGAGCGGGGCATTGCCGGCTGCTGTTGTGGCTTCTTTAGACCCAAACTGTTTCGTCATGACATCATCTCCCTGACAGGCGCACACGAACGCCAATGGCCGGATAGTTTGCTACCGGCACTCTTGTTTATTCAATATCTAGGGTGAAAACGTGGCGGATCGAGACTATGACCCGCAAGTTACACTTCCGTCAGGTCGCTCACGCTTGTGCGTTGCAACTAGAGGATTTGGGCTCAAACCCAATGATTGGCGCGCCCGGCAGGACTTGAACCTGCAACCTACGGCTTAGAAGGCCGTTGCTCTATCCAGTTGAGCTACGGGCGCATGCTGACGAGTTTACGTCGAAATAGGTGACGCTAATGCGTCCAGTTGCCGTCGACGCGGTCTGATCTGAAATTGTCTGAATACGCTTTGGGGCGAGCAGCGCGGGGCTGCGGCTCGAACACCTGGTAGGCGATCTTGTGGCGCTCGGCATAGGCCACGGCGTCTTCCTGGCTGGAAAACTTCAGCTGGAGCTGGCCTTTCATGTCGCCTGAGCTCGTCCAGCCCATCAAAGGATCAATCTCGCGCGCGCTTTCCGGCTCGTATTCAAGAAACCAGAGGTTGGTCTTTGCGGTGCCAGACTGCATGGCCGTCTTGGCCGGCTTGTAGATGCGCGCCACCATGATGATCCGCTGCCCTTATGAATTCTGGTTCAAACTGCCGCTGCGCGACGACCCCTGTATGGCTGAAAGAGACGTGTCAGATCAACCCGTCTAAGTCACCCAACGCGTCTCACATTTGCCTATGACGCGGACATTTTCGCCCTGATTATATCTGACAGGCTGTCGGTTAATTCCGCTTCAACATCAAGCGGTTGTTTTCTGAGCTCCGGAGCACGCCGCGCCAATTCGTCAATGATCTCTTTGGGCGGAGAGGCAAACTGCTGCAGGCCGATGGCCAGCGCATTGGCCCGCGTAAGCAGCGTGGTCCCGACACCTGGCGCCATGCCGCCCGCTTGCTCAATCGTGGTGCCGATTTCGGTCAGCCGCGCACTTAGCTGGCGTTTGAAATCGACAAGCGCGTCAATACCGGCTCCGGGCTCCAACTGCGTGAATAGGAGGCTGAGCAGAGATAACAGCCCGTGCTGCCCAAGCAGCGCTTTGGTGAGCACCTTGGCTATATGCTCCGCCGGTTGCTTGCGGCCTTTCAGACCTGCGTCAACATCGTCGAAGCAGGCATTCAGCTTGCGCATGAGGACCGCCAGGAAGAGCGCTTCCTTGCTGGGGTAATAGAGGTACACCGTGCCCTTCGCCAGACCGGCCCGCTTGGCGATCTGCAGCATGGTGATGTCGTGATAGGACGCATCCAGCAACGCGTCTTCGGCGGCTTGCAGCAGCGCCTCCGCCCGGGCCTGTTTGGCTTCAGGCGCCCGCGCTTTTGGCGTGCCAGCACGCTGAGCAGACACCGAAGGTGCTGCTGTTTTTATCTGTGCTGGGGCCGGAGAACTCAAAATGCGCCTTTCAAAAGGTCTGTGTATCAAATGCAGGGCAGAAGTGAAAAACTGATTCCTGCGAATGGTTATTGAAAAGATATGACCTTGGGGGGCGAATACCAAGCCGCCATAGGGTCGCATGACGAATAGTCAGCAATGCACCTGCATAAGTAAAGGCACGCAACTGACTGAAATTAATGAAGAAAAACAAGCATATTAGGCGCAGCCAGAAGGTTTTTAGATACGTATGGTTGAGATGAGAACCGCAGGCACGACCGATGCCGAAGCTATTGCCCGCATCCATGTTGCATGTTGGCGTGAGGTGTACTCCTTCATGCCACAGCACGTCCACGCGTCGCGGGACTATGCCTTTCGCCTTGATCAGTGGACGCGAGCGCTTGAGGACAATGATCCCGATCAGCAAATACTGGTGATTGAAGATGAGGCTGAAATTGTCGGCTTTACGATGGTCAAGCCCAATGACGATGCCGACATTCCCGACGCACGGGGCGAACTTCACGCCGCCTACTTCCTGCCAAAATACCGGGGACATGCCATCGGCATTCATGCGCTGAACCGGATGATCCATTTCCTTTGGAGCCGCGATTTATGGCCGGTTTGCCTGTGGGCGTTCAAAGACAACCCGGTTCGGAAAAAGTATGAGGAAGCAGGTTGGACGCCCGTGGTCTATCGCGATCGCGATGTCGCAGGCGAGCTCATACCCGAAGTCGGCTACACGCTGGCCAACGAAATGGCAGAAGTGTACCTGCACATAAACAACCGGCTGGTAGAGGAAAACGACCAAACGCGGCTGACACCGCCGGCCTAAAGTGAAGCTGGGACTTGGCGCGGCAACGGCCAGAGCTGTTTGCTCGAAATGAGAGAAAAATGGTCGGGGCAAGAGGATTCGAACCTCTGACCCCCTGTTCCCAAAACAGGTGCGCTACCGGGCTGCGCCATGCCCCGACCGGGCCGATTCCGATGGCAGAAACCCTGCCCTCGGCGTCGAAGAAGCGGGACATTGGCCCAATCGGCTCTCCGCCGCAAGTGCGGCATTAAGACTTCTGTCGGGGGTCGATTTCAGCCCGTCTCGATACCCCGTTGGCGAAGCCGCAGGACCAGGTAGATCCCAAATGCAGTGGCAACGCCCGGCACGAAAATCAAGGGTATGACCCACAAGCCGTGACGCACGCCCAGGCTGCTGCGGTCATAGATGATCCAGATGATGAGGATCATACCGCACAGGATGGTGTCGAGGGAATAGCCGGACGCATATGGGTTTACAAAGCCTGCAGCAAAGGCCCCGACAATGTCTCCACTTTCAAGGGCCGGTGGGAGAACCACAATGACGAAGAAGACGGTAAAGGCTGCGGCGACCAGCAGGCAGAGAATTTCAAATGCCGTCTTGCTCATGAGTTGTCCAATCGATTGAGATGTCAGCGCTTCTTGTGTCGGGGCATCAACTTGAAGACCCCTGTCGCATGAAGGATCGGCCGAGAGCCAACAGCAACGTTGGCCTCCACAAATGCTACTGACTTTGTGGCACGTGTCACCGTTGCGGTCCCCTCGACCCAGTCGCCGACTTTGGCGATGGAGAGGAAATCCGCATTGAGGCGGATCGTCAGCCCGACAATCTGGGTCGATCGCCACACCGCGGTGCCCATCAGCCCGTCTGCAAAGGCCGTCACTAGGCCACCGTGGACGATGCCCATGCCATTGCAATGTTGCTCGGCCGCCCGGAAACCATGAGAAAAACCGCCGTCTTCATCGATGCGATGAAAGAATGGTCCGTTATGGGTCGTGAAGGGCCCGCGATTGGTGCTCTCTTCATACCCGTCCGGTGGATTTGGGCCCGAAGGTGCCGGTGAGCCGGTCTTGGATGATGATGTCATGGCAGCGGAGGTAGCGTAGCTGGTGCTTGATGTCACGCTCGGGCGTCGGCTTGGGCCCTAGGGGTTTTGGCTTTGGCTTGGGCTTTCCTGCACGGCTACGTTCTTAAACAAGGCATGGCGTATGTGATCGCCGGGCCTCAGACCAATGCTTTGGGCAGTGCCTGCATTGACTTCAAAAACGGAGAGAGCTGGGAAACGGGACGAGACAATAGCCTCAGAGAATGGAACCGTGTTCTCCGCCACATGGACAACGCGGCCAGCTTCCGAGATGAAAATCATATCCAATGGAAGTGGGGTGTTGCGCATCCACATGGTGATGACGCGAGGTGTCTCGAAGTCAAAAAGCATCCCCGCATCAAGAGCAAGATCCTCTCGAAACATCAAACCGCGCTGACGGCTCTCATCCGTATCGGCAAGCTCAACGGAAAACACGTGCGTCCCGCTGGACGTTTCGATTATGAGGGTGTCGGAGGGGGTGTCCGCAGAAGTCAGGTCCTCTGCGCAGGCCGACAGGCGGACCAGGACGAGCGCCATCGAAACAAACGCGGCTGCAAGGGTACGCATGCAAATCACCTGCGGAAAACCTGGGGAGACGGAGTGGTGTTAGTCCAGCAACTCAAAGGTTGCGACCATCAGACCTTTCTCACCCTCGCCAAAGCGCACCAGCACCTGCTGGCCCTGACGCAGTTCGCGAATGCCTGCGTCACGGAGCGTTTCCATATGGACAAAAATATCTGGCGTGCCATCGCCCCGGGTCACGAAGCCATAGCCTTTGGCACGGTTGAACCATTTGACGGAGGCTGTCTCCTGCTCTCCCACAGCGACCACACGTGGCGCGCGTGATTCTCCATTGCTTATGGGAGGTGACGGTTTGTCAGCCTGTGCGACGGCGGTACTCTCGTCCACCTCTATGACCCGCAACGCCTGAGTGCCCTTGGCACGTTTTACCGCGTCGCACTCAACAGTCGCGCCTTCACGCGCAGCTTCAAGCCCGGCCTGCTTCAGACACGACATGTGCAACAACACGTCGGCTGATCCATCCTCCGGAACAATAAAGCCATAGCCTTTTGTTGTATCGAACCACTTCACGACCCCGGTCACGCGAAACACGAGTTCGGATTCGTCGATGGCCTCTCCCTTAACCTGCATCTGCGTTTCCGCCACCCTGACCCCCGGCGATTTCGCGTTTCTGTTGCGGCCTGAAATTGCGTTCTTGTTGTTGGACGCCGCTTTTTTGTTTTTGGTCTCGACCGCCGTTGAGTCGGCAATTCATGTTGGTTCAATGGCAAACAATTACACACTCTAAAAGTGTGGAGAAGTGTTTGCCAAGCTCTCCCATACAGCCATGAATGGATTGCGCGGAATCTTTCGATTTTTGTGCCGGTTCTGCTGGTAAACCGGATCACGCCCCATTATCAAAGGGCCACAGGGGAAGTTGATACGGCTTGGGAGTGATCTGAAAACATCATGTTGCGCGGGCTTATTCTAGCGCTGGGTTTGTTTGGTCTGTGGCTATTGCTGTCTGGCGTCTACAAGCCCTTGTGGATTGCTTTGGGTGCGGGATCCGCCATTGCCGTAACCTTCCTCGTGGCACGCATGGATGTTCTGGATTCGGAGGGTCTTCCATTCCAGATGCACTACCGCACACTGCAATATTGGGGATGGCTTCAAAGTGAAATCGTGAAGGCCAACATCGCCGTGACGCGGATTTTGCTGTCACCGCAAATGGAAATTGCGCCGACGGTCGTACGGATCAAACCCACTCAGGAAAGTGATGTAGGCCGGGTAACCTTTGCGAACTCGATCACCCTCACGCCGGGGACCGTTACGGTTGATACGGATGGCGACGAGTTCATTGTCCACGCCATCGATACTTCGTTTGCGGATATGGATGCCCTGGCGGATATGGGCCGCAGGGTCACCGAGATCGAGAAGTCATAGGACGTCGACCGCATGTATTTCGCCGCCACCCTCGCCCTTCTCGCCGCCATGATGCTGATGCTTGTGCGTCTTTTCGCCGGCCCGTCGCTGTCTGACCGGGTCTTGGCGCTCAATGCTTTTGGCACCAAGACTGTGCTGCTCATCGGCCTGGTCGGCTTCATAACAGACCGACCGGACTTCATGGACATTGCCCTGCTCTACGCGCTCATAAACTTCGTCGGTACGATCGCTATCCTCAAGTTCTTCCGCTATCACGCACTCGGCGATATCGACGAGACGGCCACGACAGACAAGTCGGGGACAGGCTCATGATCGAGATGGCCCTCGATATCGCGACCGGTGTGTTGTTGGCGGGGGGTAGTTTTTTCCTTCTGGTCGGGTCCATTGGCGTGCTGAGACTGCCGGACTTCTACTCCCGCATGCACGCGGCCGGCGTAACGGACACGTTGGGTGCTGAACTCATCCTCCTCGCAATGATCCTCCAGACTGGTTTCAGCCTGATCACGGTCAAGCTGCTGGCGATTGGATTCTTCATGTTTCTGACCAGCCCGACGTCAACCCACGCAGTTGCCAACGCCGCATGGACCTCAGGCATGCGCCCGCTCCTGGGCAGGACGTTGAGTCCGCAGGGCGACCAGGAAGCAGACGATGAGGCGAGGTCATGAGCGCCATTGTCGTTGATCTCGTTCTCTTCACCATGCTGGTCGTGATTGCCATTCAGATTGTGCGGTTGGACCATCTGTTCGTGGTGACGATGCTGTCCGGGGTATTCAGTCTGCTGACGGCAGGTCTCTTTATCACCATGGACGCACCGGATGTTGCCTTTACCGAAGCCGCAGTTGGCGCAGGCATTTCTACCGTCTTGATGCTGGGCACGCTGGCGCTGACGAGCCAGACCATGAAGAAGCCAAAGCAGGCCCAGACAATCCCGCTGCTGGTCGTGATCGCAACCGGCATGGCCCTGCTCTATTCCACACTGGACATGCCCGCCTTCGGTGATGCGAATGCGCCGGCACAGACCCATGTGGGCCCCTACTACATCACCCAGACACCAGACGAGATTGATGTGCCGAACATTGTAACGGCCGTCCTCGCCAGCTATCGCGGCTTTGACACCCTGGGCGAAGTCGTCGTGGTGTTCATGGCCGGTGCCGGAGTTCTGGCACTGCTCGGTCACAAGCCAATTCGCCGGGCGATTGCCACCCAGTCGGCAACGGCAAATCGCCGGGAGGACGATGAATGAACCATCATATTGTCCTGCGCGTAATCACAAAAATTCTGATCGCCCCGATCGTTTTGTTTGGCCTCTACGTACAGTTTCATGGCGACTTCGGCGCGGGCGGCGGCTTTCAGGCCGGCGTGATCGTCGCCGTTGGCTTCATTCTGTACGCGCTGATTTATGGCCTGGCAGCGACGCAGCGCGTCATGCCGCTTTGGGTGGTGCGCACCGCAGCCTGCCTGGGCGTTCTTATCTATGCAGGCGTCGGCGTTGCGACGATGCTGCTGGGCGGCAATTTTCTCGACTACGACTTTGTTTCCCAAGACCCGGTCAACTATGCCGTGGCCGGACAGCATCTTGGCATTTTGTTGATTGAAGCTGGAGTCGGGCTGACAGTCGCCACCGTCATGATCCTGGTGTTCTACGGTTTTGCCGACGCCGCAGGGTCGATCAAGGATGAGGACTGGTAGGCGATGGAAGAAGGCCCCCTCCTCGATTTTATAATCGGTCGCTACAACTACTGGCTCGTCATGGTTTTGATGATGGTCGGCCTCTATGTGGTCGTGGCGCGCGGTAACCTGGTGAAGAAGCTTGTCGGACTAAACCTGTTTCAGGTGTCTGTCTTTCTGTTTTACATCTCTGTTGGCAAGATTACTGGTGGCACCGCGCCCATTTACGTCGATGACCCCGGCGCGGTGTACTCCAATCCCCTTCCCCATGTCCTGATCCTCACCGCGATTGTCGTGGGTGTTGCCACGTTGGCCGTAGGCCTGAGCCTGGTAATTCGGATTCAGCGCGCCTACGGCACGATTGAAGAAGACGATATTCAGGAAGCGGACAAAGGCCGCGAAGACTCACCGCGCGCTGGCGGCGCCAGTGGTGCGAGCCCCTCGGCCAGTGGGGGCGCTGTTTCATGATGGACTTCGTGATGCTGCACCTGCCTGCGCTTCAGGTCGTGGTGCCGATGCTTGCTGCGCCTGTCTGTCTACTGCTGATGCGCGGCGGTTTGGCGGGCGGTCTTGCGCTGATCACCGCCATCCTGTGTTTCATCATGTCATTGCTGTTGCTGCAGCAGGTGATTGAAACCGGCCCGATTTCCTATCATCTCGGGGGTTGGGCGCCGCCTTTCGGTATCGAATATCGTGTTGATGCGATGAACGCCTTTGTGCTTGTCATCGTGGCCGCGACGAGTGCGCTGGTGTTGCCCTTTGCACGCCGGTCCGTTCGCGCGGAGATCGAGCCGTCAAAGCAGGCGCTCTTCTACACGGTCTTCACTCTGTGCCTTACCGGTCTTCTGGGCGTGACGATCACCGGCGATGCCTTCAACATCTTCGTCTTCCTCGAGATCTCTTCCCTGTCGACATATGTGCTCGTCGCCATGGGCGCTCGGCGCGACCGTCGTGCACTGACCGCTGGCTATACCTATCTGGTTATGGGGACGATCGGCGCGACCTTCTACGTCCTCGGGCTTGGGTTGCTCTATCAGGCAACCGGCACCTTGAACATGGAAGATCTGGCGGTCCGGCTTCAGCCCCTGGGTGACCTCACCAGCGTGCGTGCGGGCTTTGCCTTCATCATGGTGGGGCTTGGTTTGAAGCTGGCAATGTTCCCGATCCACGCCTGGCTGCCCAATGCCTATACCTATGCGCCATCGGTTGTGAGCATCTTTCTTGCCGCCACTTCCACCAAAGTGGCGGTCTATGTGTTGCTGCGTTTCATGTTCACCGTGTTCGGCTACGACTTCCCGGTGGTGGAACTGTCACTCTCAACCATCTTCCTGCCACTTGCTGTCATTGCCATGTTCGTCGCCTCGGCAGTCGCAGTGTTCCAGACGGATTTTAAGCGATTGCTGGCATACTCGTCCGTGGCGCAGATCGGCTACATGGTGCTTGGCTTCTCAATGGCGAGTGTCACCGGGCTGCCCGCGACCATGGTGCATCTGTTCAACCACGCCGCTATGAAAGCCGTGATGTTCATGGTTGCCGGTGCCGTGGTGTATCGCGTCGGGTCGAGTGCTGTTGCGAGCTTTGCGGGACTTGGCCGCCAGATGCCTTTGACGATGGCGGCGATGGTGGTTGGGGGACTTTCATTGATCGGTGTGCCGCTCACCGTGGGCTTCATCTCAAAATGGTATCTTATTCTGGGCGCGCTTGAGACCGGCGACTGGGTCATCGCTTTCATGATCGTCGCCAGTTCGCTGATCGCCGTCATCTATGTGTGGCGGATTGTTGAGGTCGCCTACCTCACGCCCGCACCTGAAGGCTCAAAACCCGTGAAAGAAGCGCCCCTATCGATGCTGCTTCCCATGTGGACGTTGGCTCTGACGTGCATCTACTTCGGCATAAATGCAGACCTGACTGCGAGCATCGGCCAGACGGTTGCGGAGTCTTTGTTGAACGGAAATGGTGTAGAGCCCGCTATTGAGGCCCCAATCCTTGAGGGTGCCATGGACGGAGGCGCGCCATGACATTGCTGACGCCTCTTGGCCTCGACTTTGGCACGGCAATGCTCGTCGCTGTCCTGCTGCCGATGATCGGCGCGGTTCTCCTCGCGCTAGTGGGCCGATGGCCGAACCTGCGCGAAACGGTAACACTCACCACGGCGGTTGCCCTGTTCATTACAGTGCTTCACCTCGTTGGCGGTTACCTGGCCGGCGAAGCGCCGAAACTTGTGCTGTTTGATGTGGTACCCGGCATACCATTGGCCTTCAGGCTGGAGCCGCTGGGCGTGATCTTCTCATTGGTCGCTAGTGGCCTTTGGATCATCACGTCGCTGTATGCCATCGGCTACATGCGCGGCAATGACGAAAAACACCAGACACGTTTCTATGCCTGCTTCGCCATCGCGCTGGGTGCAGCGATGGGGATCGCCTTTGCGGACAATCTCCTGACGCTCTTCATCTTCTACGAAGTGCTGACGCTCTCCACCTACCCATTGGTGGCGCATAAAGAGACCCCGGAAGCCCGCCGCGGCGCGCGGATCTATCTGGGAATCCTGCTTGCTACCTCAATCGGCCTGCTCCTGCCTGCAATCATCTGGACCTATGCTGTCGCGGGTACAGGTGACTTCCAGATGGGTGGCATTCTCGAAGGCAAGATCGACGAAGCCCTGCTGCCGATCCTGCTGGGTCTCTACATGTTCGGTATCGGTAAGGCAGCACTTGTGCCTATCCACCCATGGCTACCGCACGCCATGGTGGCGCCGACGCCTGTCTCAGCCTTGCTGCACGCTGTGGCCGTTGTGAAGGCCGGTGTGTTCACCGTCCTCAAGGTCACGGTCTATGTCTTCGGAACGGACTTTCTGTCGTCAACGGACGCCAGCGTGTGGCTCATGTGGATTGCCGCGTTCTCGATTGTGTTTGCCGGCATCATCGCCATGACCAAGGACAATCTGAAGGCAAGGCTTGCGTACTCAACCGTCAGCCAATTGTCCTATGTGACGCTTGGCGCCATGCTTGCCTCCGGCTATGGCGTTACGGCAGGTGCGCTCCAAATCATGATGCACGCCACGGCCAAGATCACGCTATTCATGTGCGCAGGTGCCATCTACGTGGCCACACACAAGACGGAACTGAGTCAGATGGATGGGCTGGGCCGGAAGATGCCCTGGGTTTACGGCGCCTTTACAGTGGGGGCGCTGGCAATCATCGGCATCCCGCCTTTGGGAGGCGACTGGGTCAAACTCTACCTGGTGATGGCGGCGACAGATTCCGGCCAGCAATACATCATCTATCCACTCATTCTGGCGTCGCTCCTGTCTATCGGATATCTGCTGCCTGTCGTAGCGCGCGGTTTCTTCGGCAATCTCGGGGATCGCGAAGAACCGGCGGCGCAGTTCAATGACGCCATGCCGCCTGAAGAACGCGTCCGTGCGCCGCGTCTTACCGTCATTGCGCCGGTCATTACTGCAGCGCTTTGTTTTGTCCCTGTTCCTCGTCGGGCCGCTCAAGGAATTGATCGCGCCCCTCACTGGTGCGCATTAGGGAGCCTGATTGATGTCTGAAACACCAAAGGGCTTCTGGGGCTGGGCATTGGGGCCACATGCAGACCGCACCATGCTAGTCTTCATCATCGTGCTGTGCGGGATACTGTCACTTCTGGGGTTCATTTTTCCAAGCACCAGCTTCCCGTTCATATCTGAAGTGCCGATGGGCGCTGCCATCGCATCCTTTGGCGCGGCGCTAGTGGCCGTGGTAGCTGCCTGGCCACTGCGCTTTTTGCTGCGCCGCCGGGCCGGCTATTACAGTGGTGAGGATGACAGCCAATGAGCATCGCACCCGACATTTTCGGCGGTGCCCTAGATGGCCTGTCTCCCGGATTTCTACTGATCCTCGCCGGACTGCTGGCGACGCTTCTGCCGCGCTCAAGCCGGCCAATTGTGGCTGTTGCCGCGCCGCTGCTTGGCCTGATCCATCTACTGGCCTTGCCCGCTGGGCCTGGCGGTGCTTTTGAGATGATCGGTGTCACCGTTACCACTTTCGACATCACACAGCCCGGCTTTGCTGTTGCCATCAGTTTTCTGACGGCAGCTTCGATCGCCGGCCTTTTCAACTGGCATGAGCGCGCAGGCCTGCCGGTTGCCGCGGGACTGGTCTACACGGGCTGCGCCACCGGGGCAGTCCTTGCCGGTGATCTTCCCAGCTTCTTCATCTTCTTCGAGATTTCATCTGTTGCAGCCGCTTTCCTGATCTGGTCCGGCGGCACCAGCCGTTCGCTGGGTGCGGGGATGCGCTTTGCTGTCGTCAACATTCTGGCGGGCGTGCTGCTGCTTGAAGCCTTTCTACTCACATACAAGGCCACCGGAAGTATCGAGTTTTTCGTTGGTGACCTGAGCAACGCTGCGGGCATCTACCTGATCCTCGCATTGGGCATTCGGTCCGCATTCCCCGTGCTGCATCCGTGGCTGACAGACGCTTATCCGGAGTCAACGCCGGGCGGGACGGTATTGCTCAGCGTTTTCGCCATCACAACGGCCGTCTATGCGCTGATGCGCTTCATGCCAGGTGTGGAACTTCTCACCTTCATTGGGCCGGTGATGATTGCCTTTCCAATCTTTCTGGCTTTGCTCTCAAACGACCTGCGCCGGACGCTTTGCTATGGCCTCATCAGTCAGGTAGGTCTGGCGGTTACGGCCATCGGACTAGGCACTCCTCAAGCTTTGGCAGCGGCCACCACCCTCGCCGTCGCAAATGTGTTTGGGTTCCTTTTGATGTTCATGGCCATGGGCGCGGTCATGTACCGGACCGGAACGGCTTCCGCAGCTGACCTGGGCGGCCTCGCTGCCAATATGCCATGGACCACGGCATTTGCTGTCGTCGGCGGTTTGTCTGTTGCAGGCTTACCCATTCTGGCAGGCGGGACGGCGATCCCGGCCCTGCTGTCTTCAATCTGGGCCAGTTCTGGACCTTATGTTGCTGCGCTGGCGCTGTTTGGCGTGGCTGGCGTGTGGGCCCATGCCGGTCTGCGTGTCCCGGCCGCAGCTTTCTTTGGACCGCGCGCAAATGACAAGCCGGTTGAAGAGGCCCCGCTTCATATGCGTGCGGCCATGGTCGCCGCGGTGATCGGCTGTCTTGCAATCGGTTCACTGCCCTACTGGGACAATATCCCGCTCGATACGGCCGCGCTGGTCCTCCACATGCAGGGCCTCGCCTTCTCGCTGCTGGTATTTGCCGCCGCCCGCGCCTGGGGGCTGTTGCCGCGCGATGAGGCCTCAGCGGTCATCGACGTGGACTGGTTCTACCGCCGCCTTGGCCCGTCCATCGTCAATGGTGTCATGACGGCAACGTCGGCCGCCTACCTCGCCTGGCAGAATTTCGTCAGTGCACGGCTGGTCGGGGCATTCCGCGGCATGTTCGCGGCAGCCGGGCCACATGCCAACGTCGCCTCGACCTGGGGAACCGGCCTAGGCGTTATCTGGGTGGCCGACGTGATGGAAGTAATGCTGCTGGTCGGCAACAGAAAGTCCACGTTGAGCCCGACAAAGACACCCAACGGTCCGACAGAAATTCTGCCGCCCTGGGCTTCTGCCGACCCCAGGGAAAGCTTCCTGTCTGACGCGGCATTCGTGGCGATGTGCGCGTCTGCATCGCCAAAGTTGAAAACACAGGTCATGGTCTTTTCACCATCGCTGCGGGTGAATGCCAGAACACTGTCCGATGTTTCCAGCAAGGTTATGTCACCGGTCTGGAGTACGGGGTGTGCCTTGCGAAGGGCGATGGACTTCCGCGAGAAAGCCAGGACGGACTCAGTGTCCGCCTCCTGAGCATTCACCGAAAGCGCCGGATGGGCATCGCCCAGCGGCAACCACGGTTTGGCTGTAGAAAACCCCGCATGCGCCACATCTGCCGTCCAGGGCATTGGGGAGCGGCAGCCGTCCCGGCCTTTGAAGTGCGGGAAATAGAGCTCACCGAAAGGGTCCTGAATCTGGTCCCGCAAAACATCCACATCATCAAGACCCAGTTCTTCGCCCTGATACATGAGCGCCGTACCGCGCAGGCACATAAGCAATGCCATGCCGAGCTTGGCAGTCTGTTTTTTATCGCGCCCTTTCGCCCAGCGGGTGACGGGCCGTGGCACATCATGATTGGAAAAGGTCACGCAGGGAAACAGGTCTTCTACCGGTCCTGCAATGCGCGAGTAATAGTGATCAAAGACGGATCGTTCGAGCGTGGGCGCATCGAGTAGCGTAAAAGTGTAGGCCGTATGCAGCCGGTCGTTGCCACCCGCATACTGACCAAGAATTTTTTCTCCGGCAGCAAACTCGCCAAAGACCAGCCGGTCGTCATAGCTGTCTACGACATTTCTTATGCGAGTCATGACCGCGACGTTCTCTGGCTGGTTCCAGTCATGGTCGTGAAACTGCAGGCGGGCCGGATGGCTCCAACTGAGTGGCGTGCGCTTGTCGATGGGAACAGGCGTGTTGTCACCAAGCGCTGCGTCATGGACGTATGAATTGGCCACGTCGAGCCTGAAGCCATCAACACCCTTGTCGAGCCAGAATTTCAGAACATCCAGAACTGCATCGACCACGTCTGGATTGTGAAAGTTGAGCTTGGGCTGCGTGCGCAGGAATTGATGGAAATAGTATTGCTGGCGCAGTGGGTGCCACGACCATGACGCGCCCCCGAATGCGGCCAACCAGTTGTTCGGCGGCGTCCCGTCTTCGCGGGCCTCGGCCCAGACATACCAATCTGACTTCGGATTGTCTTTGGAGAGCAGGCTTTCCTGAAACCAGGCGTGCTGGTCTGACGTGTGGCTCAAAACCTGATCAAGAATGACCTTGAGACCACGACCATGCGCTTCATCAAGAAGCTTCTCAAATGCCGTCATGCCGCCCATTGCGGCATCTACGCTCACATAGTCCGCGACGTCATACCCAAAGTCCTTATTCGGCGAAGGGTATATGGGAGACAGCCAAATGGCATCGACACCAAGTGACGCAACGTAGTCCAGCTTGTGCCGGATGCCATCAAGGTCGCCGCTGCCGTCGCCATTGGTATCAAGGTAGCTGCGTGGATAGATCTGATAGACGACGGCACCCTGCCACCAATCGGCCATACTCGTTTTCTCCCGTATTCCGCGCGTTCTGCGCTTGCGCGGTTTTTAACTAGCGATAGTCTGTCTGAATACTCATTCAGCACAAAGGCATTCACGGTGACTCAGACACGTACGGCAATTCTAACGGACGCGACCCACTTTGTCGGTGATGCAATTGCCAAACGCCTTTCGTCAGATGGCTACACAGTCTATGCGGTCGATGCTGAATTCACGGACGCAGACAGGCGCCAGGGGTTTGAGGCACTGGGGTCCGGCATAAGGGCGCTTGAAATACAGGATGCTGCAAGTGTCGTTTCCACTGTCGAGGCGGAAGAAGGACATATAGACCTCCTTGCAAGCAACGATGCTTATCCCGCCCTTCGCGCGTCTGTGGACGGAATTGACCCTTCTGATCTACGCGACACATTTGATGCGCTTGTGTTTAAACCGTTCGCTTTTGCATCTGAAGTTGCCAAACGCATGAAGCCGCGCGGTCAGGGCAAGATCGTGTTTCTGACGTCGGCTGCCCCTCTCAATGGGTTGCCCAACTATTCAATGTATTGCGCCGCCCGGGGCGCAATGAACGCGGCCGTCAAGGCGCTGGCAAAGGAACTGGGACCAAGCAATATTCAGGTGAATGCCATCGCGCCAAATTTTGTGGCGAACCCGGACTATTTTCCGCCCGAGTTGATGGCCGACGCGGACAAGGCGAGCAAAATTCTGAAGAACATTCCCCTGGGACGCCTGGGTCAACCAGACGAAGTTGCTGGCATGGTGGCTCAGCTAGCAAGCGACGAGGGCGGTTTCTTTACCGGGCAGGTGATCGCGGCTTCCGGCGGATGGGCCTGACGCATGCTGCAGGCCGAGCATATACGCCAGTTCATATCAACCTGGATCGAAGTGCGCGGTGATAGAGTCATGCCAACATCTTCGGAGTTTGGCCCTTTTCAGATGCGCCCTTTTTTGCCGAACATCGCCGTCTACCGTAGGGCCGGCAAGGGGCGCTACAAGGTATCGTTGCAGGGCACCGGTCTGGTCGAGGCCTTCGGCTTCGACGCGACAGGTATGTATCTGGACAAGGTCTACCCGGAGGAGGTCTATGCAGACCTTGAGGTCCTCTACGATCTTCTGTTTTCCAATCAGTATATCAGCCACTCGGTGCGCACCTATGAGCGCAAACAATCGGGCGAGCTGGTCACGATTGAGCACGTAATGGCCCCTGTGAGTGATGAGAATGGTGTGCACGACCGGTACGTCCTGCTGGCATACAACGTGCCCCTGCCCCAGCGCCCCCGAAGTGACCCGAACAGAACCATCGCACTTGGAAATCTGGAGGAACGTACTCTGTATGACCCGCATGCGCTCTTGCCGGTTGAGTGCGTAGCCACGACGCCGCGTGATGATGCAGCCATGCAGGAGTCTCTGCTGTCATTCAAAGATGCAGGCTAAACCCCATACCGTGATCCACCAATTGGTTCACCGGCCCCATGTGCAGCATGGGAAGCGATCTAGTTATGCGGCAGCAGAGCAGACAGCGCCGGGCCCGCTTCAGTGTTCAGAACCAGATCTGCGATCTCATCCAGCTCGGTTTCTTCGCGGTTGAGAATGATCAACCCCGCGCCATTCTGCTTTGCGATAATCGGGAAACCTGCGGCCGGATAGACCACGAGAGATGAGCCTACGGCGATAAACAGTTCGCAATCCATCGTGACCGCTTCTGCGCGCATCATTTCCTTTTCAGGCATGCTTTGACCAAAGGAGATCGTCGCCGTCTTTAGGATGCCGCCGCATGCGGTGCAGGGCGGCGGCTTGCCAACCTCTTCAAATGCTGAACGAACAAAATCAATCTCGTGGCGGGTGTCGCAATTAAGGCATTTGGCGTAGGTCGTGTTGCCGTGCAGCTCGATGACCTTGTCTTCCGGTATGCCTGAATCCTGATGCAGGTTGTCGATGTTCTGTGTAATCACGGACGTTACCTTGCCCGACTGCACGAGACGGGCAACGGCCATATGACCGGCATTTGGGGTGGCGCTGGTGAAGGCGTCATCCATGTTGAACTTTCGCTGCCATGCCTCAATGCGCATGGTCTCGGACGCCATGAAATCCTGAAAGTAGATCGGCTTGTTCTGGGTCCACAGACCTCCAGGGCTGCGAAAATCCGGTATGCCGGACTCAGTTGAGATACCGGCACCCGTGAACACGACCACACGCTGCGCCTCATCTACATAGTCTTTCAAGGTACTGGGCATTTTCTGGGGACACTCCGGATCGGGCGTACAAACATATGTGCTTTGACCAACGCCCCGCCATAGGCAATCATCGGCGGTGAAAAATGTCGGTACGCAAACCGCCATCAAAAGAACTGGCCTGCCCGGCAATCTGCCGCGAAGAGAGACAAAATGAAATACCTTCACACCATGGTTCGCGTCCGTGATCTCGACGCGTCGCTTGCCTTTTATTGTGATCATCTTGGCCTTGAGCAGCGCGGCCGGTTTGATATCGAGGAGGGACGCTTCACGCTGGTGTTTCTATCGGCCCCAGGCGATGAAGCTGCGCAAGTTGAACTGACCCACAATTGGGATGATGAAAGTCTGGATGAGGGACGAAACTTTGGGCATCTGGCGTATGAAGTGGAAGACATCTATGCGACATGCCAGAAGCTTCAGGATTCTGGCGTGACCATCAACCGTCCGCCGCGAGACGGCCGCATGGCCTTCGTCCGCTCGCCTGACAACATCTCGGTGGAATTGCTGCAGAAAGGCGGCGCGAAGGATGCCCTCGAGCCCTGGGCATCGATGGAGAACATCGGCCACTGGTAGGACAGCGACAAGAGTGACGTACCTCAACTACACCTGTAAACGGATTACCTCCGGCATGATCGTGTTGGCCGGTATCGGCATGCTTTGGAGCCTCCCGGTGGTGTCCGATATTCACGGCGTCTCAATGAAGGCGCTGGCCGAAGACGCGCCGGACCCACGGGAGACGGGAGCCGAGACCGTCAGGCGCCGCCAACAAGAGCTTGAGGCCAAAGAGGGTGAAACGCTAACAGGCAAGTATTGGACACCGTTTGAATTGGCCCGTGCGGGCCGGTGTGATGAGGCTGTTGCAGATCTGAAGGTCCTGGCGGAACGCGGGCGTGGTTATGAAAATGCGCAGCATGTCTTCGGCTTATGCCTCATTGAGACCGGCAACACTCAGGATGGAAAGATGTGGGTGCGCCGCGCAGCAGAAGCCGGGTTGGCGGACGCCCAGGCCTCCCATCTACGGGCCTACCTAGCCGACGGTACGGACTATCTTGCACATGATGTCGCCGCAAAGTGGCTCCATCTGTACAGGACCAACCCGCTGAGGCTGGCGATTGGCACGGAACAGGCACTTGAACCGAATGAACTCGAAGGCATCCAAAACAAAATTCCCCGCGCGGACTATCTCAGCGGTGTGCAGGCGGCTCGGAGCTGGACCCCCACCTTCTGGACTGCGGCGCAAACAACTGACATTCAGTAGGAATCCGCAATGGCAAGAGGCTTGATGAACGATGAGACACGCTATGGCGTGATTGCAGTGACGCTTCACTGGCTTATCGCGATCGCTGTCATCGGTCTCTATGCAGTTGGCACCATCATGGAAGACATGAAGCCATCGCTGCAGCAGTTTGAGCTGTATCAGCTGCACAAGTCCTTCGGCATCTCAGTCTTGCTGCTGACCGTCATACGTCTGGTCTGGCGGCTGGCCAATCCACAACCAGCGCTTCCACCCGGCATGCCCGGCTGGCAGCGCTTTGCAGCCAAAGCAACCCATTGGGGCTTCTATGCGCTGTTGTTAGCTGCTCCCCTTGCCGGTTGGGCGATGGTATCAGCCTCGAGCCTCAATATACCGACAATCATTTTCGGCGTTTTTACGCTGCCGCACATTGAGGTCATTGCGGCTTCAGGAGACAAGCAGGCTCTGGAAGGCTTGTTCACAGACCTGCACGAGCTTGCTGCTGATGGGCTGCTGGTGCTGTTTGTCGCCCATCTGGGCGCAGCGCTCTACCATCACATCAAGCTGCATGACAGCGTGCTACTCAAAATGTTGCCTGTTTCCAAAGCTGCATTTGAGGAGCGTCTAGAAAACGAAAGAGAGTCTGTTTCATGATCAACCCATCGTGCCTCAAGGGCATGCTGAACGGCGGCGCCTTGGCGCTTGCTGCGAGCCTCTTGTCCCTTCCAGCATTGGCTGCAACCTGGACCATCGATATGGACAACAGCACCCTTGGATTTGAAGCCAGCGTGTTCGGATCCTCGGTACCGGGAACCTTCAAAACCTGGGAAGCCAATGTCAGCTTTGATACCGCCGCGCTGGAGACGTCCAGCGTGTCCGTTGTTATCGACATGGCGAGTGCGGACACCGCAGACGGCACGAGAGACAGCAGCCTTAAAGGTGATGAATGGTTTGCGACAGATGAGCATCCGCAGGCAACGCTCAGCAGCACCGCATTCCGCAGCACGGGTGACGGGATTTTTGAGATGGATGCGGATCTGACCATGCGGGGCCAGACAAATCACCTCACCCTGCCCTTCACCCTGACCGAGCAAGGGGACTGAGTGGTTGCCACGGGGTCGGTGAGCATTGACCGGACGGACTATGGTGTGGGTCAGGGCGACTTTCTCACCGGGTCCACTGTCGGCCTTGATGTCTTGATTACGATCGATATTGCCGCGACGCCGCAAATGGCTGCCGAATAAGGCCCTAGCCCGCGCACGCGATGCAGGTTGCTACCTTGGGATCAAGCTCCAGCCGCTTTGGGGCAATTGGCTCGTCGCAGGAAACGCAATACCCGTAGTCTCCGCTGTCGCGCCGGCCAAGTGCGGCATCAATCTGCGACAACGCAATTTTTCGACGGCTTTCAAGTGCCTTGGCCATGGCTTGCACCTGCAGGGCGTCCATGCGCGAGAGTCTGCCAACGCTTTGCTGATCCAGCATAACAGGTGCCCGATCACCATCTGATGCAGTTTGCTGTCGCGTCAGCTCGGTGCGCTCTTCTTCAAGCAAATTGCGCAACTGGGTGAGGTTGAGAGTCATTCGGCCTTAAGGGCATCCGTTTGATGGCTTTGATCGCTGATCCTGTGAACAGACCACAATCTGAGCCAACAGCCTGGCAGGCATTTCTCGAGGTGGCTAGTTCACACCCTCATTCTGCGCAAGAGGGGGCTTAAGTGCCTCCATGGCTGCTTGGTCTGGCGCACCGCGGCCAAGATCAATCACCACACCTTTGCGCCATTTGATACCGATCACGGTCTGATCCCTTTCCTCTCCATAATGAAGTGGATTTTGGGCCAGGTGCATTCCAAGTATCTGGTAAGGCCCCTCTCCGGCACCATTGTCTATAGGGAGCATCAGGCTTTCATTTTGTGAACAGACACCGGACGCATACTGATTGTCATAAATGGAATATGTGCCGCACGGAATCTCAGCGACAATAGCCATGCCAAAATCGTTGCGTGCCCGTTCCGTCTCGGTAAGGTAGTTGAGATAATTGTGACCTGTGAGGTCGGCACCTATCCGCTCAACCACGGCCGTGCCCATCAGTCTGTAAACGACGCTGCCGGGTTTGCTGCGTTCCATAATGGTAATATCGGGCAGCAGCCTTGCCAGACGCCGGAAACTAAGGTCTGCGCGTGTTGGAACCAGCCGGTCGCCACGTGCCTCCTCATAAATCTCAAGAAACTGGACGAGGCGATCCGGGGCATCAGACAGCTCAATTGCAGCTTCATACCGCGCGAGCGATGAAGGCTTGCCGGTCTGTGTAGAGTGATTGTGATCGAGCATTTAACGGCGCCGTAAGCATCAAAGGTTTGATGTCAGACTGCCCGAAAATGGTGAATAAAATGGTACGCCCTAGGGGAGGCGAACCCCTCTTTCCAGGTTGAAAACCTGGCGTCCTAACCGATAGACGAAGGGCGCACATGCGCAAACGCGGCTGCGTTGCGGAGGGGTTTGGTACACTGCCTATCGGCCCGGTTCAAGACCCCAAATAAGCAATTTGTGCGACTTTTTCGGGCAAAACAGGCCTGCATAAGTCTCATGACGCCGGAGCTGCATCCTCAATATGCAGTTCGACAGCGTCACCGCCGCGCCAGGTGTCCCTTTTGAGGCGCCCGGCAGCATGAATCCGCTCATCGCCGCCGGCCAGCAGGGCCTGCCCAAGCGGCTGATCCGCGCTTCTGAAGGCCACAGCCTTCAGGTTTTTGCCGCTTGAGCCCTTCAACGTGACCCGGACATGACCGCTGCCAACAACATCCGCGAAGGCAATGCGGGCGTCGGACACGGCGATTCGTGGTTCCGGATTGCCTGAGCCATAAGGGCCTGCCTGGGCGATCATATCCACCAAAGACGCCGTTGCGCCGCCGCAGGAGATGGCACCATCAAGGGTGAGTCCAACGCTTGCCTGGGCCTCGGACACCGTCAGAGACAGGTCGCTTTCCAGGAAACGGGTTAAATCGTCTATTCTCCCAGTGGCAACGGTGAGACCCGCCGCCATTGCGGGGCCCCCGCCATTGATCAGAAGCTCGCTCTCAAGCGCGCGAACAACAGATGCGCCCAGATCAACGCCTGCGATTGAGCGGCCAGACCCCTTCCCAACGCCATTTTCGTCCACGGCAATGACGATGGCAGGCTTGTTGGTACGCTCTTTAATGCGGGCCGCCACAATGCCAATGACGCCCGGGTGCCATCCCTCACCGGCCACGATGCTTACCGGCCGGTCCGCAAGATTTTCGCGTTCGACAATGCCCATCGCGTGGTCGAGAACGTCTGCCTCGATGGCCCGGCGCTCCGCATTGAGCACATCAAGACGCTCGGCGATTTGGGCTGCTTCTGTTGGATCATTGCTGGCCAGCAGTTTCGCTCCCAGCCCGGACGCCCCGATACGGCCGCCGGCATTGACCCGTGGCCCCAGTAGAAAACCCGCATGGTAGGGCGACGGCGCGCCGTCCATCTTGGCGACTGCGCCAAGGGCCGAGAGACCTGCGTTGCCCCTCTGGCCCATGATCTTGAGACCCTGGGTAACAAATGCGCGGTTTACACCTTTGAGGGGCACGACATCGCAAACGGTACCCAGCGCAACGAGATCCAACCATTGGGTAAGTTTCGGCTCCCGGCGCGCATCTCCAAAAAAGTCGCGCTGGCGTAGCGCTCTGTTGGTAGCAACCGTCAGCATGAAGGCCACGCCGACGGCGGCAAGCTGACCAAGACCGGACGCGCAGTCGAGCCGATTGGGATTCACCACCGCCCATGCAGGTGGCAGTTGCGGGCTCGCCTTGTGGTGGTCGATCACCAATACGTCGAGCCCGGCCGTCTTCGCCTCTTCGAGTGCTGCATGGGCCATTGTCCCACAGTCGACGGTGATGAGAACCCGTGCGCCCTCCTCCGCCAGCAACCGCATAGCCACCGGGTTCGGCCCATACCCTTCCTTGATACGGTCAGGAATATAGATGCGAGGCTTGACGCCCAGTGCAGTGAAATAGCGCTCAAGCAACGCGCTCGAGGTTGCTCCGTCTACGTCATAATCTCCGAAAACTGCGATTGCTTCGTCATTGACGATCGCGTCCGCGAGACGCGACGCGGCGGCATCCATATCCACCATAGTGGATGGATCCGGCAGCAGGTCACGTAGCGTTGGTGAGAGATAACCCGCTGCCGTTTCCGGCGTGACACCACGCGCAGCAAGGATACGAGCCAGAAAGGCATCAAGGCTCAGGGACTGAGATATGGTTTCCGCAACGCGCTCGTCAGCGTTGCGCAAGGCCCAGCTGCGCCCTGAAAATGACCGGGCGACGCCGAGATATGGCGTCGGCCCTGCCGGGGCGTCATCTGCTTTAGCGGAACTTTGCAAGATAGCTGTGCTGCGCCTTGATATAGCGGACTGTGCCGGTGGAAGAGCGCATGACAACCGTATGCGTCGAGACTTTGTCTTTGTCCCACTTGATGCCGTCGAGCATTGTGCCGTCGGTGACGCCCGTGGCCGCAAACAGCACGTCGCCCGACGCGAGTTCGTTGGTTGTGTACTTTCTGTCAAAGTCTGTATAGCCGACGCGCTCAGCACGGCGGCGTTCTTCAGCGTCGCGGAAAATCAGCCGCGCCTGAATCTGACCGCCGATGCACCGCAGGGCTGCTGCTGCCAATACGCCCTCGGGTGCACCGCCCGTCCCCATATACATGTCGATACCGGTATCCGGGTCAGACGTATGAATAACGCCGGCTATGTCACCGTCGGGAATGAGCGTCACCGACGCACCCGCATCACGGACGGCCTTGATGATGTGCGAATGACGCGGGCGGTCCAGCACACAGACTGTGATCTGGGACGGGTCCACACCCTTTGCCTTGGCCAGCGCCAGTACATTGTCTTTAGGGTCCGCATCCAAATCAACCAGGCCTTCGGGATAGCCGCCACCGATGGCAATCTTTTCCATGTAGACGCCTGGCGCATTCTGCTGGCTGCCGCCTTCTGCCATGGCAATGGTCGCCAGGGAGTTGGGCATGCACTTGGCACACAGGGTTGTGCCTTCCAGCGGGTCCAGCGCGATATCGACTTTCGGACCTGACTTGGTGCCGACTTCCTCGCCGATATAGAGCATCGGCGCTTCGTCGCGTTCGCCTTCGCCTAGCACGACGGTCCCATCGATATCAAGAGCGTTCAGCTCACGGCGCATGGCGTCCACGGCGGCCTGGTCAGCGGCTTTCTCATCGCCGCGCCCGCGCAGGCGCGAAGCAGCAACGGCGGCGCGTTCTGTCACGCGCACAAGCTCAAGCGTCAGCTCGCGATGCAGGAGGGATTCCGGTGCTTTATCATCGGACACGGCCTGGCTCATGGTTGGTCTGTCTTTCGTAATCTGGGTGATGCCGACCAGCCGGACTGCTGACGGCATATGTTTCTAGCGACTAAAGGCCTTCGTTTACAGCGATTCCACGCGAATAACATGCGGGCGGCTGGCTACGATACCGGTTTCCTCAATGGCGTTAATGGCGCCGGTCAGGGCCGCTCTGGTCGCGGGATAGGTTATCACGATTACAGGCATGTTGGCGCCTGCCACATGGTCCCGTTCCGGACGTTGAATCATGGTCTCAATCGAGATGTCCTGCTCGGCCAGAAGGCCGGTCACAGCCGCAATAGTCCCCTTTTGATCGGACATCTGAAAGCGCAGGTAAAATGCCGTTTTTGAGGTGTCTTTGGGGGCGGCGTTCTCTGCCTTGAGGTCTTCCACCGGGACGCCGAATACCGGCACATCGAGCCCGCGCGCAATGTCCACAGTATCCGCAACCACAGCGGAAGCCGTCGGCCCCTCCCCGGCCCCAGGGCCACCAAATTCGACAGAACCGACCCAGTCACCCTCCAGATGGATGGCGTTGCCACCCCCGCTTACAAGCGCCAGAGGATGGGCAAGCGGCACCAGCGCCGGCTGAACCCGCTGAAGGCAGCCGCCGTTCTGCTTTTCGGCGGCAGCAATAAGCTTGATGCGGTAGCCAAGTTCCTTGGCAGCCTCAATATCCTCAGCCGTGATTGAATCAATGCCCTGGATATCGACGGCCCCAAAGTTGACGCGCGTGCCGAAAGCAATGCTGGCGAGGATGGCCAGTTTGTGAGCGGCATCAAAACCGCCCACATCCGTCGTTGGGTCTGCTTCTGCAAAACCGACATCCTGAGCCTGCTTGACGGCTTCTTCAAAGCTGACGCCTTCATCTTCCATCAGGCTCAGCACAAAGTTGCAGGTGCCGTTGAGGATCGCCACCATGCGGTCGACTCGGTTGGCGGTAAGCCCTTCACGCAACCCCTTGATGATAGGGATGCCACCCGCAACCGCAGCTTCATAGGCAAGCGATACGCCCCGGTCTTCAGCGAGTTTGGCAAGGGCAACGCCATGATGCGCGAGCAGTGCCTTGTTGGCGGTCACAACGTGTTTGCCGTTTTCAAGGGCGGTTTCGACGAGGGTACGCGCCACGCCTTCTTCGCCGCCGATGAGTTCCATCACAACATCAACATCAGGCGACGTTGCCATATCCAGGCAGTCGTCGAACCAGGGATAGGCAGACAGGTCGATGCCGCGATCCTGATCCTTGTTGCGGGCGGATACGCCGGCAACTTCGATAGGCCGTCCGGCGCGGACGGACAGCAGGTCCGCCTGGCCCGCAAGAATCTTCAGAACACCCCCGCCGACGGTGCCGAGACCGGCAATACCAACGCGGATTGGGCCAACACGGACCGGTTTGCCATCTTTACTGCTCATGAGGCTTCAGCCGGCTTGGGGTCGTCTTCGCCCAGGCGCAGGTCCGGCGTCTCACCCGCCAGAATGGCATCTGCATTCTGCATGAAGCGGCGCACATTGCGGGCCGCCTGACGAATGCGCTGCTCATTCTCAACGATAGCCACACGCACATGGCCATCGCCATATTCGCCAAACCCGATGCCCGGTGATACCGCCACTTTTGCGTGTTCAAGCATCAGCTTGGAAAACTCAAGTGACCCAACGTCGCGGAACTTCTCCGGCAGCGGCGCCCAGGCAAACATGGTAGCGGGCGGCGATGGAATGTCCCATCCCGCCTGAGACATGGACTGGACCAGCGCATCGCGACGCACCTGATAGGTCCGGCGCATATCGTCCACGCAATCCTGGGGGCCGTTGAGGGCTGCCGTTGCTGCAACCTGAATTGGCGTAAACGCCCCATAGTCCAGATAGGACTTGATGCGAGTCAACGCAGCCACCAGCCGTTCGTTGCCGACGGCAAAGCCCATACGCCAGCCCGGCATCGAGTAGGTCTTGGACAGGGACGTGAACTCGATGGCGACATCCTTGGCGCCGGGCACCTGGAGGATCGAGGGCGGCGGCGGACAATCCTCGAAATAGACTTCCGAGTAGGCGAGATCCGACAGCAGGAAGATGTCGTGCCTGTACGCGAACTTGACCATTTCCTTGTAGAAATCGAGGTCCACAATCTGCGCCGTCGGATTGGACGGGAAGTTCAGTACAACGGCGGAAGGCTTTGGCACCGAGTGCTTCATGGCCCGCTCAAGGCCAGCCATGAACTCGTCCTGCGTGCCCATTGGGACATGACGGATCACCGCGCCTGAAATAATGAACCCGAAAGCATGGATCGGATAGGTCG
Source organism: Candidatus Phaeomarinibacter sp. (assembly GCA_050042885.1). GTDB lineage: Bacteria > Pseudomonadota > Alphaproteobacteria > CGMCC-115125 > CGMCC-115125 > Pyruvatibacter. The sequence continues at coordinate 27,259 of JBHJJF010000162.1, forward strand.
GGTTGGGCACCAGCACCGTATCGCCGGGGGCCGTGATCGCCTGTGCAAGGTTGGCAAAGCCTTCCTTGGAGCCGATAGTCGCGACAATCTCTGTCTCCGGATCGAGCTTTACACCAAAGCGGCGCTCATAATAGGCGGCCTGGGCGCGGCGAAGACCGGGGATGCCCTTGCTGGCCGAGTAGCGGGTGGTGCGCGGCTTTGAGACCGTCTCGACAAGCTTGTCGACGATGTGTTGGGGCGTTGGGAGCTCGGGATTACCCATTCCCAGATCAATGATGTCCTCACCCCGACCACGGGCTTCGGCCTTGAGCTTGTTAACGACCTCAAAGACGTAGGGTGGCAGACGGCGAATACGGTGAAATTCTTGCGACATAACAAAGGTTCCGGTTCCTGCCGGGGCAGGTGCTGCGGGATGTCATGATCCCGCGCGAATGTCCCGCGGCATTAGCAGACAATCGGCGCTTTTGACAATGTTCCGGGTGTGGCCTCAAGAGGCATGCCCGGGCAGTTGGGAAGCACAAACGGCGAATGGCCGGGGCGCTGCCAAAAACGCAAGCAGCCCCAGCCAATGAACCCCGAGGAGAAGTCAGAAAAAAGCCGGCTACGCGTTACTCGAGAAAGATTTCCGCGCGCCGGTTTCCGGCTTCGCCAGCTGGCATGGACTCGTAGTACTCAGGCGACCGGTCGCCGACTGCTTCAATCACCAGGTCAGAGGCGGCTACGCCTTTGCGCATAAGCTCATTGGCAACAGCATTCGCTCTGTCCATGGACATGTCGAAGTTGGCCAGAAGATGCGCGTCGACCGGCAGGTTGTTGGTGCGGCTTGAGGCGTGGCCGACAACGCGGACAGCACCGCCCCCACGCTTTTTCTGAAGGGCAGCTATTTCAGCGATTTGACCACGGTCAGCCGAGCTTAAGCCCGCGGACCCATGTCCAAAGTAAATGGCGACGGGCGCAAACGGGCCGCCTTCGGCACCACTGGTTGCTCCGGAGAAGTCAATTGGCTCATAAGCGCGTATGGGAAGCTTTGGGGTTGAGCCCTGCTCAAGTGTTTCCGGCGCAGGCACCGGTGAGCCGGCACCAATGGCGGAATAGTCCACCACCACGCCATCAACAGTCTGCACGGGCGCTGCCGCTGCCTGCGGTGGTGCTGTGGACGGGGCAACCAATGTTTCGTCAAACCGGGCAGCAACGACGGCAGGGACCTGATCGCGCACCTCTGCCGGGAGCGGAGGTGCCGTGGATACAGCAAACTGAGGTTGGCCGGACGTATTGACCGGCGCTGCAACGGCGCGCGGGGCTGCTGCTACAGCTCTGGACGCAGCTGCATTGGTTTCAGCCTCAAAGGTTGGAACAGATCGCGCGGGCACAGCTGCGCGTCGCGCTGGAGCTGCTGTGGCCTGACGGACGGGCGCAGGTGTGGCCACTACAGGTGCGGATGCAACCGGTGTTGCAGCGGCGGGTGCAGCAGCAGGCGTTGTCGCCGGCAGTGTGGCAACCTCTACTGGCTGCGTTGCTGTCGATGATACAGCAGGTCTTGCAGGCGCTGCGGCGACGGGTGTTTCCACCATTTCGCCGTCTTCAAGCCGGGCCATTCGCGCCGACGGGGCTTCAAACTCGGGAATGCCGCGAGCAGCAATGACGCCATTTTGTGATGGAACCGTGGTCGCAGGTGCAGAAGCACTGGCCACGTCAGGAATGTCAGGCAAAGGAGCAACACGGCGGGAAGGAAGCGGTGACGCAGGTGGTTCCGTTCCGCCGCGCAGAGCTTCACCGGAGTACCGGGCGTGCTGGCGGTCAGCAACAAGACTGTTGGTCAGATCGCGTTTCGTGGCGGCATTTCCAGCTTCAGGAACCTCGGGCACGGACCCTGCGGATGGGAAATTGCTGTTCTCAGAGTTTGCTTCGGCACGGGCCTGCTGGGCGGCAACTGTCTCGTTTGTCGGTTCACTGGGGGCCTGACCCGTTATGGCGTCTGACGCTGTGGACGGCTTCGTCCAGTCCGGAAGAGTGGAGCAGGCAGCAAGCATGAGCGCGGCAGCAGCGGCAACCAGAGGGCCAGCGCGCAGGCCACGCCGTGGTGATGCCGACGATGTGCTCACAGTCGAAAAAGATGTGTTGGTCATAAATATCTCTTTTTGACGTCCGGCTCTGCACAGCTGCTGCCACTTAGCATCAGCCGCCACCGGAAAATTCCACCCGAAACACAGACAAGCTGCGTGTACCCAGCGCGCTGCGATCTCCCCTCGCGCCCGGCCATCCTTAATGCATACCAAAAACCGCGAACCAGCGCATTAGCGGAGAGCGAAATTCCCCAAATTAATGAGGCTATCCCTCACCAACGGCAGACCAGCGATTCAAGCCAAGTACAAGGGTGTGCCCGAATGCTTAACAGAGTGTTGCCAAGGACCCGTTTGGCAGCCCTAAAGTCTTGTAAGACCGGCATTTTCGTCGAGTCCGAGCATGAGGTTCAGACACTGGACCGCCGCTCCGGAAGCCCCCTTGCCCAGATTGTCCAATTCCGCCACCAGAAGTGCCTGGCCGGCCGCATCGTCTGCGGCATCATGGCCATAGACGTTCAGGCGTAGGGAATTGGTGCCCACAAGATCTTCACCGAACAATTCTGAGGGTGGCGCAATCGCATCATCTGCTGAAACTGACACGAATGGTTCATTGGAATAAAACGCATCAAGTATCTGGTTTATTTCGGAAATTGAGACTTTCCGGGAGGCAGTTTCGAAAACCAAAGGAACCTGAACCAACATCCCCTGGCGAAACTGGCCTGTCGCCGGGACGAACAGGGGATTGGCGTTCAGACCGGTAAAATGCTGCATTTCCGGCAGGTGCTTGTGCTTCAGGCCAAGTCCGTAAAGCCTATGTCCTTCAGCGATATAGGCATCGTTCTTCTCATTCTCGTACCGGTCGATGAGAGCCTTGCCGCCGCCTGAATAGCCGGACACGCCAAAAACGGTTGCCGGCCAGTCTGCCGCCAGAACGCCGGCCTCAATCAATGGCCGGACAAGCGCAACAAAACCGGTTGGATAGCAGCCGGGCACCGCCAGCCGAGTGGCGCCACGGATAGCGTCACGCTGGCCCTCTGCCATCTCCGGAAAGCCGTCCGCCCAGCCATCAAGCGTCCGGTGCGCGCTGGACGCGTCCAGAATCCGAGCTTGCGGATTGGTGACGAGGGAGACCGCCTCCCGTGCCGCATCGTCAGGCAGGCACAAAATCGAGGCATCGCAGCCATTCAGAAGCTCGCCGCGCGCGTCCGCGTCCTTGCGGCGGGCCGGGTCAATCGACACGACCTCGATGTCGCTGCAGGCATTAAGCCGCTCGCGGATTTGCAGGCCTGTGGTGCCTGCTTCGCCATCAATGAACACGGTGTGCGCCATGTTGCGCCGCCTCATCGCAAAAAAATAGGGAGGCGCGATGTATCACGCCTCCCCGGATTGTCCTAGATCGCTGGTGCGCCCTAGCTATGCACCTCGTAGAGGCGCTTCATCAGCGCCGGCGGCTCAAAGTGCTTCCAGGTGCCCTTTTTCTGGGCCAGACGGTCTGCAATGGCGTAGTAGACCAGCGGATTGACGCCGAGGCCGAAATGGCTGGCGAAAACCTCAATGGATTCACGCTTCCCGCCCGGGCGCTCGCGGCAGGCATCGCCGGACACGACTGCATCGGTACCGGAGAAAATGGCCGTGGCCGGGACCGGAATGGGGGCGCCAAGCGCCTCAGTACGTTCCTTGTCTTCGATCCGCTCCTTCGACGCCAGAAGGTTCCACATCACGCCGATGGAGTTTGCTCGTACGTCCTGGAAAGGGCTGCCCATGGTAATGACGCCGCGCACAAGATCTGCGTGTTCGCGGGCAGCTTCGCGGACAAGGCAACCGCCAAGACTCCAGCCGACAAGAGAGACCTTTTCACCGGTCTTGTCCGCCAGATCCTTGGCGTTGTTGACGCTCGCGTCCAGATTGGCCTGCGTTGGCCCATCATTGCGACCATTGCGCCAGCCGCGGGTGGGATAGCCACGGTTTTTCAGGACTCGGCGCAGCGGGGC
>JBHJJF010000163.1:0-24546 GCA_050042885.1 Candidatus Phaeomarinibacter sp.
GGCGCTGAGTGGAAACGACTGACAAGAGCATCCGGGGAACGACATGGCCGACGCACACGCCAAAGAGCACGATTATCATCTGGTTGATCCCAGCCCATGGCCATTTGTTGGGTCCATCGGCGCTTTCATCATGATGCTGGGTGGCGTTGTCGCCATGAAACCCGACCCTGTGCTTGGCATGTCCGGCCCGTGGGTGTTCTACATCGGCCTTGCCATGGTGCTTTACACCATGGTCGGCTGGTGGCGTGACGTCACCAAGGAAGCAGAGCATCAGGGCCACCATACGCCTGTCGTGCAGCTCCATCACCGCTACGGCATGGTGCTGTTCATTGCCTCCGAAGTGATGTTCTTCGTGGCCTGGTTCTGGGCCTATTTCGACGCCAGCCTCTTTACCGGCGAAGTGGCGCAATATGCCCGCGTCGAAGCAACTGGTGGTGTCTGGCCGCCTGTGGGAATCGAAACGTTCGACCCTATCCGCCAGCCTTTGATGAATACGCTGGTCCTGCTGCCGTCCGGCACGACGGTCACCTGGGCGCATCACGCCTTGCAGACCGGTGACCGTGAAGGTCTGAAATGGGGGCTGATCTGCACCGTTGTTCTTGGCGTTCTGTTCTCAGCACTGCAGGCATACGAGTACAGCCACGCCGCCTTTGGATTCTCTGGCAGCATCTACGGCGCCACCTTCTACATGGCAACAGGCTTCCACGGCTTCCACGTCATCATCGGTACCATATTCCTGGCAGTCTGCCTGTTCCGAGCCTATGCCGGCCACTTTACCCCCCAGCACCACTTCGGCTTTGAAGCGGCTGCCTGGTACTGGCACTTCGTGGACGTGGTCTGGCTGTTCCTGTTTGCCGCCATCTATGTATGGGGCGCCGGCACACCTGGGGCTCACTAGCCGCACTTGAGCAATTTCGAACGCGACAACAGCGCTCCAGCGGTTTCCCCATTTGTGGCGGGACTGTTGGGGCGCTGTCCACGTTGTGGGCAGGGAAAACTCTTCAAGGGCTTTCTTCAGGTCGATGACAGATGTCCCGCCTGCAACCTTGACTTCTCCAAAGTGGATACGGGCGATGGCCCGGCCGTCTTCATCATCCTGATCGCAGGGTTCCTGATCGTCGGCTTCGCCCTTTTTGTGGAGGTCTCCTATCAGCCACCCTATTGGGTGCACGCGGCAATATTTCTGCCACTTGCAGTCATCCTGCCGGTGGGTCTGTTGTGGCCCTTCAAGGCGACACTGATTGCCCTGCAGTTCCACAACCGAGCGCGCGAAGGTCGGCTTGAAGACACTGGAGACACCCACAGATGACCTTCCGTCCGATGCTCTGGCCCACTTTGTTTGCGCTTCCTGCGCTGGCGATTCTCATCGTGCTGGGCAACTGGCAAATGGACCGGCTCGCCTGGAAGGAAGGCCTGCTCGCGCAGATCGAGCAGGGGATGTCTGCTGATCCCGCACCTCTGCCGACATTGGACAGCTGGAAAGGGCTGGAGGAGGAGGTTCTGAGATATACAACCGCCCGCGTCACCGGGACGTTTGACCATCAGAAAGAGGCACACATTTACATTGCCTCGATTGACGGCCAGCCCGGCTATCACGTGGTGACGCCACTTGAGCTGGCATCGGGCGGCTGGGTCCTCGTTGACCGCGGCTTTGTCCCCATCAACCGAAAAGCGCCCGAAAATCGTCCCGCCGGGCAGGTGACAGGCGAGGTGACGGTCGAAGGTGTTCTGGTCACGCCGGACGAGGCCAACAGCTTCACGCCGGAGCCCGACCTGGTAGAAAACATCTGGTACCACCGCCCGGTGGCGCGTCTGGCGGCGCGGGCTGCCATTGATCCTGTCTTTCCGCTCTTGCTGGATGCGGGCGGTGCGCCCAACGCTGGCGGATTGCCCGTTGGCGGCCAGACCCGCCTTGAACTCAACAACCCCCATCTGGGCTATGCGATGACCTGGTATGGACTGGCGGTCACTCTTGCAGGTGTCTGGCTAGCCTTTCACATCTCCCGGCGCCGCATTGGATTTGGCGCATAGCAAGCCTGTGGCGGGCGCCCTTGCCCGAACAACATCTCGCGGCCTATGGTGCGCCGCTTTCCATCACCGAGAACCCGTTTGACACCCATGCGTTACGTATCCACCAGAGGCGACGCGCCGATCCTGGACTTTGAGGACGTGCTCCTCTCGGGCCTTGCCCGCGATGGCGGCCTGTATGTGCCGGAGACATGGCCCGTGTTCCAGGCGTCAGATTTTGCCGATATGGCGGGACGTCCGTATACGGAAGTGGCAGCACGCATCGTTGCGCCATTCGCGCCGTCGATTTCGGAAACTGACATTGCGGTGATGGTGGAAGCGGCTTACGGCTCCTTCTCTCATCCTGCGGTTGCGCCTTTGGCCCAGCTTGATGCCAACGAGTTCCTGCTTGAGCTGTTTCACGGGCCGACGCTGGCTTTCAAGGATCTGGCCATGCAGTTGCTCGGCCAGCTCTTCTCACATGTGCTGACCAAGCGCGGCGAGAAGGTGACTATTGTGGCGGCCACGTCAGGCGACACTGGCGGTGCAGCGATCGAAGCTTTTGCCGGTCTTGATGCGGTCAACATCGTTGTCCTTCACCCAAAGGGCCGCGTCGCAGACGTTCAGCGCCGCCAGATGACCACCATCAACGCCCCCAATGTTCACAACGTGGCGCTGGATGGAAACTTTGACGACTGTCAGGCTCTCGTCAAAGCCATGTTCAATGACCTTGAGTTCCGCGACCGGGTAAAGCTGGCTGCCGTGAACTCCATCAACTGGTCCCGCATTCTCGCTCAGGTCGTTTACTACGTCACGGCGGCAACAACACTGGGTGCGCCCCATCGCAGCGTGTCATTCTCGGTTCCCACAGGCAATTTCGGCGACATCTTCGCAGGCTATGTCGCCAAGCGCATGGGGCTGCCAATCGACAAGCTGATCGTGGCCACCAACATCAACGACATTCTCGACCGCACGCTGAAGACCGGGAGCTATACCGTTGAGGGTGTGACACCGACGGCCGCACCGTCCATGGCCATCCAGGTCTCCAGCAACTTTGAACGCCTGCTGTTCGAAGCCTATGGCCGGGATGCCTCATAGGTCCGCGCGGCCATGGGTGGGCTGGCCCAGTCGGGCAGCTTCGCCATTGATGAGGCTGCCATCGCGGCCATCCGTTCGGATTTTGGCTCCGCACGTGTGAGCAATGACGGCATGCACGAGACCATGGGCCAGATTTTCAGAACCCTCAGTATGCAGATTGATCCACATTCGGCTGTTGGCCTCGCTGCCGCGCGTGACGCCCTGGACCCGCTTGGTGCGCCCATGGTGACACTGGCAACCGCGCACCCTGCCAAATTCCCCACCGCCGTCGAGACGGCGACAGGACAGCATCCCAGCTTGCCGCCGCATCTGCATGACCTGTTCGATCGCGAAGAGCACATGAACGATCTGCCCAACGACCTGGCAACCGTCCAGCGCTTTGTCGAAGACAAGATTGCCGCTTCATGACCGTTACCGTCTCGCGCCTTGAGAATGGACTGACAATCGTCACCGACACCATGCCGCACATCAAGACGGCGGCAGTCGCACTGACAGTCAACGCAGGCGCACGCCACGAGACACAGGACCAGCATGGCATTGCCCACATGCTGGAGCACATGGCCTTCAAGGGCACAGCCACGAGGTCAGCAGCGGAGATCGTGGGTGCAATTGAAAGGGTCGGTGGCTCTCTCAATGCAGCAACCTCCCATGAGAATACGGTCTACGCCGCGCGCACACTGGCTGAAGACGTGCCGCTGGCCATCACGCTGATTGCCGACATTCTGGAGAACTCCCGTCTTGAAGCAGACGAACTGGCGCGCGAGCAGGGCGTTGTTCTATCTGAAATTGGCGAGGCGGAGGACACACCTGATGATCTCGTTTTCGAGATGATGTCGGAGGCCGCTTTCCCGAACCAGCCATTGGGCCGCCCGATCCTTGGCACCCGAGACAGCGTGCGCGCCATGACGCCTAACAGCATCCGCGAGTATCTCGCCGCGCACTACCGGCCTGGTGCGATGATCCTCAGTGCGTCCGGGGCTGTCGATCACGCGGCGATTGTGGCGCAGGCCGGCCAGGTGTTTAGGGCCACCGGATCGCAGCCAGCCAGCGATTTCGACAAAGCCGCCTATGCCGGTGGCGTTGCAGCCCGCGCCCGCGACTTGGACCAGACCCATCTGGTGCTTGGATTTGAGAGCGCTGCGACGGGAAGCGATGGTTTCTTTGCGGCCGACATCGCGGCGACGGTTCTGGGCGGCGGCATGTCATCCCGGCTGTTTCAGGAAGCACGTGAGAAGCGCGGGCTTTGCTATTCTATCTACGCGTTCAACTGGGGCTTCGCCGATACCGGCCTGTTCGGCATCTACGCTGGTGCGGCACCGGACGACATCGACGAACTATCCCGGGTCATCAGCGGCGAAATTGCCGGCCTGATGGAAAATGCGAGTGATGAGGAAATCTCCGCCGCACGGGCCCAATCCAAGGCCGGACTGTTGATGAGCCTGGAAAACTGCGCCTCCCGCGCCGAACAGATTGCCCGCCATCTCGTTGTATTCGGCGAAGTCCTGTCGGCGGATGCTCTGGTGGCCCGGCTGGATGCGGTGACGCCGCAGGATGTCCGGCAGATCATGGGTAGTCTTGCGACGCCGACTGCCTCGATTGTCGGGCCAAATGCGTCTCTTGCCAGCGCACAGGCCTTCGCGGCACACTTTCAACCCTAGACTGCATCGCGACATCTAACTCACCTTCAAGTGCCATGGCTCTTCTTCGAAACATATCCGCCAGCGACGACGCCTATGTGGTGGAAGGTGAGGGCGTGTTTCTGCGCCTGCCGCGCAACAGCGACTACGTGGAATGGGCGGAATTGCGCGCTCGCAGTCGCGCCTTCCTGACACCGTGGGAGCCGACCTGGCCCGCCGATGATCTGACCCGCACCGCCTTCCGCCGCCGTCTGCGACGCTATCAACGTGATGTGCGGGACGATCAGGCCTACCCGTTTTTCATCTTCTCATCCCGCAGCGGAAAGCTGGTGGGCGGATGCACCCTGTCCAATGTCCGTCGCGGCGTCTCGCAGACCTGCTCACTGGGCTACTGGGTAGGCGAACCCTATAAGCAACAGGGCTATACCGGCGCTGCGGTAAAGGCGTTGATCCCATTCGTGTTCGACCAGCTCAAGCTGCATCGCCTGGAGGCGGCCTGTCTGCCTACGAATGAGCCCTCAAGCGCGCTCCTCAAGGCCTGCGGCTTCACCCAGGAAGGGTTCGCCCGAAACTACCTGCGCATTGACGGTGCCTGGCGGGATCATCTGCTGTTCGCGATTCTTTCAACTGATCCACGGGTTTAGGCCGATTCAGACGGTCTGCGTTCTTGTCAGACCGCAGGGCAGGGCGGTACCAAGATGGACCGGGCAAATCGCGAATCCGCAGTGATTCGCAGTTGGCTCGGCGGCAAAGAATTGCGCAGCACCAAGAGGCCTGAGATAGTCACCGGCAACCAGACATCAGCAATCGACCCGGTTCCATGCAGGGCCTCTCGTCTGGCGGTGTCATTGGTTCTTGCCACAACTCTGTTGTTCCTGGGAGCTGCGCCGCACGCCCTGGCGCAAAGTCCAGGCGAAAGGCCAACCGCTCCCGCAGCAACACCAGAGCAGGCCGTTCCCGCTGACGCGGACCCCATTCCGGCGTCACAGGATGATGCCGCAGCAACCGATCTGCCTAACTCGGCACCACGCAGTCTCTCTGTGGTGGTTATCGATCCCGCTCAGCCCCATGTGGACATTACGCCGGTGGTGCTGCGGCTTCCGGCAGACCGGGAGGCCGCCTTTCCCGGCCCTGTTCCCCTCGTCCTTGCCGACGATGAGGTCGGGTTTGCCCGCGTCTGGTCCGTCTTCGCACTGCAGAACCCGTTGGACCGCGATCAGCAAAGGATCATCTCCATCGACCGGTCGGCACTGTGGGCGTCCGGCATTGCACCTGTGCGCAGTGGCCTGAACCAACTTGGTACCTGGCGGACTGTGCCGCCCGAGGTATCCTCCCCGATACCTGTCGCCAGCGCTGGAGCCGCCGGGCCGGGCCAGTCCCGCTATCTGATCACGCTGCCTGCTGCGACGACCGTGAGTTTTGCCATACCGTCGGGATCGTCAGCTGACACGCCCATACATGTCTGGCTGCCGCAGGAACTCGCGGCAGCAGATGCCGGTCACTCTTCTTTCGCGGGTCTCATACTCGGAGCCCTGGCCATAGCCTTTGCATTCTTCGCGGCGCAATGGGCGCAACAGCTTTCGGCCCGGTTGAAAGGCACCAGCCCTGGAGGTATCGCGTCCTCTCATAGTGCTGTTCAGTTGGCGGCACTGCTCACTGGCGGGGCGCTCGTCTATCAGTTATCGGCGCAGGGGTTCCTGGCAGCCGCCCTCAACTGGAGTGCGGCCTGGGACGCGCGCATGGGCGGTGTTACTTTGGCGCTTGCGACAGGTGCAGCCGCACACGTGCTGGCAACAGAACGCATACGGGCCTTGTCATCGGACCGCGAGCGGCTCGCCCGGCTGGCCGGATGGGTGGCACTTGGCGCAGCAGCTCTGGCGCTGGTGGTGCCCTCTGTCGGGTTGCCCTTTGTGCGTCTCATGGCATTCGTTGTTGCCTTGGGCGGTGTCGCCGCTCTAACGGCGGGGACTGGCAACGGAAGTCGTATGTGGCCGCGCGTTACACCGGCGGCCGGCGAACTGCGTGCAGGGTGGGCATTGATGGCCCTTGCTGCGGTCCTTGCTGCCCTCGCGACACAGGGCTTCGTTCCGCGCAGCCCGGCCGTGGAAATGATTATTCATGCGCTCGCGGTACTTGGCATCATGATTATTGCCTACACCCTGGCCGGACCCGCCTCCGTCGCCGCGGTCCAGAAGGCGGCACGGCGTACAATGGCGCTGCGTCGGGGGCAGGGGCGTGCTGCAGATGACCGGCGCAGCGACACCCACGCCATCGGCTATGGCACTGATACTGCTATGCCTGAAGCCTCGGCCATCCGTGCAGAACAGCGTAGCGCTCTGGCGCTGGCGGGGGCCAGTGAAGCTGTTTGGGATCTGGATGTCACGAGTGGCACTCTTTATGTCGATCCTTCACTGGAAGCGCATCTTGGGCTGGTGCCCGGCTCATTGTGTGGCCGTCTTGAAGCATGGATGGCGCGGGTGGACCGTGATGACCGTCGCAACGTGTCACAGGTGCTGGACGAAAACGTCGAGCGGGGCAACGCGACCTTCACGCTTGAGATGCGGCTGGCTCATGCCGAGCCCACGAAGGGAAGCCGATGGCTCGAACTGTGCGCGACGTGCTTTGCCGGGGACAATGGTGTGGCACGTCGTTGTGTTGGCACGGTCAAAGACATCACCCAACGCCGCGAAGAGCAGGCAGGGCTCGTCCGTGAGACCCTACATGATCCGCTGACCGGCCTGGCCAACCGCCCGCTCTTCACGGACCGTCTGCACCGCGCCTGCTTGCGCGCCCAGGGAAGCCTCGAGCGCATTGCGCTGGTGCTTGCAGATCTTGACCGCTTCAAATCCATAAACGAGAGCCTCGGCCACGCGGCGGCGGACACAGTTCTTTCGGCTCTCGCACAACGGCTGCGCGCCCTCATTGCGCCCGAGGACACACTTGCGCGCATTGATGGCGATACCTTTGCCATGCTTGTTGCCGGGTGGTCCGATGACACAGGTCCCGCCGAGATAGCTCAACTGGTCCGGGAGACCATTTCCCAGCCTTTGGAAGTCTCCGGTCGTGAAATCTTCCCCACGGCCAGCGTCGGTTTCACCATCAGGGAACCGCACCATGATCGCGGCGAGGCATTGCTGGGCGAAGCGGACCTTGCACTGCGTCTCGCCAAGCAGCAGGGCAATGAAGTCCTGCAATACCGCCCTGATATGAGACCCGTCGATGACGAACTGGCGACTGAAAGCGGTCTGCGCCGGGCTTTGGAGCGTGGAGAGATCGGCGTCGTTTATCAGCCAATAGTGGACTTGTCCTCTGGGCGGCTCGCGGGTTTTGGGGCGCTCATCCGTTGGCAGCAGCCCGAGCGCGGCATGATCTCGCCGGACGAGGTTGTGCCGCTGGCCGAGCGGACCGGTCTTATCATTGAGCTTGGGGCATTTGTTCTTGAGCGCGCCGCCCATGACCTTGCGACGTGGCAGAAAGACTTTCCGCAGGAACCGCCCATGTTCTCGAGTGTGAATGTGTCCAGTCGTCAGCTACTCGACGACCTGCCTGGCGCCGTGTCCGACCTGCTTCAAAAAACCGAGATCCCGCCCTCATCGCTGCGTCTGGAAGTTACAGAGTCTCTTGTGATGGACGATCCCGAACGGGCCGCCGCCATTCTCAGTGCGTTGAAGAAAACCGGCGTCAAGCTGGCGCTCGATGACTTTGGTACCGGCTATTCGTCCCTGAGCTACCTGCAGCAGTTCCCGTTCGACGTGGTCAAGATCGACAAGAGCTTTGTGCAGGCGATGGGCTCTGATGGTGATCAGGATGCCATCGTGCGCTCCGTTCTGACACTGGCTCAAGATCTTAAGTTGGACGTCGTTGCCGAAGGCGTGGAGGACGACGCTGCGCGCGCAAGCCTGCAGGCTCTTGGTTGCACATATGGTCAGGGGTACTTCTTCGGTCAGCCACTCGACGCAGACGAAGCCCACGATTTCATTGCACGGCACACAGGGTAGGTGCGGGAGGCGAGTAAGGGTTTATGCGTGACCGGCTTCTCCAGAAAGCAGGGACGGGTCCACGCCGATCGTTGCCAGCGCCTTCAGCCACTTGGCCTCAACGTCCGGTGCAAAAATGATGTCCGGCTCCGCATCACTCACAAGCCAGCCATTGGCTTTGATTTCAGCTTCGAGCTGTCCTGGTTCCCAGCCCGCATAGCCAAGGGCCAGAAGTTTGTCGTGCGGCCCGGTGCCAGCGGCAATTGCACGGATGACGTCCGTTGTCGCAGTCAGCCGCACGCCATCGCCCACCTGAATGGTAGAACTTGCCCCGTCATACTCAGATGAATGCAGCACGAAGCCACGCCCCCCATCTACCGGGCCACCTACAAGAATGGGGACAGCAGGAACACACGGCGTATCGGATTCAATCGATAGTTGCTCGAGCAAGTCAGCAAATGTGATCTGGTCAGATGGTTTGTTGATGACCAGCCCCATGGCGCCCTCGGCACTGTGCGAACACATGTAGATCACAGTCCGCGCAAAGCGGTTGTCCTGCATCGATGGCATGGCGATGAGGAAGCGCCCCTGCAGGGAGCCTGTCAGGCCTGCCTCACCGGGCTGGGGCGCGAAAGGGTCAGTTCCGATACTCATTGTCCTAGGTTACCCGGTGGTGGCGTAACCGCAAAAGCCTCAGTGAGGTTGATGTTAACGCGGTATGGACGGGCTCAGTTGGCGCACGTCGCGATATTGCTGTTCACGCAAGGGTGACTTTTGTGGGGCAAGAAGTGGGCTTGCGTTCATTTTTTCACGCTAATATGGGGACGTTATGCGAACCGAATTCCAATCTCTTTCCAGACCTGCCTTGATAGGTGCTGGCATTGTCATGGCTCTGGCCGCAGCACCCGCTGCAGTCCCGGACGCCCATGCACAAGCCAGTCGGTTTGGTGACCGGTTCGCGACCTCGCAGGTTGAGCCTGGCGCAAGTGCTTGGGATAAAGGCCTGACGTCTCGGATGCGCCTGATCTCGGCACACACCGGCGCGCTCCCAGCGGCAGGCGAGGACGTTGTTCATGCTGGTATTGAGATCACCCTTGACCCCAAGTGGAAAACGTATTGGAGCACTCCGGGAGATACCGGCATCGCCCCGGTATTCAGCTTTGCCCGGTCGACAAACGTGGCATCAGTGGATGTGAACTATCCCATGCCACAGCGTTTCGATCTGCCGGGCGACATCAGCTTTGGATATGAGAACCAGGTGGTCTTTCCAGTTTCGGTAACACCTAAGACCTCCGGCGGCGCTATCACGCTCATCGCGGATGTGGTCTACGGCGCTTGCGAGGAGTTGTGCATTCCTGTGGAGGCGACCGCAGAGCTTGAATTTACGGCGGCCCCCGGTGCACCTGGCCGCTTTGCTGACATTTTGGCGCAATGGCAGGCGCGGGTGCCATCAGATCATGATGCTCGTCTGGACGCCGTGAAACCCATGATGCGCGATGGCGAGATGCACCTGGAGGTCGCGATTGCCGCCCCGGCAGCCCTTGTTGATCCTCTGTTGATTGCGGAGCCGACCGGGGGGGGCGGGCGCGTCTATCTGGGCACGCCTGACCGCTCCATCGACGGAAATCGTGCGACCTTTATGTTCCCGGTGAAAACCCGGCGTAATCATGCAGGCCTCGAGGGCGGGGTTGAGTTTGCATTCACTGTCGCTGACAAGGGGCAAGAGCCGGGAGGCTGGTGGGCCCAGCGGTTCGAGTACCTTCTCCTGCCACACAACGGCACCCGCACCGCCGGAGACAGCAGCGCATACTAAGCTGTCCACTTAAGCTGGCCAAAGGGCCTGCGTCTGGGCTTTAATGCCGCTCGAAATAGACGTTCCATCCATTAAGGCACTGTACGTGCCGTTCTCAGGGAGCCCTCAAATGGCCATAAGCGTTGGCGATCGCATTCCGGACGCAACCCTCACCGTCATGTCAGAAAACGGCCCAACGCCGCTGACGACAAGCGATATTTTCGGCGGCAAGAAGGTCGTCGTCTTCGCCCTCCCCGGTGCTTTCACCCCGCCATGCTCCAACCAGCATCTGCCGGGATTCATTCAGCATGCGGATGAGATCAAGGCCAAGGGCGTGGACGAGATTGTCTGTCTCTCGGTCAACGACGCGTTTGTCATGGATGCCTGGGGCAAGCAACAGGCAACTGAAGGCAAGGTCACCATGGTCGGTGACGGCAATGGCGACCTGACAAAGGCCATGGGGCTCGACTTCGACGGCTCCGGCTTCGGTATGGGCACCCGCTCGCTGCGCTACTCCATGCTGGTGGAAGATGGGGTGGTGAAGAGCCTCAACCAGGAAGCCAATCCCGGCGAAGCCAAGGCATCCGGCGCCGAAACCATGATGGGTCAGCTTTAGCACCATGACGATTGGGCGGAGCGTTACGGCGCTCCGCCTATCGATACGCTTCCAATCCGCCGCGCGCCAGTTCAGCGGCGCGCTCATTCTGCGGATGGCCCGCATGGCCCTTGACCCAGTGCCACTCGACCGTATGCCGCGATGCTGCCTCTTCGAGACGCTGCCACAGATCTGCGTTCTTCACAGGTTTTTTGGCTGCCGTCCGCCAGCCGTTTTTCTTCCAGCCGTGAATCCATTTGGTGATGCCGTCACGCACATAGGTTGAGTCCGTGTGCAGATGGACCTCGACCGCGCGCTTCATGGTTTCCAGTGCCATGATGGCGGCCATCAGTTCCATGCGATTGTTCGTCGTGTCCGCTTCGCCGCCGGAAATCTCACGCTCATTATCGCCAGAAGTCAGGATGGCACCCCAGCCGCCCGGGCCCGGGTTCCCTGAGCACGCACCGTCCGTATACACATCAACCCGTGTCATCCGCCATATCCATAGTCTGCCGCGCTTACTGCGTGCTGGTGAAAGCGCAATCGTTTCAGATACTCGCGTGGGTCATTCGGCTTGACAAGCGCATCCTGTGGTCCATCGAGCCAGTCCACCAGCCGGGTCAACAGGAAACGCAGAGCCGCGCCGCGCGTCAGCAGCGGAAGCGCTTGTGCCTCTTCTTCCTCCAGACTACGTACCTTGTTGTAGCCGGAAAGCAGTGCCCGCCCCTTGGTGACGTTGAAACTGTCATCCGCTTCAAAGCACCAGGCATTGAGGCAGATTGCGATGTCATAGGCGAAGGCATCCGTACAGGCGAAGTAAAAGTCGATGAGCCCGGAGAGCTCCCCTCCGATGAAAAACACATTGTCGGGGAACAAGTCTGCATGAATGACCCCGCGCGGCAGATCACTCGGCCACCGCGATGCTATTAATTCGAGCTCGTCAGCAATCAACGCGCCAAGCCCTTCGCTGACGCTGTCCGCCCGCCCGCCGGCCTGGTCCGCCAGGTCCTGCCATCCATCCACGGACAAGGCATTGGGGCGCGCCATAGAGAAATTCGCCCCGGCTTCGTGCATCTGGGCCAATGCCATGCCGACCTGGCCGCAATGTGATGCCTTGGGGCGTTTCACATCCATGCCTTCAAGAAACGTCACCATGGCGGCTGGACGGTCCGCCAGTCGGTGCAAGACCGATCCGTCTCGCGCGTGAACCGGGACGGGGCAGGAGAGCCCGCGGGATGCCAGATGTTCCATCAATCCAAGAAAGAACGGCAAGTCACTCTCAGAAGTCCGCTTTTCATAAAGTGTCAGAATGAAAGGAGACTGCGTCGTGTGCAGAAGAAAGTTTGAATTCTCCACGCCTTCCGCAATGCCCTTGGCCGACTGCAGCTCGCCAATGTCATAGAGCGCCACGAACTCCGTCAGCTCTTCATCTGAAATTTCTGTGTAAACCGCCATGCGCCTTGGTATCAGCCCCGCCGGGGCCGAAGCAACCGGCGTTGTTAGCGACCGTGCTGTTAGGCTATGAGGGCCCGCGGCAGCTTGAAGATGACGTCTTCAGACGAGACCGTGACTTCTTCCACCTGCACCGTAAAGCGCTTGCGGGCTTCGTCGATCAAACCTTGCACAAGTGATTCTGGTGCCGATGCGCCGGCCGTAAGCCCGATGCAGAAGGGGGCGATTTTGTCAGCGACAGCAGCCTCAAGAGCAGTCCAGTCCACGTCACCCGATTTTTGAACCAGTTGCGCTTTTGGGCATCCGGCCTTCTCGGCAACTTCAACAAGCCGAACCGAGTTCGATGAATTGGGGGCGCCCACGACAAACATCATGTCGCATCCCTCAGCAATGGCTTTGACAGCCGCCTGCCTGTTGGTGGTGGCGTAGCAGATATCGTTCTTGTGCGGTCCTCGGATCGCCGGGAAGCGGCGGGTAAGGGCGTTCACGATTTCAACCGTGTCGTCGAGCGACAGCGTTGTCTGTGTCACATAGGCCAGCTTGTCGGGCTCCGGTGGCGTTACACGCTGCGCGTCTTCGACTGTTTCAACCAGTGTGATGGCCCCATCTGGCAACTGGCCAAGGGTGCCTTCCACCTCCGGGTGGCCCTCATGGCCGATCATCAGAATGTGGCGGCCTTCGTCAAAATGCCTGTTGGCCTCAACATGCACCTTGGAAACGAGCGGGCAGGTGGCGTCGAGATAGAACATGCCGCGCGATTCAGCATCAGCCGGTACGGCCTTGGGGACGCCGTGGGCAGAAAAAATGACCGGGCGGCTGGAATCTTCGATTTCACTGAGTTCTTCGACAAAGACAGCGCCCTGGGCTTCGAGGCCTTCCACAACATGTCGGTTGTGAACGATTTCATGGCGTACATAGACGGGTGCACCATATTTCTCGATCGCCCGCTCTACCATCAAGATGGCGCGATCAACCCCGGCACAAAACCCGCGTGGGGCCGCTAGGCGGAGCGACAGCAGGGGAGCTTGAGCGGCTGCTTCAGTCACAGAAAGTCTTTCTATTGCCGGTTAACGGGCGCTTGGCTACTCTGCGCCACCCGCCGTCACAGGAGGTCCCTTTGAACATCGTCCATATACCCTGCGGCGTAAGTGAGGCACTCGGGTCCCCAAGTCAAGGTATCGAATCGACGCATGGCCGACTCTCGATACCCCAAAAAGAACATGAGCTTATCGCCCGCATTCCTACCTTTCATACGGCGGAGTATGCGGTCTGGATTGGTCGTGGCGGCAGCTTTGGTCACTGCCGGGTGCGGCTGGTGGTCCGGCGAAACCCGCGAGCAAACAATTGCGCGTGGATGCCCGAATGCAGGTGTTCTGTCGGATGCGGCAGAAATGACAGAGTACCGCGCCGGTGGCGGACGTGATATCACGGATGTCGCCTACCGCTGGGAATTGTTGGACGCCGTCGCAGACTGCAGCTACAGCGGCACAACGATCGATGTGGACTATGCCCTGAGCATGGGCGTCAGTGTCGGCCCGGCGGCAGACCGGCGCGTGGTCACAGCTACGGTTTTCGTAGCGGTGACCCGCAACGGCGAAGCGGTCCTTCAGAAAACCACTTTCGAGGCGGAAGTCGAATTTGAGGTAGGGCAGCGCACCACCGTTTACACCCGGACCTTTGAAGGCCTCGAATTTGACGTCGGCGACGATAACGGCGTCATTTACGACATCGTTCTGGGATTTCAGCTAACGCCAGAGCAAGTCCAGGAAAACCGCAGCCGACTGCGGTTTTAGGGGCCTTGTTTGGGCCGCGTCCAAGCGACGGTCGTGCCACACTGACGCAAGAACCGGTATCTCAATGAGCCACCTTCTATTGCGTCGATTGACTCTTTCCGCACTGCACCTATCATCGCGTCCGTCAGCTTAACCCGCGCGGGAGAGACTGACGGCTTGCGGCACTCCTTGAGTAAGTGACGCAGGCCATCGGCGCCGAAGGAGCAACCGCCCCGGAAACTCTCAGGCACCAGGGACCGCGTGGGGATGACACTCTGGAAAGCAGCAGCTGGGTTTGTCCCGACTGCTCACCGAAGGAGTAAGCCCACCACCGAGGCCTCATTTGTCCCAATTGGGAAAGAATGATCTGCTTCAGGCAGGGTGAATCTCTCAGGTTTTCGACAGAGGGGGCGCTTGCCGCACGGGCTGTGACACAGCTTGGGCGGGAGGCGGACCTTCGACTCTGGCGAAAGCAAAACCCAAGTGGCTGACGGCGCACACGAGACACTCGAAAAAACGGCCCTTCATGCATTGCATGTGGAACTGGGCGCCAAGATGGTGCCCTTCGCCGGCTATGACATGCCGGTGCAATACCCCCTCGGCGTGCTCGGCGAACATCTGCACACCCGCGCCAAGGCAGGTCTGTTTGATGTGTCGCATATGGGCCAGGCCTATCTTGTTGGCCCGGATCATGAGACGACAGCCAAAGCATTTGAGGCGCTGGCCCCCGGCGACATTGTGGGCCTCGCGCCTGGTCAGCAGCGCTACACCATTCTACTCAATGATGAAGGCGGCATCATCGACGACCTCATGGTGACCCGTCCGCTGGACCCGGCCCGCGAGGGGCATTTGTTCCTCGTGGTCAATGCATCCCGCAAGGCCGTCGACTTCCCCCATATCCGCAAGGCATTACCGGAAGATGTGACCCTTGAGACGCTCGACACCCAAGCTTTGGTCGCCCTTCAGGGTCCCAGCGCTGTGGAGGTCTTCGCCAGACACTGCCCTGCTGCAGCCAAACTCGTGTTCATGACTGCCACGCACGCCGTTTTTGATGGCATGGACATCCATGTTAGCCGATCGGGCTACACAGGCGAGGATGGTGTCGAAGTCTCCGTTGCCCCTGAAGACGCAGAGAAGTTCGTTCGCACTCTTCTTGCCCATGATGACGTCGAGCCGATCGGCCTTGGCGCGCGCGACAGCCTGAGGCTCGAAGCGGGCCTTTGTCTCTATGGCAATGACATTGACGAAACAACCTCCCCGATCGAAGCCTCGATTGCCTGGACCATTCCCAAGCATCGCCGCGAGGCCGGAGACTTTCCGGGTGCGGACCGTATCTTGAAGGAACTTGCTGACGGCACGGGTCGCAAGCGCGTGGGTATCTTGCCGGATGGCAAGGCGCCCGCCCGCGGCCACACGGAAATTCAGACCGGCGGCTCAACCATTGGCGAAATCACATCTGGCGGCTTTGGTCCAACGGCGGATGGCCCCGTGGCCATGGGCTATGTGGCCCGCGAACACGCCAAGGCAGGCACTGAACTGGATCTGATTGTGCGCGGCAAGCCGCGCGCTGCAAAGGTGGCCAAGCTGCCTTTTGCCCCTCATCGCTACGCAAAATAGCTTCACCCATTCACCGCACAGGAAAATCTCAAATGGCTGACACGAAATACACCAAGGACCATGAATGGGTGCGCGTAGAAGGCGACACCGCCACGGTGGGCATCACCGATTACGCCCAGGAACAGCTTGGCGACGTGGTCTATGTGGAGCTTCCGGACATCGGCAAAAGCGTCGGGGCCGGGGATGAGGCAGCGGTGGTTGAATCTGTGAAGGCAGCATCCGAAGTCTACGCGCCGATTTCAGGCGAGGTGGTTGAGGTCAACGAGGCCCTTGCGGATGCTCCCAACGGCGTCAACGACGACGCAGCGGGCGCCGGCTGGTTCGTAAAACTCAAACTGTCCGACGCTGCCGAACTCGAAAAACTGATGTCCGAAGACGAGTACAAAACTTTTTTGGCGGAGCTTGACTGATGCGCTATTTGCCTCTCACGCCTGATGATCGACAGCAGATGCTCGGTGTCATCGGCGCCAAGTCCATTGATGACCTGTTTGTGGATGTGCCCGAAAGCGCGCGCATCGAAAACGCTTTTGATCTGCCGCCACATCAAGGCGAGCTTGAAGTCGAGCGTGCCCTGTCCGCCATGGCGAGCAAAAACACGGCCGCAGGCTCCGTCCCGTTCTTTGTGGGGGCGGGAGCCTACAAGCACCATGTGCCGGCCACAGTGGACCACCTGATCCAGCGCTCCGAATTCCTTACGTCCTATACGCCGTATCAGCCGGAAATCAGCCAGGGCACCCTGCAATACCTGTTTGAATTCCAGACACAAGTTGCCCTTCTCACTGGCATGGATGTGGCCAATGCGTCCATGTATGACGGCTCTACAGCATGTGGTGAGGCCGTCCAGATGGCGCACCGCGTCACCCGCCGCAACAAGGCGGTGCTGTCTGGCAACCTGCATCCGCACTACCGCGCCGTGATCGAAACAACATCGAAATTTGCTGGCGATGCGGTTGTTGCGCTGGACGCTGATGTGTCGGGCGGAGAAGACATTGCATCGCGGATAGATGGCGACACGTCCTGTGTTGTCGTTCAGTATCCGGACTTCTTTGGCCGTGTTGCGGATCTCTCTGCCATTGCCTCAGCAGCCCATGCGGAAGGGGCACTTCTGATTGTCGCCATTCCTGAAATCGTCTCCATGGGTGCCCTGCGCACGCCGGGGGATATGGGAGCCGACATCGTGGTTGCTGAAGGCCAGTCCATAGGTAACGCGCTGAACTATGGCGGGCCTTATGTGGGGCTCTTCGCCACGCGTCAAAAATATGTGCGTCAGATGCCAGGCCGGCTTGCCGGTGAAACGGTAGATGCAGATGGCAAGCGCGGCTACGTGTTGACGCTCTCCACCCGTGAACAGCACATCCGCCGCGAAAAGGCGACGAGTAATATCTGTACAAATTCCGGCCTGTGTTGCCTTGCCTTCACCATTCACCTGGCGTTGCTGGGCGAACAGGGATTTACCCGTCTGGCAGCGCTGAACCATGAAAGTGCGTGCAAGCTTGCGGGCGCTCTTGAAAAGCTGCCCGGTGTTGAGCTGCTTACCCCGGCCTTCTTCAACGAGTTCACCATCCGCACATCCAAACCGGCTGCGGCTGTCATCGAGGCGCTGGCCGACAAGGGGGTCCTTGGTGGCGTCCCGGCCTCGCGTCTGATGCCGGGCAATGATGCCGTCAGCGACCTCATCGTCGTAGCGGCAACGGAAGTGAACACGGATCAGGATCGTGCCGCCTATGCGGCAGCGCTGACGGAGGTGCTGTCATGAGCACGAAGACAACATTCACAGGCCATCGCGGTCTGGACCATGAAGAACTACTGATCTTTGAACGTGGCCGCGAGGCTGCCTGCGGCGTCGACCTGCCCGCCCCGGACGGCGTGGCATCGCGTCTTGGTGGCATGGACCGCCAGGGGGGCGTCGGCCTTCCGGGTCTCTCCGAACCGGAAGTTATGCGCCACTTCGTGCGCCTGTCGCAGAAGAACTACGCCATTGATGCAGGGTTCTATCCGCTGGGCTCGTGCACCATGAAGCACACCCCGCGCCTCAACGAAAAGATGGCGCGGCTACCCGGCTTCTCGGACGTCCATCCGCTTCAGCCGACCTCTACTGTCCCCGGCGCGCTTGAATTGATGAGCGAGTTGGCTCGATGGTTGATGGAACTGACCGGCATGCCCGCCGTCGCGATGTCGCCTAAGGCGGGTGCCCATGGCGAGCTATGCGGCCTCATGGCCATCCGCGCGGCTCTTGAGGCGCGTGGCGAAGCAGATACCCGCACGCGTGTACTGGTGCCAGAAAGCGCTCACGGCACGAACCCCGCAACAGCTGCGGCCTGCGGATTTACTGTGGATGCCATTCCGGCGACCGAAGACGGCCGCGTGGATCTCGCAGCCTTTGAAGCCAAGCTCGGCCCGGATGTCGCAGGCATCATGCTCACCAACCCCAATACCTGCGGCCTGTTCGAGCGTGATATCCGCAAGATCGCGGACGCGGTGCATGAGCACGGCGGCTACTTCTACTGCGACGGCGCCAACTTCAACGCCATTGTCGGCCGCGTGAAGCCCGGTGATCTCGGTGTCGACGCCATGCACATAAACCTGCACAAGACGTTCTCCACGCCCCATGGTGGTGGTGGTCCCGGTGCCGGCCCGGTGGTCCTTTCGGACGCACTGGCACCCTTTGCACCGCTGCCATACGTCACCAGCACCGGCGGTGAGTTGAAGCTTGTGGAAGATGAGCAGTCATCAGATGCGGACCCCTTTGGCCGCATGGTCGCTTTCCATGGCCAGATGGGCATGTGCGTTCGCGCGCTGTCTTACATGATGAGCCACGGCTCCGATGGTCTGCGGCAGGTGGCGGAAGACGCCGTGCTCAACGCCAACTATGTGTTGGCCTCCTTGAAGGATGTCATGACGGCGAGCTTTGAGGGCCCGTGCATGCACGAAGCCCTGTTCGATGACCGGTTCCTCAAGGGGACCGGCGTTGAAACGCTCGACTTCGCCAAGGCGATGATCGACGAGGGCTATCATCCGATGACGGTCTATTTCCCACTGGTGGTGCACGGCGCCATGTTGATCGAGCCGACGGAGACCGAGTCCAAGGAAACGCTGGACGAGTTCATCGCCTGCATGGCAGACCTCGCGAAGTCCGCGAAGGCCGGCGATAAGGCACGGTTTGAAAACGCGCCGGAACTGACCCCGCGCCGCCGCCTTGATGAAACAACCGCGGCCCGTAAACCGGTACTCCGCTGGACACCTCCGGCGCCGGCCCGGGCTGCGGAGTAATTCGCACAGGCTGTTGCGGGAGACCATCTGGTCAAGCCAGAGGGATGGAGGGAAAGGCGGGGTTTGGGCCCTCCCTTTTCCGCATCCCCGGGCTTGACCCGGGGTCCACTCTCCTGGCCACTTGCCGAATTGATCGTGAATGTGCGTAGCGCTTCCGCCGTGCAGTCTTCGCTTTCCTTGCCGAGTTGCCGGCGCGAGTAGACCCGGGTCAAGCCCGTGGACACGGCAGGGCGCAACAAAAGCGAATCGGCGTAGGGTCTGAAAATGACTCACGCCGAATTCATCGCTTTGGTCCGCCAGAACCCGATAATCGATACCATCCTCGCACGCTTGCCGGATGTCGGTTTGCCAGACACATGGATTGTGTCCAGCTCCCTGCCGCAGACCATCTGGAACATGGAGGATGGCCATCTGCCGACACGCGGAATCAAGGATTACGACGTCTTCTACTTTGACGATGCGGATCTGAGCTGGGCGGCTGAGGATGCCGTCATTCAACAGTGTGCGCGAGCATTCAAAGATCTAGACGCTGAGATAGAAGTTCGCAATCAGGCACGGGTACATCTCTGGTTCCCGCAACACTTCGGGTTTGAAGGCTATGCCCCGCTGAAGTCATCGCGCGACGGAATTGATCGATTCTTGGGATGCTGTCACACGCTCGGCGTGGGACCGGATCTGGATGGCGGCATTCGGGTGCATGCACCCTTTGGTTTTGAAGACCTGCAGGCTCGCATTCTGCGGCCCAATCCAAAGGCACTCGGGCCAGTGCATACCTATGAGGAAAAGGCGGCGCGCTGGAAACGCAGCTGGCCTGATCTCGAGGTGCTTCCGCCAAGTCCTGAGTGGCCTATCTGACCAATCAACAAAAAAGCCCCGCCGGCGAGGGCAGGGCTTTTCGAGTGATTTATTGAATGCTCAGACCAGCCGTTGGCGCACCTGATCAAGGCTCTGATTGATCAGAGCATCTTGACGGGCATCGTCACTTGTCTCGGCCAGTACCTTGGCAGCAGCGGCAACTGCAACTTCCGTGGCAGCATCACGCACTTCCTTGGCGGCCTGTGCTTCCGCCATGGCGATCTTCTGCTCGGCAAGAGCTGTGCGGCGTGTGACCTGCTCATCAAGCTTTTGCTTGGTTTCAGCAGCCAGACGTTCCGCTTCGTGGCGGGCCTGGGACACGATTTCCTGAGCTTCTTCCTCGGCATCACGCTGCTTGCGCTGATACTGCGCTAACAAAGCCTGCGCTTCTTCACGCAGCTTGCGGGCTGCTTCCAGCTCGGTCTTGATGCCTTCAGCGCGGGCATCCAGCGCCTTGGTGATCTGACCCCACACGCCGAAATACAGCAGCATGCCAACAAAGCACACAAAGGAGAGGCCGGTCAGGAACGTGCTGTCTGTCAGAAGTGAAAACATGTCACTCGCTCCTATCGGTTCAATTCAGCATCGACCGCTTGCGCGACCTTGGCTGCGTCAACACCGGTTACACCCAATTGCGCAACAACCGCCTCGGTAACGTCCGTGGCAATACCGCGAACATTACCCATGGCTTCTGTCTTGGTTGCGGTGATCCGGGCTTCGGCTGCTTCCAGCTTCTGGTCCAGTTCCGCTTCCAGCTTGTCGCGCAGGGCATCGGTTTCCTTGCCCAGCTCGTCGCGGGTTTCAGACGCAATCTGGTGAGCCTTGGCGCGAGCATCCGCCAGCGCTGTCTCATAGCCTTCAATGGCTGCGTCTGTTTCCGATTTGAGCTGAGCCGCCTGGTCCAGATCATTGGCGATCCGGTCACGCCGCGCCTCCAGCGCCTGAGCCACGCGGGGCAGCGCCACGCGGGACATCAGGAGATAGAGAACGCCAAACGTGATCGCCAGCCAGATGAGCTGCGGCGCGTAGGTGGAAAAGTCGAGCTGCGGCATACCGCCGGAATGCGCATCATCCTGCGCAATGCCCAGTTCAGCTTCCGCCTGTTCGCCGATCACCAGCACACTCGTCTCGTCCGTTGCGGCCTGCGCAACAACGATTGGGGTGTGATAGCCGTCGGTCATGGACGTATCCGCCATGCTCTTCAACCTTTCCGTCTACTGATCTTCGCTAAGTCTACTTTTGAAGCGGACTTAAACGACGAAGAGCAGCATCATGGCGACGACGAGGCCGAAAAGGCCCGTTGCTTCTGCAAGAGCAAAGCCGAGCAGCAGGTTCGGGAACTGGCCCTGGGCTGCCGCCGGGTTGCGCAGAGCGCCTGCGAGGTAGTTGCCGAAGATGTTACCGATACCAAGGCCGGCACCAGCAAGGGCGATGCAGGCAATACCGGCACCAATGTATTTCGCGGCTTCCGCTTCCATGTCGAAGTCTCCTTAGAAGTGTTGCCGGCCCGCTTGTTTGCGAGACGGCTCAAGTCAAACTGATTAGTGGTGAACGTGTAGTGCGTCGTTGAGGTAAATGCAGGTCAGGATGGCGAACACATAGGCCTGAAGGAAGGCAACCAGCACTTCCAGCCCCGTGAACGCAACCATGAAGGCAAAGGGTGCCCAGCCGCCCCAGGCGCCGAGCATGATGGCAAACCCGGCAAACACTTTGAGCATGGTGTGACCCGCCAGCATGTTGGCGAACAGACGCACCGAAAGGCTCAGGGGCCGGGTGAGATAGGAAATCATTTCGATGATGGTGATCAGCGGTAGCAGCACGACCGGCACACCGGAGGGCACGAACAGCTTGAACCAGCCAAGCCCGTGCTTGAACAGGCCCAGAAGCGTGATGCCGCCGATAACGACAATCGCCATGGCGAAGGTCACCGCGATGTGGCTCGTCACCGTGAAGGAGTAGGGAAAAAGACCGAACATGTTGGCAAAGAGGATGAACATGAAGAGCGAGAAGATAAACGGAAAGAAGGGCTGACCTTCATTGCCCGTGTTCTGCCGCAGCATGTTCGCCACAAACTCATATGAAAGTTCCGCCATCGACTGCCAGCGGCCGGGAACCAGCGCGCGGGAGGAGACGGACATGATCATGAAGACAGAGATGGCGGTAACAGCTGCAACCATCCACATGGCGGAGTTGGTGAAAGACGCATCAAACCCGAGAAACTCGATCGGCAGCAGCCGGACGATCTCATACTGGTGCATGTGATCTACTGGAAACGCACCCTGTTCAGCTGGAGCAGCCATATTTGCCTCTTACACCCACATTGCCCGCGATAGGTCGCGGCTTATTCTTCGTTCGCCCGCTTGTTCATCTCGTTGGCCGCCCGAACCGCGTTTAAGATGCCCGCAGCGACGCCCAGAAAGAAAAACAGCAACAAGAGCCAGGGCGCCGTCCCCAACCAGTAGTCCAACCACCAACCGATAAACCCACCGACCAGCACCCCCGCAACCATCTCCGAGGAGAGGCGAAAGGCCTGGCCGAAAGCCGTCTGCCGGTTACCCGGCCCGGTTGTCTCCCGACGCTTGCGCGCTTCGTTCAGGCGGCGATCGAAATCCTCTCGGGTCTCATCTGGGTCGGTCATCGGTCTGCCTGTCCTGCAAGGGCCGCATGTCCTGCGATCAAAATGATCGTCTCGCGCCGCCGTTCCAATTCCCCGCAAGGTATGTAGCCGCCCTGGCATTACGCCTAAGCTGCTCAATTCCTTGAGAAAATTGCCTTGATGACCTGCCTTGACCGTTGTGAGGAGCCAAAGGCACCCCGAAACCGCTCGAATGAGCAAAGGGATTTCCCGCCACACTGGGTAAAACGCACCGCAATCGGGCTTGAAGTCGCGCGCACCATAGTTTCGCCCATACCCCCTGTCAAGCAAGGTGGATAGCGTTATAACTCGTTGATTTTATTGATAAAAAATGAGATGGCCAAAGAGTCGCAGGCAGCTTCTTTACGCAATTCTTTCGCGATGCAGCAATGGGTAGCGGTTTGGCTTTGCCTGAGTCTCTCAGGTGGCAGATTCGCAGTAACGCTTCACCGCATCGAGGTCAGGCGCCAGCGCCTTTTCAATCGTGCCCATCAGCAGCGGCAGACCGACACGCGCTTTTAGCGAGTTTGGGGTCGCATCCAGCGTCCAGATGAGCTCGGAGCCGCTCTTGCCTTTGCCCTTTGCTGCGACTTCGAAACCCGCGTCCCATGTCGCGCCACCAGCCTCGGACACGATGCGTACCCATTCGGCCGGCTCATATTCAAGCACCTCGAATACGGTTGATCGTTCCCTGCCGCCGATATCCCGATAGATGCGCCACTGGCTTCCGGCACCCGTCTCCTGGTCCGTCAGGCACTCTGCAGTCGTGATGGTGGGGACCGCCTGTGCAAATTCGCCCAGATGCGCGACTGTTTCGAACACACGCTGCGCCGGGCTGTTGATGACTTTGATCATTTCGATGGATGGCATTTTGCCCCCTCGTTGTTGGTTTTGGGCCTAGCCGGCCAGGGCGGCAAACTCCCTGTTCAGCGCGCATTTCCGCCTGGGCGCATTTCTGTGCACCCACTCAGGCTCACTGTGGCGGATCATCAGCCACAGCAGTTCTTTTACGTCCCAATAGGTCGCGTCGATCAGTCCACGCTCATTGGAATCGCGTTTAAAGTGCCAGTGCACCGAGCCTGGGTATTTCTTCCGCGAGTAGCTGCCGATGTGAGAGATGTACATGCCGGCAGCTTCAGCTGCACGTTCAACCGCCGCCATGATCTGCTCGCGTGCGAGCCCCTTGGGCAGGTCAACATATACATCGTCAGATTTTTTCTCTTTGGCCATATCGCCCTCCCTCGTCGGGCGAGCGTGGCAGGCTTTAAGAGGTTCCGTCCAGCATGAATTTGGCCGGCCAGCACTATGCCGTGTCGCGAATGGCCTCTGCACCAGCCAGATCAACAGAAACGAGCTGACTCACACCCGGCTCAGCCATGGTGACGCCGAACAGGCGGTCCATGTGCGACATGGTGTAGGGGTGGTGGGTGATGACCAAGAAGCGGGTGTCTGTCTCGCCGCGCATGTCATTCAGCAGCTTGCAGAACCGTTCCACATTGGCATCGTCGAGCGGGGCGTCCACTTCGTCGAGCACGCAGATTGGCGACGGGTTCGTCAGGAACACCGCGAAGATCAATGACATGGCTGTCAGCGCCTGCTCCCCGCCCGACAGCAGGGACAACGTGGTGAGACGCTTGCCCGGCGGCCGCGCGAAGATTTCGAGGCCTGCCTCCAGCGGATCATCCGATTCAACAAGCTCCAGATGCGCCGTGCCGCCGCCAAACAGGCGGGTGATCAGCCGGGGGAAGTTTTCATTCACCGGGCCAATCGCATCCAGCAGACGCTGGCGGCCTTCCTTGTTGAGGCTCCCGATGCCCTGGCGGAGCGGCGCAATCGCCT
>JBHJJF010000164.1:0-21482 GCA_050042885.1 Candidatus Phaeomarinibacter sp.
CTTCTGGTAGGAGGACGCGCGGCCCAGGCGGCAGGCGGGTCGCCCGGTCATGACCCGGAACTCGCCGTCCTGTTCTCAACTGCAGCCGCACAGGGGATCGCTCAGATCCTTACCGACACCCACGACAAGCGCATTGTCCAAGGCCGCAACCCGGCCGACATCGGCCGCGAGGTGATCGACATCGTCATCGCGCCGCACAGCAAAATGGCATCACCACAAGGAGGGGACGCATGAGCACCGCATTCTTCAGTACCCTGAAATTCCTGTTTTCCATCGGCCCCGTTCTGTTCGGCCTTGGCTTCATGGCACCTGTCCTGGCAGAGCTCATGACCACCGCCGGGATCACCGAGCCTTTCGGTCTGGCGCCGATAGTCGTCGGGCTCGTCATAGGTCTTGGCTGGGGCACCTACGCGCTTGTCCGGGGGAGCTGGATATGAGCACCGCAACACTCACGCGCGAGCGCGACGCCGAACTGCGCAAACTGGAATTCGAGATCGCCAAGAAATACACAGGCGGCACACCCTGGCGCATTGTCGTTTGGGGGCTCGGTAACCTCGTCGTCTGGCTGTCTTTGTGGCCGCTGGTGATGACCGGCACACTTCCGCTGTGGGCAGGATTTGTTCTCTCCACGCTGTGCGTCACAATTTGTTACCTGCCGTCTCACGAAGCGCAGCACAACAACATTGCGCGGCCCAACACATCGCTGCGCTGGCTCAATGAACTGGTTGGGTATGTGTCCACCATTCCCCTGGTGCTGCCCTACCGCACAGCGCGGCTCACTCACCTTGAGCATCACGCCCATACCAACAACCCGGAACTGGACCCGGATTATGGTGTCACAGCCGACGGCTGGTGGGATGCAATCGCAACCTCCGTGCGGTCCCGGATATCCCGCAAAGGCGCCGGCCAGAACGCCGCCTATGCGGCGGCCCTCGACCGGATCGGCGGTGAAGCAGCTGCCAAGGCGCGCCTTGAGGCGCTTGCGATGAATCTGACCTTCTGGGGCGTCCTTACCGCCCTTGCCTGGAGCGGCTTTGCGCTGGAAGCCCTTCTGCTGTGGTGGCTGCCCCGGCATATAGGCCTGACTTACATCGCACTGCTGCTGAGCTGGGCTCCGCATCATCCCGGCGAGATGACCGGTCGCTACAAGGACACCCGCGCTTTCAAATACCGGTTCGGAAACATTCTGGCGATGGGGATGGAGTACCACATCATCCACCACCTGCACCCGTCGATCCCGCTGCACAAGAACATGCCCGCCTACCGGGAAATGAAACCCCTTCTGGAAGAACGCGGCTGCGACCTGGGCGGGCTTTAGCGCTCCGGCGTCGTACCGGCCGGTTCAAGTCCCGGAATACCAAAGAGTGCAAGTTGCAGGCTTTGGGCAATCCGCTCGGCGCGCTCCATGAAATAGGCCACGGTAAGCGCCGACGGGGACATGTCCTCAAGAGTCTGCCTAAACAGACCAAGCCAGATGGCGAAGTGCTTCCGCTCTATGGTCGTGTGCTTCTTGTGCGCAGGAACCGGCTTCCCGGAATAGGTCCCCATATTCATGGCGACTGACGCCCAGAATTTTTTCATGGTTGCCAGATGCGGCGGCCAGTTGTCGCCGATCGCCTGATTGAAGATCGGCCCCAGCGTCGCGTGCTGCCGGATGCGCCCATAGAACCTCTCGACAAGCTCATCGATGAAGGCGTCGTCGATGCCCCGCGCAGCAGCATTCGCCTGAATGTCCTTGCGGCGCTCTTCGGCTGTACGCAGGCGGGTGCGCGGCTCTGGACGAATGGGATGGTCACTGTTCATGTCCACCAAGCATGGCGCGAGAAGCGGCGCTGGGAAACCACCGGCCCTGCGCCACGTCGCCTCACCCGGCCCGCGTTGGATGTGTCATGAGCTGGAAAAGTCAGGCCGTAGCGGAGACGATCCAGACGCCGGCACCCAGCATGACCTTCTCGTCCACTACTTTGCTTTCCATGGCGTCAGCAAGATCGGACAGGACGGCTTCCTTCTCAGCATCCGTCCTATCCATCATCACCCGCGAAATCGGGCCGCGCAGCATCAGGCTTTCAGCCCCTGCGCGTGGGGAGCTGCCCTGGTTGAGCTTGGCAGAGAACGGTTCAGCTGAGGCGGTTGTCCATCCGGCATCGCCCAGAATGCCGAGCGTGCGGTCAATGTCGGCAAAGGCAAACGGGCCGGGTGCGTGGGGGTCCGGCGGCGGCGGAAATTCGACGTGGTTCTTTGCAATGCCCAGGCCGATATGCACCCACTCGTTTTCACGCACCGGCTGCCAGCACACAAACACCATGCGCCCGCCGGGTTTGGCATGGGCATGAATGTTCTGGAACGCGGTGACCGGTTCTTCAAAGAACATCACGCCGAAGCGGGAGATCACAAGATCAGCCGCGTCGCCGAGTGCCTCGCTCTGGGCATCAGCCAGAGCGAATGTCGCCTGCGCCGCGCCAGCATTGCTTGCACGTGTCCTGGCCAGGTCCAGCATTGGCTCGGAGATGTCCACACCATGCACACTGCCGGACGCACCAACGTCCTTGGCCGCAAGCAGCGACGTATCACCGGTGCCACAGCCGATATCCAGCACCCGCTCGCCCGTCACCGGGACGGCGTGCTTCATGAGCTGCTCGGTAAACGGAGACAGGAACCGGTCCATCTCCTCCTGGCCGGAGACCCAGCTGGACCCACCCGCGCCATTCCAGAATTCCTTCTGGTCCTGATTGATTGCTGTCATCTGACGTACTCCCTAGCGGCCGCCCTGGCCGTCATCGACGATAATGACTGTGCCCGTGACGCATTCAGAAGAAGGCGACAACAGAAACAGCAATGTTGAATCCATCTGCTCAGCAGTGCAGATGCGCTTGCGCGGAAAGTGCTTTGAGAAATCGCCCATGCGCTCAAGCATGCCTTCCAGCATCTCGGTCATGAACGCCCCCGGCGCGATCCCGTTCACATTGATGTTGTAGCGCGCCCACTCAACCGCAAGAGCCTCTGACATGC
Source organism: Candidatus Phaeomarinibacter sp. (assembly GCA_050042885.1). Taxonomy (GTDB): domain Bacteria; phylum Pseudomonadota; class Alphaproteobacteria; order CGMCC-115125; family CGMCC-115125; genus Pyruvatibacter. The sequence continues at coordinate 3,010 of JBHJJF010000164.1, forward strand.
GCGCAATGGCGCGCTTGGTAATAGAGTAGAGCGCTGCACCGTTGCCGTCATAGCGATACGCCGCGACGGACGCGATGTTAACGATGCGGCCGGGCTTCTCAGCTGCAATCAGCCGCTTGGCGACTTCGGCGGCAAGAATGTAGGGACCACGCAAGTTCGTATCGATGACCCGGTCGATGAGGTCGACCTCCATCTTGTGGGCGCGCTGGGCATCCGGAACGCCGGCATTGTTGATCAGGATATCTACAGTGCCGAACGCGGCCTCGGCATCGGCCACCACCTGCTTGATATTGTCCGCATCCGTCATATCTAGCGGCAGCGCGATGGCGTCTCCACCAAGACTTTCAATCTGCGCCTTGACCTCCTCAAGACGCTCCACCCGCCGTCCTGTCAGAATGACCTTGGCACCGCTTTGTGCCAGCACATGGGCAAAGCGCTTGCCCAGCCCTGAGGTGGTGCCCGTCACCAGTGCCACACGTCCGCTGAGGTCGGACGAAAAACGAGGCGCCTCAATTGCATCAGCCATCCCTGATCTCCCTGTAGATTTTTTGGGTGAATTTTGTCACCCCATCCTTACCGGTCTCCACAAGGCCCGGCAAATCTGCGCGGGCCGATTGACCGAATGACAGCTATTCAGCGGTCACGCCTGGCCGGGTCGAAGGCGAATTGCCGTTGCGCCTGTCAACGCTTACCGCGGCGCAACAAATATTCCCCGGCCAGGCCCTTAAATCGGTCTATATTTCGGTTACATCTCGTTGGATCGGAGGATGAGGATGCTCCCGGAACTCAAACCGCACAGCGATACAATGGCGACAACCGCCCACGCCATGATCGGCGGGGTCGTCTGGCAAACCATTACCCTGTCGCTTGGCTCAGCTGCCGTCATTATCACGGCAATGACCCTTGGTGCGCTGGGCGGGATACCCCTGTGGGCCGTTGCCACCACTGTCTATGTGAGCGTCTATCTCAGCTATACAGCCCTGCATGAGGCGGTGCACCAGAACATTACCGGCAACCGCCAGGACCTGGTGTGGATCAACCGCGCCGTCGGCACTCTATCCGCATTCTTCCTGTCACACTCTTATGAGATGCACCGCACCATCCATCTCACCCATCACCGCAATACCAATGACCCGGAGCATGACCCGGACCACTGGGTGAAGGGATCAAACTGGCTGATGACGATGTTCCGCAGCATGACGATCTTCAATGGGTACTTCCTGTTCTGCCGGTGCCATTGGGACGACAAACGCATGCGCCGCGCTTACTGGGTGGGCCTGCGCGATACGACAATCTCGACGGTCGTCCTGATTGCCGTCGCTATCTTTGTAGATTGGAAGCTGGCGCTGTTTGGGTATTTCATACCAGCAATGCTCGCCGCCATGACGCTAGGGCTGCTGTTTGACTATTTGGTGCACACACCGCACGAGGCCCGGGCCCGGTTTGAGAACACGCGCGTGTTTGTGTTTCCCCGCTGGCTCGATACTTTAGTGACCTGGGCGTATGTGCAGCAAAACTACCACGGCGTGCATCACGCTTTCCCGCGAATACCCTTCACCAAGTATCGCGCGTTCTTTCGCGAAACCCAGGATGACATTGAGGATGCGGGCATGCCGGTTGCAAAGCCACTGGGCTGAAAACTGATACTAGGCAGCTGATGTCCGCGGCGCTGCAGATCTGGTACGCGCTTTTGCAGCCGCTTTGGCCTTGGGTTTGGCGGCGGCCGATCGCGGACCAGTCGCCGATGCACGGGCACGCGTGCTGGAACGTGCACTCCGCTCTGCCTTGGGACGCGGCGCCTTGCCGGAAGCCTTGCCGGAAGAATTCTCGGGCGCCTGATCGAACTCAACTGCATCATAGTCTGCGAGAATGCGGTCAAGGGTACTGCTGATCTTTGTGCAGATACGGATCATTTCGATTTTTGGCCACGTGGCGCGCTCGCCTTCTTCAACAAACGACATCACCTCTTCCTGTGTCGGATGCGACAGCAGCGTGCGCGGATCAAATAGCCGCGCTGCGGGAATAATGTTGATGTCACCGGTATAAGTCTGCGTCGCAATTGCCGAGAACATGGACAGGATGAAATTGATTCTTGGATTCTTGCGCGTGAATGTCTGAGTAACCGACACACTTCCGCGAATGATCTCTTTGACCCAGCGTTCCGCCTGCTGGGCAATCATTGCGGAGAAGCCTCGTTCCGTTGTTGGGTCGCGCAGCCACGGGATGACCAGTGGGTTGACCATGGACACGACGAAATGGTTGACCCCGTATAGACGCATCAGTCGTTTAGCCGGCAGGTCATCATGCACCGACCCGTCCACCCATTTGCGCGTCGGAAGATAGGGAATGCGTTCACCAGCCACGGTTTTGGCTTCGAGCATCACGGGCGGGAAGACGCCCGGGACCGCGCTCGATGCCAAAATGGCCTTACGCACATAGACATTGGGTGACGTGATGGCGTTCAGCAGACGCGATGTCTGGTGCATCTCTGCCGGGGCCACGGACACATTGATGTGGCGACCGGTCTTCTCGAACGCTTCCTGAAACGTGAGGTCCGGCACCAGCCGCGCAATCATCTCTTCCACTTCGTGAATATCAAGTTGTGGGTGGCGGCCCCACAAAGCCCGGTCAAACCAACTGGCTTCGCGGCGGGCTTCAAGTTCCAGAGCGGGGTCTGCAATGAGCCGCTTGAGCTGAGTGTTGCTATTGGTACCAATGACAGCCGCCACAATGGAGCCCGCACTTGAGCCGGAAATCACCGTCGGCAGCAGGTCATGCTCAATCAGCGCCTTGACTACCCCCATGTGGTAGTTGCCGAGAATACCGCCGCCGGACAGCATGAGCGCTGTACGGCCAAAGCAGTGGCTGGCGCGACGGAAGAAGTCGATCTTGTCTTCTAGAGAAATTTCATCCGTATCAAGAGCAGCGATATGGTCGAGCGCCGATGTGATTTCATTCACATAGTCGTTGATCAGCTTTTTGGTTCCAAACTTGGCACGGGTATAAAGCACCCCTTTGCCCATGCCGCCCATATTGCCGTGAATGCCTTCGTTGAGCGCAAACAGCAGCCCGACGTCATCGTGGCGCGCGCGCAGCTCGCGCAGACGGTCGAGGCGTGAGCGGATCTCCACATGGTCATAAAGACGCGTCTGATCCATCCGCTTCCACCGGTCCATGCCGGTTTTGTCATCATGGTCCAACGCCGCCTCCGCCCATTCAGCATGGGTCTCAGCGTTTGCCATGGCCTCTTCAATCTTGCTCAGATTGTTGAACATGTAGTGGTGCCTCTTTTTGTTCGAGGCCCCAGTGTACATCCCATGGCTATGCTGCGGTGCATATAATTTGCTGCGACAGAACGGCTCAACCGTAGCCGCCAGGAAAGTTTATCAAAAACAATATTTTAGAACGTCCCGCGCCGTTGACGTTATCGCCGCTCGGAAGAGCAATTACGGCATTCTCTGGGCTAATTCGGGCCCTAAAACACCAACTCTCAGAACAGCCGGAGTGGCAGCTCAGGGCCGTACAAACCGCTCATCCAGCCAGGTGCCAATAGCCTGTGCACTTTCTTCCCAAGCCGGATCCACCATCAGATTGTGGGCGCCCGGAACGACCTTCAGCGGTGCCCGGAAAGTCTCCGCCAGCCATTCATGATTTGGCATGGGAATGGACCAGTCATCGCGCCCTGCGACAACCAGAACCGGTCGTGTATCAAGATCAGGTGTCTGGGGCGGCGGTCGCCTGAACAGCTCAGACATCGCGCGCGGGGATTCGCCACAGAGTTCCGAGATGTATTTTCGCTTCAAATCTTCATCCAGATTGTCGCCATAGAAGAACGAGATGAAGGCCGGCAACCCGGCTTCAAAGTCACCAAGAAGTTGAGACTTGATGAGCGCCATGGGGTGGTGTCGCAACATACGCCACGCGACGCCAAGCGGCGCGCGCATGGGCGAAGAAGCCAAAAGCACGGCACCAGCAACACCTTTATTCTGTACACGAACCATCTGGGAGAGAACCCCACCAAGCGAATGGCCGATCAACACCACATTGCTGTCGAGTTGCGCAATCATGCCGTTCACGTCGGCGACAAAGTCAGCAAGGCTTGGCTTGTCTTTAGCAAGATTGCCGGGGCTTGTGCCATGCCCGCGGGTGCTCATGGCATGCGCCGCCCAGCCACGTGCTGCAAACCAGGGCAGGAAGTGATGATCCCAGCATCGCGCATCGTGAAACCCGCCATGTAGAAACAGAAGTTGCGGACGGCCCGTCGTTCCAGCGCCTCGGGAGATCAGCTCAAGTGTCATAGGATCCTCGCTTGAATCCTCGCAGCATGGGCCGGAGGCGTGGAAGCACAATTACCTGTCGGGGAAGCGGCCATTTAGATGTTCCGGCAGTGATCAATCAGATGATCCACAAAGACCCGCACCTTTCCCGACAAATGTCGGCTGTGCGGATAGGCGACATAGATGCTGCTTTTAAAAAGTTCGTAGTGTACATGCAGCTGCGCTGGCGCGGTCGGCCACCTAATGTGTCAGGCTGGCTTCAATGGTCGAAATCGTCTGAGCACGGATGAGTTTCTTGTTGGCTGCGTAAGCCCCACTCGGTAACTCGCCAAGCTGGGCAGCAATCCCGGTTGCCGTTTCCAGCACCTTGTCTGCGGCAACCACCTGATCGAGATAGCCGACTTCAACAGCACCTTCCGGGTCATACATCTTGGCCTGGATGATCGCTTCAGTCAGGTAGCGCGGGTTGAGACGGGCCCGCGGCAGCTCGATCCCGAAGATAGGAAGCGTCATGCCATTGACTGTTTCATTGGCACCAATGGCAAACTCGCCTGCAGCGCCAATCCGCGTGTCACACCCGGCAAGAAGAAAAACGCCCATGGCGATGGCGTGCCCGGTGCAGGCGCCCACAACCGGTAGCTTGTTGGCGTAAAGACGCACGGCAAAGGCCCCACCGCGATTTACGAGCGCGGCAACTTCTTCCGGGCTCGCCCCGTTCATCAGCTTTAGGTCAAACCCTGCGGAGAAAAGACCCGGCTTGCCGGTCAACACAATAGCTTTTGCGTCCACTTCCGCCTTGTCCATGGCGCCTTCCAAGGCTTCGAGCAAGGCAGGGTTCACAGCATTTGCCTTGCCATCATTCATTGTGATGACAGCGACATCGCCATCCATGTCCAGTGTCACGCTCATGTCGTTTGCTCCCTGCGGACCCAAACCGCTCAGTTCGTTTACAGAATCAATAAGGGGCCACGTGGCAAAATGCCAGTGACCCCTCAGGCAAAAGGGCGACCCCTTTTTGCAAATCAGGCTGCGATTTTATTCGGCAGCTTCGACCTTGTCCTGCGTCTTGGTGTCAAAATCGCTGGCGTCATGACGTTCATGCAACTGCATTTCCGGCGCCCCGAACACACGATTGACCATCCGACCGCGTTGCACGGCAGGGCGATCACCCACAAGGTCCATCCACCGTTTCACATTCTTGTATTCCTGTGTCTGGAGGAATTCCGCCGCGTCGTACGCCGCATTGGCCATGACAGCGCCGTACCACGGCCAGATCGCAATATCCGCAATCGTGTACTCGTCGCCCGCCATATAGGTGTGGTCGGCGAGATGCCGGTCCAGCACATCCAGCTGGCGTTTCACTTCCATCGCAAAGCGGTCAATGGCGTATTCGATCTTGATCGGCGCATAGGCGTAGAAGTGCCCAAAGCCGCCGCCCAGATACGGCGCGCTACCCATCTGCCAGAACCACCACGACAGACATTCGGTGCGCGCCACATGTTCCGTTGGCAGAAACTCGCCGAACTTCTCAGCGAGATACAAAAGGAAGGACCCGGACTCGAACACCCGCGTCGGCGGAGTGGTGCTGTGATCCATCAGGGCCGGAATCTTGGAGTTGGGATTGGCGCCGACAAAACCGCTGCCGAACTGTGAGCCATCGCCAATGTTGACCAGCCACGCGTCATACTCAGCGCCGCTGTGCCCCTTTGCCAGCAGCTCCTCCAGCATCACCGTGACTTTCACGCCATTGGGCGTGCCGAGTGAATAGAGCTGCATCGGGTGCTTCCCAACCTGCAGTTCCTTGTCATGGGTGGGGCCGGCTATGGGACGGTTGATATTGGCGAACCGGCCGCCGCCTTCCTTGTCCCAGGTCCCGACCTTTGGCGGGACATATTCATTGGTATCGCTCATGGCGCACTCCCTGCTGTGCATATGGTGGTGTCAAATGGCGTCAGATGTTGCGGCCATGTGACCACGCCTTGGCGCAATCGTCGAGCCGACTTTCACCCCAAAAGTGAGTCCACCCGGACCGAGTTTCAACCGTCCGCATCTTCACATCTCCGCAGAGAATTTGTGCTGAGACTTGACAACAATGACTCATATGAGACATATATGTCTCATGAATGCCCCAAAACGTCTCCCCGCTCGGCAGGCCATACTTGAAGCCGCCTTTGATATTCTCGGTCGTGACACCAGTGCCTCCCTTGCGGAAATCGCCATAGGCGCCGGCGTTGGCAGAGCGACCCTGCACCGCCAATTTGCCAGCCGGGAGGACCTGCTGCGCGCCCTTGCGTATGTGGCCATCGAGGAAATGGACACGGCGACCCAGCGCGCTTGCGAGGGTGTCGAGAGCTACGGCGACGCAATGCGCGTGTGTCTGGAGGCGCTTATCCCGCTTGGGGACCGCCATGGCTTCATCGCCCGCGTACCAGTGGCAGAAAACAAAGCCCTGTCAGCAGAATTCGCCCGCCTCGACCGCGAAACACTGGAAATGGTGGACGGCGCGAAGACGGAAGGGGTGTTCGCATCCGACATTCCCAGTGGCTGGATTGTGCAAGCCTACGACCATCTCCTATGTGCCGCCTGGGAAAGTGTCCGCGCCGGTGATGCCACGCCGTCACAAGCTACCCGGCTGGCCTGGCGCACTCTGACCAAAGGAGTGGAGTCCTCTCTCGATGACATTTGAAACCCTTGAAGAGATCGGCACATCTATCGATGAGGCGTTCTTCCTGATCGGTGGCGCAATCCTGTTGATTGAAATCGCAAAGGGTCTGGCCACGCGTCGCCTGGCAGGCCGTGGCTTTCTTGACATGCTGGCCAACATCTCAACGCAGATACCATTTCTGCTGGTGGAGATCGTGCTGCTCGTGACGGCCTACACGGCCTATGAGGTCGTCAGCCAGACCTATGTGAGTTGGGTGGTCCCCATCACAGTGCCTGTCATCCTCCTCGGTGTTCTTGCATGCGACCTCACATACTACTGGGAACACCGCATCGCCCATGAAGTCCGACTGCTGTGGACGCAGCATGCGGTCCACCATTCGTCACGCCATATGAACATTACAACCGGAGTGCGCTTCGGCCCCGCGGAAGGAGTGTGGAGCGCCATCTGCCACTTCCCCCTTATCCTTGCGGGATTCCCACCTGAAATCGTTTTCTTTGGCCTGCTCGCGGATCAGGCCTACCAGACCTGGATTCACACGGAACTCATCGGCCAGTTGGGACCCATCGAAGGCATTCTCAATACGCCGGCGAACCACCGCGTCCATCATGGGTGCGATCCCAAATACATCGACAAGAACTATGGTGGCATCTTGATGATCTGGGACAGGGCGTTTGGCACCTACCAGTGCGAAGAGGAAACCCCACGATATGGGCTTGTGCGCGACTTCGACAGCGTCAATCCGCTGCAGGTGTGGTTCTCTGAACTGCCCGGATTGTTCCGGGACCTGAGGAAGTCGCAGTCTATCGGTGATGTATGGACCTGCCTTATGGCGGCTCCGGGCACCTATGTATCTGCGTCATCAGCTCCAACCACCAACCAGGGGCGGAACAGCAAGGCTGCATCAGACAGCTAGTGTTTTAAGCCCCTGCCCCATAAGCTTGCCCCAAACAAATCTAGGTTGGGGAAACACACATGCTCTGGATAGCCCGCATAATTGTCGGTCTCGGCTTCCAGTTATCTTTCGTGATGGGTTTGCAAACCTTTTTCATGCCGGAGGTGTCAGCCGTGGCACTGGGCGTGGGAACAGACCTGCCCGCCATGGGCTTCAACACTTTCAGAGCGGATATCGGCGACTTCTTCCTCGCCGCTGCCGTGTTCTCCGGTCATGGCCTGTTCGCCGGTCGGCCCGGCGCCATCTACGGCGCTGCCTTGCTATACGGTTTTGCCCTTACCGGTCGTATCATTGGCGTTCTGATGGCCGGCGCCCCTGAAGGCATCGCAACACCCATCATCGTTGAAGCCGTTCTGGTGCTGTTCTTCGTGTTCGGCGCACGAACGCTCAGTCGCTAAAGTCGAACGCATCGCCAGACCGGCAAATTGACCTGCATGCAAAACTAATGACATATTGAATGTCATTATAATATCTGGACGGTCTGCCTGTGAACATCTTGAAAATTGTTACGCCACCGCTTGCACTCGGTGTTATGGCGGCTGCCAGTCTGTTGACATCGATCGCCTTCGGCCAGCCCGTGCCGAACCTGAAACCGAATATCGTGCTCATCCTTGTAGACGATGCCGCCTTGATGGATTTCGGCGCGTTTGGCGGCGAAGCAAAGACACCGCACATCGACGCCTTGGCGGAGCGGGGCGCCCTGTTCCAGCAGTATCGGACCTCTCCATTGTGCGCACCGACCCGCGCCATGCTGCTCACCGGGATGGACAATCACCTGACCGGTGTCGCCACCATTCCCGAAGTCCTGCCGGAGGAGCACAAAGGCCAGCCGGGATACTCCATGTCCCTTGAGCCGAATGTGCTGACAATCGCTGACCGGTTGCGCGCCGCAGGCTACCGCACTTTGATGAGCGGCAAGTGGCATCTGGGGGAAACGCCGGAAGAAATGCCCCAGAACCACGGCTTCGACAGGTCGCTTGCCCTCGCTGCCTCCGGTGCGGACAACTGGGAAGACAAGTCCTTCATGCCCTACTATCACGACGCACCGTGGTTTGAGGACGGCACGCCGATTGATCTGCCTGAGGACTTTTACTCGTCCGAGTTCATCATCAACAAGATGATCGACTATCTTGATGAGACAGAAGCCGACAAACCTTTCTTCGCCTATCTGCCTTTCCAGGCCATCCACATTCCGGTTCAGGCACCGCCCGAGTTCACGGACAAGTACAAGGGCGTCTATGACGAGGGCTGGCATGCCCTGCGTAAGGCACGCCATCAACGGGCCCAGAAACTGGGACTCATTCCCGAAGGCGTACCGCTCGCTCCGATGCCGGACACTGCACGCAACTGGGACAGTCTAAGCGACCAGGACCGCGCTTTGTATGCAGCGCGGATGGAAGTGAACGCTGCCATGCTGGATGCCATGGATTTCCATATCGGCCGTTTTGTCGATCATCTCAAGCAGGCGGGCACGTACGAAAACACCGTTTTCGTCGTGACGTCAGACAATGGCCCAGAGCCTTCCAGCGGCGACAGTGACTGGCGTCTCACGCTCTGGATGAGATTCAACGGCTACCACACCGGGTTGGATGGCCTGGGAGACCGCGGAAGCTGGGGGTTCATCGGGCCTGAATGGGCCAACGCCGCCGCCTCCCCAGGAGACCTTTTCAAGTTCTATGCAACGGAAGGTGGCATCCGCGCGCCACTCATTATCGCAGGGCCAGGCGTGGACCCTATGCGCGTTTCATCACCCGCAATGGTCACGGACATCGCCCCCACACTTCTGGACTGGCTAGGCATTGGCCCGGCGGCATCTCCCGCAAAAGCCATGACCGGGCGCAGCCTACTGCCTGTGCTATCGCAGGAAACAGACAGTGTTTATGCGCCTGACGATGTGCGCGCCATCGAAGTCTCCGGCAATTCAGCTTTGTACAAGGGCGACCACAAAATCACCCGCAGCATGCCACCCGTCGGCGATGGCAAGTGGCGGCTCTACAACCTCACGACGGACCCCGGTGAAACACAGGACCTGAGTGCGAGCGATCCGGATGTTCTCGAGGATATGCTCAAATCCTTCGACAACTACGCTGCCCGGACGGGCCTTCTGGCCATGCCGGATGGGTACAACTCCCTCGAACAGATCGCGGCCAATACCCAATCCAGACTGGCGGACCGATATGGGCCCACAATCGTAGTCATGACTCTTGCTCTGATTGCGCTGATACTGGCCGCTGTCTTTGGCCTGCGTCAGTGGCGCCGCCAAAAAATCCAAAATGCGCTCTAAGACGCAACAGACTTGGGGACCCAAAGCAGATGCATGTCTATGGCTGCAAGATTTCCTACTACACCGGCAAAGTGGAAACGTATCTGCGCTACCGCTCCATCCCCTACGACTATTCACCAACTGTAGGAAACGAGAAGAAGCTGATTGCCGGAGCAGGCGTCGTTCAGATGCCCGTTGTCCAGCACACCGATGGGCGGTGGATGACCGACTCAACCCCCATTCTTGCAGCACTTGAGGCAGAGCAGTCAGAACCGACAATCTATCCAGATGATCCTGCAATGCGGTTCATTGCTTTGCTGATTGATGACTACGCGGACGAATGGCTGTGGCGTCCCGCCATGCATTACCGCTGGAGCTATGAGGCAGACAGGCGCTACGCCGCCCAGTCTCTGTATGAAGACCTGATCAAGGACAACCGCCCCATCCCGGCGATCCTCGCTCGCCGCATTCTCACCCGCCGCCAGCTCGGCAACTTCGTGAAGGGCGACGGCGTCACACCGGATACCTGGGATCACGTGGAAGGCGCTTACTTCAATGCGCTTGACCTGCTTCAGACGATCTTTGAAACCCGCCCGTTCATTCTGGGCGAGACGCCAACCATTGCCGATTTCGGCATGATGGCCCCCATGCTCCGGCACTTCAGCCAGGACCCGACACCTGCTGAAATCATGCGCACCCGGGCACCGGCTGTCTATGAGTGGGTTGCGCGTATGTGGAATACAAAAGCGCGCTCAGGTGACCAGGGCATCATTGCGGCACCCGATGCTCCGCTCACCGCCCTGCTCGTGGAAGTCTGTGAGACCCACCTGGCGCAGTTGAGGCAGAACGCTCAAGCGTTTACTCAGGGCACTGACCGCTACGACCAGACAATACAAGGCTACGATTACAAGCAGGTGCCGTCTTCGCGCTACCGCGCCTGGTGCCTTGAGGAACTTCGGCGCGAATGGAACGGTCTAAGCGCGGAAGAGCAGACCAGACTTAAGTCTATCCTGTCTTCGGACGCGTCTGTCCTCTGGGAAGACGTGTCTTTCAAACCATCGGACTATGACGCCGAACGCCAGGCCCCGTTCAACAGGGCCATAAATGTCTTCGGCAAAGGCCTGCCTCCCGCCTAGGCTGCACCCAGCGTTTCCTGAATCATATCCGACATCCCTAGCGCCATCGGCCCGGCAATGCTGGCCTCGGGCTTGGTGTTGGCTTGGTGGTGCATACAATGTGAGAAGCACTCCTTGAAGCCATCACGCGGATGGGCTTCCAGAATGGAGGCCGGTGCCATTGGCGGCCCCTCATCCAGCTGCATGCCGAAAAGATCAAGCCCGTCACGCGGCAGACCACGCAACTTTAACAAGCACGCAACCCTTTAGGTCATCGCCAAGGAGTTTCAGACGAGGGATTAGCGCCACGTCGCAGGATGATCTATCAGCTGCAACAGGCCTCACTCGGCCGAGCCTCTATGCGGCCTTCGGAAACAAGACGTTCGGTAAGGCAGCCGGGACGATACGTGTCAATTCACCCAGATGGGGGACGACCAGGCAAGCTCGGTCGTCGTCGGCGACACATCACCCGGTGGGGCAATACCGACACGCAAACTGTCAAAGGTGGACCATCGGCAGGTGGGGTTCTGCAGTACGCGCGCGTAGTAGAACGCCTTTTGTCCATCCACGAAACTTTCGTCCGTCCACAGAGTGGAAAGCGCAGCGGCGCCGACACCTTCGTCAATTGAACAGTCCGAGAGGTCCACACGCGCACTGGTCTGCGGGCAAAGTTGAGTTTCCGGGTCCGGCTGACGTCCGTCACTACAGATTACATCGACGACCTGTTCAAAGCTTTCCCCGTCTTGCGTCCATCCCTTGACGATCTGAACCTTGTCCAACGAAGCGTCTATTGGGTCTTTCAGGGCCTGCACAAGAAATGTCGGCTTCGCGCCTTCAGTCCCTTCAAGGCGCCCTCCCATCGGAACGCCGGTCGCATAGGCCACTGCCACCGGCTCTGCGCCAGCGTCAAAGTCATCGGGAAATGCCAAGCCCCCAAAGAACCGCAGCTTCATGCGCGTGCCGCTGGTGGCATACACCTCTTTCCGCTGCATCGCGTCGAAGAGTGAATCGCGTGTGTTCTCTTCCGCCCAAATCGCTGCAAGACCACCAGGATTGCGTTTGAGAGAGTTGCGGCCACCTGTTGTTGGCGTCAGGCGGGAGGTTGCGGAGCCGGCGAAGATTCCGTTAGCGCCACGAAAGTCCCACTCTTCCGCATCACCCGGATTGGAGTTGTGGGTGTCCGTGCTGCCGATCAGGCCCACCGTCAGCGGATTGAAGCCCAGCTCCTCATCCAGCTGCAGACCTTTCTTCAGCCCATCGCGCACCATCGATGTCGGCTGGATGCATTCGATATCATCTGCGCTCTCACAGCGCGGCAGGAACTGCTCAATGCCGCACTCTTCATCGGTTGTCCCCACGCCAAGGCTGCATTCTGAGTTTCCCTTGATCTGGAAAATCTCCACCAAGGGCTCAAGCCGGCCGCGCGTTGCCCAATCGGCCTCACTGTAGACGTCACCGTCGATGGTCCGCCCCGCAAACGCCAGACCCCATGTCTTGTTCGGGTTGTGAGGAATGGTGAGAAACTCACACCCGGCCTTGCACCCGGCCTCAAGTTGCTCCCACAGATCAAATTCCGACAGGGCATCGAAGGCTGAGATCGCGCGCGGCGGCACATCACTGTTTCGAAAGATGACATTGCGGTGGATCTTGCCCGTACCTTCGAGCGGCGGAGAATACTCATAGGCAGCAAAGGCTGTGAACTTGCCAGGCGCGTTGTGTTGCTCCGCCATGCTCACAATGTGAGCCCATGTAGCCTCCACATAGTCACGTTGTTTCTCCGGATCTTGAACGGCGTCCGCAAAACCCGAAACTGGGGGCCGCTTTGTCCCATCGCGCCGCAGCTGCAAAAAGAACTGTGTGCTCGGCTGTTCCATGCTGTCACACAAATCCGCTGTAGCGTCGTTTCGGGCTGGGTCGCCACACGCTTCCATCATGCCGAAGCCTTCGGCATGATCAGTGATGGCCGCAAAATCGAGCGGCCGCGTCAGCTGCATGATCTCACCGGTCGGACTTGGCATCGGTTCGCCCTTCGCAAACCGGTAGGACTGGTCAACAGACAGGCGGTTGCCGAATAAATACGCATCAAAGGAGAGCCTGGAGTGCGTATGCAGTTCCCCAAAATAGACATTTCGCAACTCGTTACGGCCGGTGTCGACACGCGGGAGCACATCCGGCTGAGCAAAGGCCCCTTCATTCTGCGCAACGACATCAGCGCGCATCTGGGCGACATCATCCTCAGTCAACAAGGGCGCTGAGAGGTAGAATTGCACGGCCAGATACCCCGCCCCCAATATGCCGACGACGACACCCCCGACAATGGTGAACATACCCGCTCTGCTCATGGTCCCCTCCATTTGCGCTTTTTCTTGTTGCCAGCAGACTAAGCTGCCTTGATCACAAAAGCACCAGCGGGCCACACCAACCGCATCGAATGTGGTACGCTTCGAAGACAAGAAAATCCGCAGTGTCATGACCAGTTTTACCCACCCAGAAGATGTTCTTCAGTTTCTGTCCGACGCGCAAAAGTCCGGCATCAAAACAGCTCTAGTTGCTGTCACCGAGACGGTGGGTGGCGGCCTGCGCGCCCCAGGTGCCCTTATGGGCGTGGACGAAAACGGCGCATTTGCCGGCTACGTCTCCAACGGATGTGTTGATGCCGACGTCGTGCTCAACGCACAACAGGCCATAGCTGAGGGCACCGCAAGACAGCTCACCTATGGTGCGGGCTCTCCGTTTCTGGATATCCGCCTACCGTGTGGTGGCAGGCTCAGCATGATTGTTGTACCCAATCCAGACCACGCAACAATAAACCAGGCATGCACTCTGCTCGCGGCGCGCAAACCCATTGGACTGCACGTATCTGCAAGCGCGGTAGACCTTCTTGAAACGCCCGGCGAGGAAACACTGTGGGATGGCGACGCCCTGACCCTGCGCCTTGTCCCCAAATTGCGGCTGCGCATCGCCGGTCGCGGTGAAGAACTGGTTGCTCTTGGCAAACTCGCCGCGGCGGCTGATTTTTCAGTCGCCATTCAGTCACCAGACGACGCGACGCTCGTCCGGGCCCGGGCATCAGGGCTCACATGCGAAACACTGACCACGCCGCAATCCCTTACCCCACTTGAGGATGATGAATGGACGGCTTTCATCCTGATGTTTCATGATCAGGACTGGGAAATCCCCCTTGTGAAACAGACACTGCAGGGCCCTGCCTTTTGGCTCGGCGCCGTAGGCAGTCACCGCACACATCAGGTCCGGTGTGAGGCTTTGCGGGAGGCGGGCATTTCCAAGGAAGGTGTTAGACGGCTCAACGGGCCCATCGGCCTCATCCCGCGCACCCGCGATGCGTCCATGCTTGCCGTCTCAACCCTGGCCGAAATCGCAGGGTGCTACAAAGATCTCGAAGCGTGAGACTGGAAACCACAGCCTGCATTATTCTGGCCAGCGGTTTTTCCCGACGCTTCGGCGCTAAGAACAAACTGCTCAGCCCGTTCAAGGGAAAACCACTCGCAGCGCATTGCGCCGCACTCGCGGCCGCGCTTCCGGTTCACACCACACTCGGTATTATCCAGCCCGGCGACCGCGCAATGGCAGACCTGTTCGGGAGTGCAGGCATCGGTTTGATGGAAAATCCGAAAGCTGACGCAGGCCAGGGTGCATCCCTTTCACTGGCAGTACGGCACATTGAACCGCTGCCGGTGACGGCGGCGATTGTCCTTCTAGCCGATATGCCATTCGTATCCGCCCGGCATATTGAAACACTGGTGAACCAAATTGGTGAAAGCGATGCAGCGGCAAGCCAGCACAACAACGTATTGCAGCCACCCCTGCTCTTTGCGCGCTCTGTCTTTCCCCAACTGAGGAAATTGAGCGGCGATAGAGGCGGGAAAGCGGTGCTCAACTCGCTCGAACACGTTGAAGCCGTTGAGATGAATGCCCATGAAGCAACGGATATCGATACGCCAGAGAAGCTGGCCGAATACACCGGAAACTAGCTATCCCGCTTCGGCGGGACACGGTGTGCCAGCCTGCTGCCATGCGAGCAGGAAAGCCACCGCCTCGTCAGGGCTATAAGGTGCGGCTTCGCGCCCAGGCCCCGGAGACCAGCCCCAATGCACCAGTTCGTCGTGGCCGATATGATCAGCAACTTCTTCCACCGTCCGTCCACCATTACGGTCCGGATCTTTGATCTGTTCGCAGATCTCCGTTGAACTCTTGTCCCACCAGACCATCTCAACGGGAGCCAACGCCCACCCGGCAGCACCGGGAGCACCCCCTGGAAATGGCAGATTCTGTCTCATGTGACAGGTAGTGCACGGCAATCCGGCTGCACGACTGCGTGTATCGTCCGCAACAATGCCCATACCGTGAACATCACCCTTGGTGGCATAACTCGGACCGGACCACCGCGGCTTGTTGTCCTCGGGCACATGGCAGTTCACACATCGCGGATGCGAGAAAACCTCATAGGCCTGGGCCCATGCCGCCAACCCATCTGCCTGCGAGACATCGGTCTGCGCCTCTGACATTGTGGCGGCCAGCGCGGTCAAAAGACCAACGCCGCCGACCACCATGATCGTCAGAATACGGATCAATTGAGCGTGCCCTTATACGGAGTATGACTGTCCGGCAAGCGGAAGCTTGCGTGGACGCACACCTGTCGCATTGAACACTGCATTGGCAACAGCCGGGCCAATTGGCGGTGTGCCGGGTTCGCCGCCACCGCCAATGTCGTCCGGATTTCCATTGATGATCTCGACAACAATCTCCGGCGACTCATACATACGCAACATCTCATAGTCGTGGAAGTTGCTCTGCTCCACGGCACCGTTGCGGATACTGATGTCACCATAGAGGGCGGCAGTAAGACCGTAGATGATCCCGCCTTCCATCTGGGCTGCAAGTCCATCCGGGTTCATCGCGAAGCCAGGGTCAGCGCAGCAATAGACTTTCTTCACTGTTGGTGCGCCGTTGCTCATATCGACATCGGCGACCATGGCCACAATGGTATTGAACGATCGTACCAGCGCGACGCCCTTGCCGTGATTGGCAGGCATAGAGCTGCCCCACCCGGACATCTCCGCCACCTTCTTGAGAGTGGCCGCAAAGCGTGGCGACTTGCCGAGCATGGACATGCGGAACTCCAGAGGATCTTCGCCCGCCGCATGCGCCATTTCATCCACGAAGGATTCAACAAAGAAGCCGTGCTGGCTGTGATCCACAGACCGCCAGGCCCAGAACGGGAGCGGCAGTTCTGCATCGTTCACCGCGCGGATACGCTGTGAGCCGATGTCGTAATACGGCACATAAGCCGCGTCCGCCGGGTCATTGTGGAAGAGGAATATGTTGTCCCAGCTGACAGGCTTGCCGTTTTCGTCCAGGCCGGCCTTGAAGCGGCTGGTCGTCGCGTTGCGATACGCCGCCTTCTGGATGTCTTCCTCCCGCGACCAGATCATTTTGACCGGCGCGTCGATCTCCTTCGCAATGCGAGCAGCCATCGTCACCATATTGGCGTCCGACCGGCGGCCAAACCCGCCACCCATATGCAAAATGTTGACGTTGACGTCATCGGTGCTCACGTCAAAAACCTCTGCAGCAGCTGTACGGCAGCGCAATGGCGTCTGTGTGCCGATCCACACATCGACCCCGCCATCATGAGACCAGACCGTCGCATTGATCGGCTCCATGCACGCATGCGCGAGGAAGGGCACCTGATACTCCGCTTCTACCTTCGTGGCAGCACCAGCAAATGCATCCTTGGCGTCGCCTACATCAACCAAACCATCGCCACCATCCTCACCGGCAGCATTGAGCGCCGCATCGAAGTTCTTGAACATCCCGTCCTGATCAAGGTCATCTGTGGCGGTCTTGGTGTAAGTAACGCTCAGAGCATTTGCCGCCTGCTGCGCGTGCCAATAACCATCAGCAACAACGGCCACAAACTCGCCCATGTTGAGCACATGACTCACACCACGCATCGAGCGGGCCTGCGCGTCGTCCACGCTTTCAACTTTTGACCCGGGGACCGGCGGTGACACAACAGCAGCATAGCTCAGCGTCAGCCCTGGAAACTCCGCATCACTGCCGAACAGAGCCGTGCCATTCACCTTTGAGGGGATATCGAGCCGCGGCGCCGATGTGCCCATCAGATTAAAATCATCAACAGACTTGAGTGTCGGTTTAGCGGGCAGACTCTGATCCGCGGCTGCTACGGCGAAGTCAGCATAATCTGCCGCGCGCCCACTGGCCTTATGATAGAGACGGCTCTTCTCAGTTGTGATCTCGCGGGCCGGAACATCCCAAGCCTGGGCTGCCGCACCAACAAGCATTTCGCGGGCCGCCGCACCGGCAACACGCATACCCTTCTGGCCGGTAGACCGGATGGAGAAGCTGCCACCGGTTAGATAGAGATCCATCGCGCCGGACAGGTTGATAAACACGCCATCAACGGTCGGTTCGAGCCAGGAACCAACTTCAAGGTCGGGGACCAGGAAGTGGCGGGCCATCTCATTCGACACATACTCGCCGTTGGCCGGCGCGGACATGACATTCATCTTGTCCCAGTCAGCGTCCATTTCGTCCGCTAGCATCTGCGCCAGCGTGGAAAGCGCGCCCTGCCCCATATCCGTGTGAGGCGTGATGGCGGTGACCACATTGTCTTCGCCGATCTTCACCCATGCGTTGATGAGTTGCTCGCCCTCAGCCGCAGCATCTTTGGCAAGACTGTTGACCGGGTTGCCGGGGCGGATGGCTACGCCCACGACAAGGGCGGTACCACCGGCAACGCCGGCTCCGATAAAGGCACGTCGGGACCACTTGTTCATGACGTTCCCTCACTTTAAGCGCGCGCTGCGGCTTTAATGGCCGCGCGAATACGTGGATAGGTGCCACACCGGCAGACATTGCCTGACATGGCGGCATCAATGTCTTCGTCAGTGGGGTCAGGGTTGTCCCGCAGGAGAGCTGCGGCAGACATGATCTGACCAGACTGGCAGTATCCGCATTGCGGCACTTGTGCCTCGACCCAGGCTTCCTGAACCTTGCTCAGCTTGCCATCATCATCTGACAGACCTTCAATGGTCGTGATCTCAAGACCCTCCGCCACAGAGACCGGCGGCGAGCAGGTACGGTTGGGCGTTCCGTTGAGGTGGACCGTTCAGGCACGGCTCATGGCAATGCCGCACCCGATTTTGTTGCCGTGCAT
>JBHJJF010000165.1:0-5509 GCA_050042885.1 Candidatus Phaeomarinibacter sp.
TTCACATTGTCCGAAGGCGGACCTTTCGATGACGGCGCGGCTGGCGGGCCAGCTCATCAATCTGCCGTCGAGCGCCAAGCTGCAGCGGACTGCCACATGATTGAGGTCTCCCGCCATATTGCGCTGGTGCCCCCCACACGGGCGGACTGGGGTATTCTGCAGCCGCTTGCTGTTGCCCTGCTTGATGATCCCGACATTCAACTGTCCATCATAGCCGGTGGGGCGCATCTGTCTGAGCGCCACGGTATGACGGTTGGCGAGATTGCAGCGGCGGGCTTTGAGATTGCCGCTCGCGTTCCCATGCCCCTGGAGGATGATACAGCGCGTGGGGCGGGTCATGCTCTTGGAGCTGCCTGTGGTGGGTTTGCAGATGCGTTTGCCGCGCTTGGGCCGGACCTGGCAATTGTGCTCGGCGACCGGTTTGAAATTCTCGGCGCTGCGTCCGCTGCCTTGATGGCGCGGGTGCCGCTGGCGCATGTGCATGGCGGTGAAGCCAGCGAAGGGCAGATCGACGAACAGGTGCGCCATGCGGTGACCAAGATGGCGCATCTGCATTTTCCCGCCGCGCAGGCCTATGCGGACCGGATTGTTTCCATGGGGGAAGACCCGGCCCGGGTTTTTGCGGTTGGGGCGCTTGCGGTTGAAACGATCCAGACACTGCCGATCCAGGAGTGGGGTCCGATTGCTGTCGAGCTCGGCCTTGATCCTGCGAAAGATGTTCTTGCGGTGACCTATCACCCGGTGACGCTGGCGGACGACCACGGGGTCGGGCCGGTGCTGGCGCTGGGTGAAGCCCTGTCCCTGTTTGAAGACATGCAGGTGGTGATTACGGGCGTCAACGCCGACCCGGGCAGCAATGCGGTGGCTGACGGCATGCAGCGGATTGAGCGGAAGCATCCGGCCGCTGTTGTTGTGCCGTCGCTTGGCCATGGCCGGTATCTGTCGCTTGTGAAGGCGGCGTCCGCTGTGGTGGGCAACTCGTCCAGCGGGATCATTGAAGCGCCGGCGCTTGGCACGCCGACCGTGAATATCGGCCCGCGTCAGGATGGACGGCTGCGGGCCCCCAGTGTGATTGATTGTGCGGAAACACCGAATGCTATTGCGGGTGCGCTTACGCAGGCATTGTCTCCAACGGCGCGGGCGATCGCCGTGCGGTGTGACACGCCCTATGGCGCTGAGAACACCTGTCGTCAGATGGTTCAGGCTCTCAAGACAGTTCCGCTCGATGGGCTATTAATCAAGCACATGCATTTCAAGGGCGCTGAGCGCAGCGTGGACGACATGCGCGTCGGCACAACTTCGCTGGAGGTTGTGGGATGAGCGATCATGTGACGGTCATTGCGGAAGCAGGTGTCAATCACAACGGCTCGCTGGACACGGCGCTGGGCCTTGTGGAGGCGGCGGCAGGTGCCGGGGCGGACATTGTCAAGTTTCAGACCTTCAAGGCAGAGGCGCTTGCGGCAGCAAGTGCGCCCAAGGCTGTATATCAGGCGCGTGAAACCGGTAGCGACCAGACGCAGCTGGATATGTTGCGGACACTGGAACTTCCCGCCGCGTACCATCATGAACTGGCACGGGCGTGTGAGAGTGCTGGCATTGAATTTTTATCCACGGCCTTTGACGGCGAGAGCCTGAAATTTTTGGTCGGTGAGATGGGCATCAAGCGCATCAAGATTCCCTCCGGAGAACTTACCAATGCACCGCTGGTACTGGACGCCGCGCGCAGTGGGCTGCCGATGATCCTGTCCACCGGCATGGCAACCCTCGGTGACGTTGAGACAGCGCTGGGCGTTGTGGCCTTCGGCATGATCGGCGGTAACGAAGCGCCGGGGCGTGATGCTTTTGAGGCCGCGTATGCCAGCAAACAGGGGCGCGATGCATTGAGGGACGCGGTGACGGTTCTGCATTGCACGACGGATTACCCGACGCCGCCGGAGGCGGTGAACATGCGCGCGATGGCGACCATGGGCCGGGCCTTTGGTGTGCGGATCGGGTACTCGGACCATACGGCAGGTCTTGGAGTGCCGGTGCTGGCCGTCGGGCAGGGCGCCTCGCTCATCGAAAAGCACTTTACGCTGGACCGCGCGATGCCGGGGCCGGACCACAAGGCGTCACTGGAGCCGGATGATCTCTGCAGCATGATCGCCATGATACGTGAGGCACAGGCAGCGCTTGGGTCTGAGGTGAAGGCACCGGGTGATGCGGAACGCAAGAACATTGTTGTGGCGCGCAAGTCTCTTGTCGCGGCGCAACCAATCGCGCGGGGCGAAGCCGTTTCGCAAGACAATCTGACAGTGAAACGTCCTGGCGACGGGCGCACGCCTATGGATTTCTGGGCGCTTCAGGGACAACCTGCGTCACGCGACTACGCTGTTAATGAGGCCGTGGAATGAACGTGGTCTCTTCCATGGATGCAGCTATGCGCGACACCATTCTCGTCGGAGGTGGCGGGCATGCCCATGTGGTGGCGGATGTTCTAACGGCGCTGGGCCGGCCCATGCGTGGCTTTGTGGCGCCCACGGGCAAGACAGCCCTCACTGGTGTGGATTGGCTGGGCGGTGATGCCGTGCTTGACGACGTGGCACCGGGAAGCGCCGACCTTGCCATCGGGGTGGGGTCCACGGGTGATGTCAGCATCCGCCGGACCTTGTTTGAGATGTTCAGGGCGCAGCGGCATGGCCTGCCGTCGCTTGTGCACCCAAGTGCCCATCTTGCTGCTGATGTGCAGGTTGGCGATGCAGCACAGGTAATGCTTGGAGCGGCGGTGCAGACGGGCGTGGTGATTGGTGCCAATACAATCATCAACACGGGTGCCATTGTCGATCATGACTGCCGCATTGGTGATCATGCGCATGTGGCGCCGGGTGCTGTGCTGTGTGGCGATGTGACTGTTGGTGAAGCAGCGCATGTTGGGGCTGGTGCCCGTGTGCTTCAGGGCATCCAGATCGGTGCGGGTGCCCTTGTTGCTGCCGGGGCTGTGGTGATCGCGGACGTGGCGGATGGCGCACGCGTTGCCGGCGTTCCGGCCCGGGATATGAGCGGGGAGGACGCAACATGACGCGTGCGAACTGGCGCGATGTGTGCCTATCGCCTGAAACGCCTCTGGAAGACGTCATTCGTGGCATTACGGAAACCGGCAAGCAGATTGCGCTGGTGGCTGGCGACGACAACAAACTGCTCGGCACCATAACTGATGGCGATATTCGTCGCGGCATCCTGCGGGGCGTCAGTCTTGATGCGCCAGCGCGCGATGTGATGAAGCAGAACCCGATTGTGGCAGGACCGGACCTCGCACGCGACGTCATGCTGGGATACATGCGCGACGGAAGGGTCAAGCAGTTGCCGATTGTTGACGCAGACGGTGTGCTGGTTGGCCTGGAATTGCTGGATGACATTCTGGCTGCGCCAAAGGCCGAAAACTGGATCGTCATCATGGCGGGCGGGCTTGGTACGCGGCTTCGTCCGATTACGGAAGACATTCCAAAGCCGCTGGTGCCTGTCGGCGGGCGTCCGGTTCTGGAGACCATCATCGAGCAACTCGCGGGGCAGGGGTTCACCCGCATTTTCCTGGCGGTGAATTATCTAGCGGAGCAGGTGCGCGATCACTTTGGGGATGGATCGCGCTGGGGTGTGCAGATCGATTATCTGGAAGAAGAAACCAGACTGGGGACTGCGGGTGCGCTGACTCTGCTGCCTGACCGGCCCAAGGCACCCTTCCTCGTCATGAATGCAGACCTAGTGACGGACATCGATTTCCGCCGCCTTTTGGGCTTTCATGCAGACGAGACGGCAGACGCCACCATGTGCGTGCGTGAGTACAAGTTTCAGGTGCCTTATGGCGTCGTTGAAACACAGGGCAACCGCATCACCCAGCTGACTGAAAAACCACAACACAGTTACTTTGTGAACTCCGGCATCTACGCATTGGAGCCGGAGGTGCTGGACCTTGTGCCGGACGGCCACTTCTATGACATGACCACACTGTTTGATGACCTGCTGGCGCGAGATGGGCACGGGGTTGTTTTCCCTGTCCATGAGTACTGGATTGATATCGGCCAGTTTGATGATCTTGAGCGGGCGCGGACCGATTTTTCAAATGTCTTCACACCCAAAGGCAAGCGAGCCTGATGGCGCGGCTGGCGACAATACTAGCCCGTGGCGGCTCAAAGGGCTTGCCCGGCAAGAATGTGCGGATGATCGCAGGGAGGCCCTTGATCGCGCACTCGGTGAGTCATGCGCTTGAGGCTGCACTGTTTGATGCAGTGGTCGTTTCCAGTGATGACGAGGCCATTCTTGCCGCGGGCAAGGCCGCAGGTGCCACGCATCTGGTGACCCGTCCTGTGGAGATGGCCAGTGATGAAGCGGGCAAGCTGCCGGGCTTGCGCCATTGTGTTGCGGAAATGGAGGCACGCCTCGGCGCCTCGTTTGATGTGATTGCTGATTTGCAGCCCACGTCGCCCACGCGACTTGCAAGTGACATACATGATGCGGTGTCCATGCAGGCGAAGCTTGGGGTGGCCAACGTGATTTCGGGAACGGAGGCCAAGTCGTCTCCCTATTTCAACCTTGTTGAAGAGCAGGCGGGGGGTGCTGTGGCCCTGTCCAAGGCATCGGTGGGCGATGTCGTGCGCCGCCAGGATGCGCCACGCTGCTTTGACCTCAACGGCTCCATTTATGTGTGGCGGCGCGATGCTCTGATGGATGGCGACGGCCTGTGGTTCGCGGACACACATCTCTATGAGATGCCGGCGGAGCGGTCTGTCGATATCGATACTGAAGTTGATTTTCTGTTTGCGGATTTTTTGATGTCGCGCGTCAACGCGGCTGGGGATTTGAGTGCGGCTGAGTAAGTAGTGTCGGGGGACTTTTAGATGCAGTTAGTCGATCGCGGCGTGTTTGCCCGCAAGGCACAGGCGAGTGAGGTCTGTCATGTAGAGCTTCATGAGCTTGAGGCGGGAACACATCAAACGGATGACATCATCTTCGCGCTGGATGACAGGGGAGATGTGCTGTGGGCCATCGACCGGGTGTGTGATCATGCGTCGGGCAAGCTTGTTCTGGACAAGACCGGGGCCTCGGCAACGTGTCCACTGCATGGCTGGAAGCTCAATCTGGAGACGCGCAGCTATGTGAACGCCCAGACCTCGAAGCATGCGCTGGAGTTTGAGGTGAAGGACGGCAAGCTGTCGTACGAGCGCACGCGCTATGTGCTCGAGGCACCGGCGCTGGATAGAAAGGTGAAGGCCGCGCCCATGACGGTGCGGTTCCTTGCTCATGCGTGCATAGCGATTGATGTCGCCGGTATGCGGATCGTGACCGACCCGTGGCTGATGGGGCCATGCTTTGTGACCGGCTGGTGGCATGCCGTAACACCGCCGGAAGACGCATTGGACGTGCTGAATTCCGCCGACCTCGTCTACATCTCGCACAATCATCCGGACCATCTGCATCGCGAGACGCTAGAGAAACTAAGACGTGATATGCCGATCATCGCGCCGGACTTTGATTC
>JBHJJF010000166.1:0-15837 GCA_050042885.1 Candidatus Phaeomarinibacter sp.
AGAGCGCCGGCAACGTTGTGATTGATCCAGGGCCGGTCTTCCGCATTTCTACCGTCATTACGCTCGTCGGCGGCACCATGTTCCTGATGTGGCTGGGTGAGCAGATTACCGCGCGCGGCGTCGGCAATGGTATTTCGCTGATCATCTTTGCGGGCATTGTGGCCGAACTACCGGCGGCTCTTGTGGGCACATTGGAACTTGGCCGCCAGGGCGCGCTCTCCACGCTCGTGATCATCGGCTTCTTGGTCATGGCCGTAGCTGTCATCGCGTTCATCGTGTTCGTTGAGCGGGCGCAGCGCAGGCTGATCGTTCAGTATCCAAAGCGACAGGTGGGCAACCGGATGTTTGGTGGGGACTCGTCGCATCTGCCGCTCAAGCTGAATACCGCTGGGGTTATTCCGCCGATCTTTGCCTCGTCTCTGCTGCTGCTGCCGTTGACGGCTGCTGGTTTCTCTGGCGGGCAGGGGCCTGATTGGCTGACGACCATTACAACCATGCTGGGCCATGGCCAGCCGCTGTACATGCTTATGTATGCGCTTGGTATTGCGTTCTTCGCATTCTTCTACACGGCCTTGGTGTTCAACCCAGCGGACACGGCTGACAATCTGAAAAAATACGGTGGCTTTGTGCCAGGCATTCGTCCTGGCGAGAGGACCGCCGAGTACATTGACTATGTGCTGACACGGCTCACGGTAGTGGGTGCCGCTTATCTGGTGATCGTGTGTCTGCTTCCTGAAATTCTGGTCTCCCAGTATTCCGTTCCGTTCTACTTTGGCGGTACATCGCTGCTCATCGTCGTGAGTGTGACCATGGATACGGTGTCTCAGGTGCAAAGCCACCTGTTGGCTCATCAGTATGAAGGCATGGTCAAGAAGTCGAAGCTGCGAGGGGGCCGTCGATGAACCTGATTTTTCTTGGACCGCCGGGTGCTGGTAAAGGCACGCAGGCAGGTCGCGTCGAGACCGCGCATGGCCTGGTTCAGCTTTCCACTGGTGACATGCTCCGCGCTGCCGTTGCTGCTGGAACTGATATCGGCAAGCAGGCCAAGGAAATTATGGAACGCGGCGACCTTGTGCCGGATGAAGTGGTCGTAAAGATCATCTCCGACCGTATCGAGGAGAAAGACTGCGCCAACGGGTTTATTCTCGATGGCTTTCCCCGGACAACCGGGCAGGCGGAAGCATTGGACACGATGCTTGAAGAGAAGGGGCTGAAGCTCAACGCGGTGATCGAGATCCGCGTTGATGACTCAATCCTGGTGGATCGCATCCGGACCCGCGCCGCGGAAACCGGCGGTGACCGCGCGGATGACAACGAGGAAACGCTGAAAAAGCGCCTTGAGGTCTATCACGCTCAGACGGCGCCGCTGATCCCCTATTACGAGTCGCAGGGCAAACTCTTGGTTGTGGATGGGATGAACTCCATCGATGACGTGACCCGCGACATTGAAGACAAGATTGGACTGGCCACTGCTTAGCCTTAAAAGGCTTGTTTTTCAGTGGTTTAGCTCAATTCTCTACGAATTTTCTCAGGTGGCGTTTTTGCCTGGGTTTGAATGGTTGACTGAGACTGAACGAAACCTATAATCCGCGCCTCCGCAAAGGTCAGAATCGCGGATTTCCGCGCCGTTCCCGCTCTTTATTTGAGGGCCGGGTACGCGAGCGGTATTTTTGTGTATCTGAACCCCGATTTTCGGGTCAGGAATTAGCGGCACTTTTGGAGAAACGAAGCAGTGGCTCGTATCGCAGGCGTCAATATCCCGACGAACAAGCGCGCATTGATCGCGCTGACATACATTCATGGCATCGGCGACACCAAGGCCGCCGAAATCCTGGACAGTGTGAACATTTCGCATGAGCGGCGTGTCAACGAGCTGTCGGATGCCGAAGTCATTCAGATCCGTGAAACGATCGACCAGAACTACCTGGTGGAAGGCGACCTTCGCCGCGAAACATCCATGAACATCAAGCGTTTGATGGATCTTGGCTGCTATCGCGGTCTTCGCCATCGTCGTGGTTTGCCGGTTCGCGGTCAGCGCACGCACACTAACGCCCGTACCCGCAAGGGTCCGGCCAAGGCGATCGCCGGTAAGAAGAAGTAACAAGACACTTGCCAGCGCGACTTGGGCTCCGGGCGGGGCACTCAGGGATACGCGGCTGGCTGACAAGGACAGACTGACAAGACGGCAAAAGAAGCAACCCGCGTACGCCGCCGTGAGCGCAAGAATATCTCCTCAGGTGTGGCGCACGTGAATTCGACCTTCAACAACACCATGATTACCATCACGGATGCACAGGGAAATGCAATTTCCTGGTCATCCGCCGGCGCCATGGGTTTCAAGGGGTCACGTAAGTCCACGCCGTTTGCTGCTCAGGTTGCAGCAGAGGACGCGGGCAAGAAGGCTGCCGAGCACGGTATGCGTACGCTTGAAGTGATGGTTTCCGGCCCGGGCTCTGGACGTGAATCAGCCCTTCGCGCGCTCCAGGCCGCAGGTTTCACGATTACAACCATTCGCGACGTGACATCCATTCCGCACAACGGGTGCGCCCGAAGAAAAAGCGCCGCGTCTAAGCGCTTCTTCGCCGGACGATCCGTCCATACGGACTTAAATTTGCGGCCTTTCCCCATGGTGATTTCACCATCCTGGCTTTCAGCCGAGCGGGGCCGCTAGATGAACGAGGCTAACAAATTGATCCAGAATCACTGGCAGGAACTGATTAAGCCCAACAAGCTGGACATTCAGCCGGGCCGTGATGCCCAGCGGATCGCAACGGTTGTTGCTGAACCGCTAGAGCGCGGCTTTGGCCTGACGCTCGGCAATGCACTGCGTCGCGTGCTGCTGTCTTCACTGCAAGGCGCTGCTGTCACGTCTGTGCAGATTGATGGCGTGCTGCACGAGTTCTCATCTGTTGCAGGTGTACGCGAAGATGTCACCGACATCGTGCGCAACATCAAGCAGATGGCGATCCGCCTTCACTCAGAAGGCCCACGCCGCATGACGCTCAAGGCCGCCAAGGCTGGAGCTGTCACCGCCGGTATGATCGAGACCGGTCCGGACATTGATATCCTGAATCCGGACCTCGTTCTTTGCACGCTCGATGAAGACTCTGAAATTCGCATGGAATTCACAGTCGACGTGGGCAAGGGCTATGTGGCTGCTGACCGCAACCGCCCGGAAGATGCACCAATCGGTCTCATTCCGGTCGACAGCCTGTTCAGCCCCTGCCGTAAGGTTTCTTACAAGGTTGAGAACACCCGCGAAGGGCAGATCCTCGACTATGACAAGCTGACACTGACAGTTGAAACTGACGGCTCCCTGACGCCGGATGATGCGGTTGCGTATGCTGCCCGCATCCTTCAGGACCAGTTGCAGACCTTCGTGAACTTCGAAGAACCCCGTCCGGAGCAGCCTGTTGAAGAACGGCCGGAACTTGAGTTCAACCCGGCACTGCTGAAGAAGGTGGATGAGCTTGAGCTCTCCGTGCGTTCAGCAAACTGCCTGAAGAACGACAACATCGTCTATATCGGTGATCTCATTCAGAAGACCGAAGCGGAAATGCTGCGGACACCGAATTTCGGCCGCAAGTCGCTGAACGAAATTAAGGAAGTGCTTGCCCAGATGGGTCTCCACCTTGGTATGGAAGTGCCCAATTGGCCGCCGGAGAACATCGAAGATCTGGCAAAGCGTTATGAGGATCAGTACTAGGCGTATCACCCGACAGGGTAAGAGCGCTTAAGGAGAGAATAAGATGCGTCACGGCAAAGCCCACCGCAAACTTAACCGGACTACGCCTCACCGTAAGGCGATGCTGGCGAACATGGCAGTTGCGCTCATCAAGCATGAGCAAATTGTTACGACGCTGCCTAAGGCCAAGGAGCTTCGCCCCTATGTGGAGAAGCTGATCACGCTCGGCAAGCGCGGTGATCTGCATGCCCGCCGTCAGGCCTATGCCAAGCTGCCGGAGCAGAAGTGGGCACAGAAGCTCTTTGATGTGCTTGGGCCGCGTTATGCGGACCGCAAGGGCGGTTACACGCGCATCATGCGTGCAGGCTTTCGCTATGGCGACAACGCCCCTGTGGCTGTCATTGAGCTTGTCGATCGCGATCCATCAGCCAAGGGCCAGGACTCGGGTCCGGACCTCACCGCCGATGAGCAGGATGCAGCGTAAGGCTCACTGCCTTGATATTGCTAAAAAGGCGGCTCTTCATGGGCCGCCTTTTTTGTTGTCAGACAAGGTTCATCCGGCGTGTTCATCATCTCCATCAACAGTGCTTGATGGGCCCCGTATGCCTTTTGCAAACTGAGACCGCTATCTATCTTCCCATAGGTAATTGTCGACAAATGGAGCCGGACGAATGATGATGCGCCACATTGCCAGTCTTGTTGTCGCTGTCGTTTGCGGCCTGTTCGCTGCCACGACATTGCAGATGGCTAAGGCGCAAACAGTTCCGGCCTCTCAGGCGCAGATTGACCTGTCCTTTGCCCCGTTGGTGAAGGAGGTGGCACCGGCTGTGGTCAATGTCTTCACTAAGCGTGTCGTCCGCGAACAGGCACGGTCGCCCTTCGCCAATGATCCGTTCTTCCAGCGCTTCTTCGGTGACCGCTTCTCGTTCGGCGTGCCACGCGAGCGGGTGCAGAGTTCTTTGGGCTCCGGCGTAATCGTTGCGTCCAACGGCATTATCGTGACCAACAACCATGTCATCGCAAATGGGGAAACCTTCACTGTAGCCCTGTCCGACCGGCGTGAGTTTGAAGCGGAGCTTCTGCTTGCTGACGAACGCACGGATCTGGCCATCCTGAAGATTGATACCAAAGGCGAAGCACTTCCGGCGCTCGCCTTTGGAGACTCAGACGGTCTTGAGGTCGGTGACCTTGTGCTTGCAATCGGCAATCCGTTCGGAGTTGGGCAAACGGTAACAAGTGGCATCGTGTCTGCTCTCGCGCGAACGCAAGTGGGTGTTACCGATTATCAGTTCTTTATCCAGACTGATGCAGCCATTAATCCAGGTAACTCCGGCGGTGCTTTGGTGACCATGGACGGACGGCTGGTCGGGGTAAACACGGCCATCTTCTCACGCTCGGGCGGGTCGATCGGAATCGGCTTTGCCATTCCGGCAAATATGGTCCGGCTGGTTGTTGCTTCCGCTCAGGACGGCAATGACGGCCGGGTGGTACGTCCGTGGCTTGGCGCATCGGTGCAAACCGTCACCTCGGAGCTTGCGCAGTCTCTTGGTCTCGACCGTCCCGGCGGCGCGCTGGTAGGTGACGTCTACGACGGCGGGCCTGCTGACAGGGCAGGGCTTGAGACAGGCGACGTGGTGCGTCGTCTCGGTGTCCATGATGTCGTGGACGAAAATGCGCTTCGTTATCGTCTTGCCACCCGCGAGATTGGGTCAAGCGTCTCTGTCGACTACCTGCGCAGCGGCAGCAACGCCAAAGCCAGCCTAACACTGACAGCACCCCCAGCGAGGCCACGCCGTGACACGCCAGAACTGGATGGCCCTCATCCGTTCTCCGGCGCAACGGTGGCCAACCTGTCACCGGCACTGGCGGAGGAAATCCGTCTCGATCCGTTGCTCTCCGGTGTTGTGGTTACAGAAGTTGTCCGCCGCAGTGCGGCCAACCGTCTTGGCGTCCAGCCTGGAGACATCATCCTTGGCGTCAACGATACAAGGGTGCAGACCGTTGATGCCCTCGAGCGGGAACTAACCGCCGGCGTGCGCAACTGGCAGGTGTCAGTCAGGCGGGGCGAGCAGGTATTCAATACGACTGTTCGCCTCTGACGGGCTGCGTATGGCTCAATTCAAACCTCTGTCCAAACAGGCCCGCAAATCGGATATGGTGCCGCCATGTCGGACCTCTTCGAAAAAGCTGGTTTAGAAAGTGATGCGCCGCGCCCGCTGGCGGACCGGCTGCGTCCAGCCGCTCTGTCCGAGGTGGCGGGTCAGGATCATCTGGTCGGCCCGGAGGCACCGCTCGGCAGAATGCGGGAAAGCGGTCGTCTGAACTCCATCGTCCTGTGGGGTCCTCCTGGTACCGGAAAGACGACGATCGCTCGGCTCTTGTCCTCAGCGGTCCCGGACATGGAGTTTGTTCAGATTTCGGCGATATTCTCGGGCGTTGCAGAGCTGAGAAAGGTATTCGACGCTGCCAGAGAGCGCCGTGCGATAGGGAAGGGCACACTGCTTTTTGTAGATGAAATCCATCGCTTCAACCGCGCGCAGCAAGATGGGTTTTTGCCGCATATGGAAGACGGCACCATCATCCTTGTTGGGGCAACCACCGAGAACCCGTCTTTCGAGTTGAATGCTGCCCTTCTGTCGCGCGCGCAGGTTCTGGTTCTGAAGCGGCTCGAAGAGCAAGCACTTGAGATACTGCTGATCCGGGCTGAGGCGCTGGAAGGCCGCGGCCTGCCACTTACGGCTGATGGACGCGATGCGCTTAAGGCGATGGCCGACGGGGACGGGCGGTTCCTGCTCAATCTGGCGGAAGAGTTGCTTGCGATGCCGGCCGAAACGGAACCGCTGGACAGCCGGTCTCTCGCGGAAACAGTGCAGCGCAGGGCGCCGGTCTACGACAAAGGACAGGATGGCCACTACAACCTGATCAGCGCCCTTCATAAATCCGTACGCGGATCAGATGCGGATGCCGCACTTTATTGGTAGGCGCGACTGCTGACGGCAGGGGAAGCCCCGCTCTATCTCGTGCGTCGGATGGTCCGGATGGCCATTGAGGACATTGGGCTTGCCGACCCGCAGGCCATCGTGCAAGCCAATGCTGCTAAAGATGTGTATGACTTTCTGGGAAGCCCAGAAGGTGAACTGGCATTGGCGCAGCTTGTGGTGTATCTGGCCACTGCCCCTAAATCGAATGCGGCCTATGTTGCCTACAAATCCGCGACACGTCTTGCCAAGGAGACTGGCTCTTTGATGCCACCTAAGCACATTCTCAATGCCCCGACCCGGATGATGAAAGATCAGGGCTACGGTTCTGGCTATGAGTATGATCATGATGTGCAAGGCGGCGTGTCCGGTCAGGACTATTTCCCTGATGACATGAGCGAGCGCCCGGTCTTCTATCAACCACCTGACCGCGGATTTGAGCGTGAGATCAACAAGCGGCTAGCTTATTTCGCGCAAGTTCGGGGCCGCCGATCATGAACATGGTTTTGGCGATAGCGCTCGGCGGCGGCCTGGGGGCCGTTGGCCGGTATGCTGTAGGCGCCGGTGCGCTGGCTTTGTTCGGACCGGGCATTCCGTTTGGCACACTGATCGCTAATGTTGCGGGCGGGTTCCTGATGGGCGCGGTCGTGGAGGCTGGCGCACTTAAGTATTCCTATAGCCCGGAACTGCGTGCATTTCTCACGGTAGGGCTGCTCGGCGGCTTCACGACCTTTTCCGCATTCTCTCTTGAAAGTGCCTTGATGATCGAGCGCGGAGAGTGGGGGCTTGCTTTCGCCTACGTCTTGGGTTCATCGGTTCTCGCCATCGGTGCTCTGTTTGCCGGTCTGTGGTTCGTACGGAGTGTTGTCTCATGAGCGGCGTTCAAATCATTGATGTGGAAGATGGAGAAGACGGGCTTCGTGTTGACCGCTGGTTCAAGGGTCGTTTTCCCGGTCTTGGCCATGGTCGGCTTGAGAAACTTCTGCGCACGGGCCAGGTCCGTGTGGATGGCGGGCGCGTGAAGTCATCTACCCGGGTCGAGGCGGGCCAGAGCGTGCGTGTACCACCTCTGCCTGAGGACTCCTGGGCTGCACAGACGAAGCCCAAGCGTGCAAATACTAGGTCACAGGATGGTGCATTCCTGCGTGATCTGGTGTTGCATCGCGATGATGATGTCATCCTCCTCAACAAACCTGCCGGCCTGGCGGTTCAGGGGGGATCACGAACCGACAAGCACATTGACGCCATGTTGGACTCTCTGACCTTCGATGCGGCGGATCGCCCGCGGCTGGTGCACCGCCTCGACAGAGATACATCCGGTGTTCTGGCCTTGGCACGGTCACGGGATGCAGCTGCAAAGCTTGGCCGGGCGCTCAAGCGTCATGACACCCGTAAGATCTACTGGGCGCTGACAGTCGGTGTCCCACGGCCTCACCAGGGAACCATCAATCTGGCTCTCGCCAAGGCAGGCACGGAAGGGCGTGAACGGGTTCATGCAGCAAGCGGCGATGACTTTGATGCCCGCGATGCCATCACGCATTACGCGGTTGTCTCTCAAGCAGGGCAGAAACTGGCCTGGGTCGCTTTCATGCCGGTTACGGGCCGGACCCATCAAATCCGCGCACATGCGGTTGCGCTTGGGACGCCCATTGTGGGCGATGGAAAGTATGGCGGCGCAGATGCGCATCCGGGCGGCGAGATACCGCGCAGAATGCATCTTCATGCACGCGAACTTACCATCCGCCATCCCAAGGGTCATATGCTGACGGTAAGTGCGCCGCTCCCCGAACATATGCTCAAGACCTGGGAACTACTTGGTCTTGACCCGAAAGATGACGACAACCCCTTTGCGGAGCTGGAAGCGTGAGCCTTTCGTTTGTGGTTTTTGACTGCGACGGCACGCTTGTGGACAGCCAGCATGCCATAACCAAAGCCATGGCTCTGGCATTTGAGGCGCACGGGCATGAACCTCCAGGTCACCATCAAATTCTTTCGGTTGTTGGAATATCCCTTGAGCCGGCGATTGCGCGGCTGATGCCAGGCCAAGACGCGCGCGCTCACAGCAAGCTGGCGGAAACTTACAAGGCCATCTTTTCAGACATGCGCGCGAGCGGCGACATCGGCGAACATCTCTACAATGGTGCCCAAGACGCTGTGACGCTGCTGGCGGCCACAGAAGCTTTGTTGGGCGTTGCTACGGGCAAATCACGACGCGGTGCTGAAAGTGTTCTAAAGGAGCATGGCCTGCGCGACCACTTTGTCAGTGTCCGGACGGCCGATGACGGTCCCGGGAAGCCGCACCCACACATGCTCAATCTGGCAATGGGTGATGTGGGAGCTGACCCACATGAAACAATCATGATCGGCGACACTAGCTATGACATGGAGATGGCGCGGTCCGCAGGCGCAGGTGCTGTAGGCGTCAGCTGGGGCTATCACACGGTGGACACGCTCAGGTCGACCGGTGCGCATATTGTTATAGATGACTTCAGCGAGCTCGATGGGGCGCTCGCTCAGGTTCGCGGCATGTTGGCCCAAGAGGTGTCAAGTTCATGAGTGACGCTGATAAGCCGACATTTGTAGCGACGTTCAGCCCGCAGCAGGAACGTGAGGCTCGCCTTTCGAAACGTTTTTATGAGGAAGCCGGCAGCCGCAAGCGCGATGATGGCGTGGCGGGCATGCTGGACGAACGGGAGCTGAAGACGCCCGGTCGAAATGCTGTTCGCGTTCCGACGTTAGAGTTGGGTGCTGCGATCGCAGCCGAGTGGTCTTCTCAGACAGATCACATCGATCCGTCGACAATGCCCCGTACCCGGATCATCACAACGGCAATTGATCGCGTGGCGTTGGACAGCGGCCCCGCTGCTGATGAGATTGCCCGGTATGCTGGGACTGATCTTGTCTGCTATCGCGCAGATGAGCCTGAAGACCTTGTCAAGAAACAGGCCGATGCCTGGGACCCTTTGCTTGAATGGATGGTGGATGCTCATGCCGTCACGCTCAGACCCACAAGCGGCATCGTCCATTTGGGGCAAGCCGATGCAGAACTTGATCGGCTGAGAGACATCGTTGGACAGCTTGATCCAATCACTCTTACCGCGCTCCATACACTGGTGACGATTGCCGGAAGTGCGGTGATCGGCCTTGCGGTGATGGGCAACCGTTTGACCGTAGAGGAGGGGTGGGACGCCTCCCGCGTCGACGAGGCCTTTCAGATTGCGCAGTGGGGCGAAGACGCTGAGGCTGCAGAGCGTACCGCATTCCATAGACATGAATTTGAGGCCGCGGCTGAGGTGATACAGCTGCTTGGCTAGATTGGTTTGGGGGGCTCGGTGACTGTCGGCCCGAACACGCGCTCGAAGTCATCGCGCAGGGCCATATCGATATCGGGCATTGAGGCAGTCAGGCCAAGATCTTCAAAGCTTGTGACGCCGTGCTGCTGGATCCCACATGGCACGATCCCTGAAAAGTGTTCTAGGTCCGGGTCAATATTGATGCTGATGCCATGAAAGGTCACCCAGCGGCGCACACGCACACCAATGGCAGCGATCTTGTCTTCGGTGTTCACTCCGCGCTCTGGCCGTTCAACCCACACACCAACCCGATCATCACGGACTTCACCCTTCACATGGAAGGCCGCGAGGGTCCCGATGATCCACTCTTCCAGACCCGCCACGAAGGCCCTCACATCCTGTCCACGCTTTTTGAGATCTAGCATGGCATAGGCCACGCGTTGTCCGGGTCCATGGTAGGTGTATTGCCCACCACGGCCGGTCTCATAGACGGGAAACCGGTCAGGGGTCAGCAGATCCTTAGGGTCTGTGCTGGTCCCCGCCGTGTAGAGAGGGGGGTGTTCCAGTAGCCAGACGAGTTCCTGTTCGTCCCCGGTTGCAATTGCAGCAGCCCGTGCCTCCATTTCCGCCAGCGCGTCCGGATAGGCCACCAGCCCGTCACTGATGCGCCATTCGACAGGTGTCTCGTCGGTATAAAGGCGCGCGACCGGGGCGCGTGTAGTTGTGTGCTCAGAAGCGCTCATAGACTGATCTATACCACTTTTGGCGTTTACGTCCGGGTAACCCTGTTTTGCGAGGTTGTGGTTCCAGATACCCCGAGTGAGGGGTAGCCGTGCAATTTGGGCGAAACACATGAATGCCATCGACAAGGTTGATGTTGAGATATCGGTCGTTCTCGGTAAGGCCACCATGCCGATCCACCAGCTCCTGAAAATGGGCCGCGGCGCTGTGATTGAGCTGGATGCTGGCGAGGCTGAAGAAGTCTGGCTTTTGGCCAATAATCAGCCCATTGCCCGCGGCGAGATCGTTGTTCAGGGCGAGCATGTTGGTGTTTCCATTACAGAAGTGCTGCAGCAGCACACTTTTTAGCGATAGAAATTATCTCTAAGAAATAGTGTGAATTATCCTATTTTACGCCTTTTGCTTGAACAAAGGGTCGATACCCCTTAACTCTTGGTCAATAAACCACGCCTTATCTGCGGATTTGGCGGATTGTCGAGAGTAGGTATCATCGGAATGTTCCCGATTTCACTAGATCTCAAGGTCCTGCGGACTGCTGTTGCTGGGGGCGGCCCTGCGGCCCGTCAGCGCGTGCGTCTGCTTGATGAGGCATGTGCTCACAACATTTGTGTTTTCGCGCCTGGTGCGGACGCTGAGATGTCGAAGGTGGCCGGTGATCGGATTGTGGACCGCTTGCCGACTGACGCAGACCTGGATGCGCTGGATGTGCTGTTTATCGCCGATCTTGGCGACGTTGAGGAAGAACGTTTGGCGGCTGCGGCGCGGGCAAAGAAGGTGCTTGTGAATACCGAGGATGTTCGTCCGCTTTGTGATTTTCACGTGCCTGCCATGGTCCGCCGTGGCGACTTGGTGCTCGCGATCTCCACCGGAGGCGCGTCGCCTGGGTTGGCGCGGCGGCTTAAGGCGCATCTTGGCGCCCAGTTTGGCCAGGAGTGGGCTGAATATGTAAACGAAATTGCCAGTTCCCGACTGCGCTGGCGCGAAGAGGGGGTGCCGCTGCCGGAGCTTGGCAAGCGCACAAATGCTCTCATCGATGAGAAAGGTTGGCTGTCATGACCGCACTACGGGCGACTGCAGAAGTAGAAACGGCAACGCCAGTCCAGCGACAAGTGATGGACTTACCGACGGCGACATCCGCACGTCTCGAACAGTTGCGACGGGACTTTGGGCACCTTGAAGGGGCACAGTTGCTGGAGGCAATGATCAACAAGGCCTTTCCCGGAAAGATCGCCATGGTCTCTTCCTTTGGGTCCGAGGCGGTCGTGTTGCTGCACCTCCTGTCAGAGGTTGATCCCACCGTACCCGTGCTATTCCTGAACACCGGAAAACTGTTCGGTGAGACACTTCGGTATAGAGACCGGCTGCAGGACAAGCTGGGTTTGACTGACATCAGGTCTCTTGGTCCTGATCCGCGCATTGAGGCTGAGGCAGACCCCAATGGCGACTTATGGGCGCGCGATACAGACGGGTGCTGCCATTTCCGTAAGGTATTGCCCCTGGCCCATGGCCTGCGGGGCTTTGAAGCGTCAATAACGGGGCGCAAGCAGTTTCAGACCGGAGCTCGCAAGGCGATGCCGACTATTGAGCAGGAAGCCAACGAGGATGGTTCTCCAGGCCGGTTCAAGATCAACCCGCTGGCGAACTGGAGCCTTGATGACCTCAAGACCTATATCGAGGATCACAAGCTGCCTCGCCATCCTTTGGTGAAGGATGGCTATCTTTCTATCGGCTGCATGCCGTGCACGGATCGTGTGAAAGAGGGCGATGATTATCGCTCGGGACGCTGGGCTGGTTCCGACAAGGATGAGTGCGGAATCCATGTTCCGGGCCTTGTTGATGGGGATGGCATCTAGGTCTCCGGGACACTATTTGACGGCATGCATTGGGCCCTTGTGTCGAGCCCGGCAGTTTGCTACACGGCGGTCCCTGCTTTGTGTTGCCTGTTTTGGCCGCTTTGCAGGTTCTACCGTGCGGTCGTGGCGGAATTGGTAGGCGCGCAGCGTTGAGGTCGCTGTGGGGTAAAACCCGTGGAAGTTCGAGTCTTCTCGACCGCACCATCTTTCACAATTCG
The DNA here is from genome assembly GCA_050042885.1 of Candidatus Phaeomarinibacter sp. GTDB lineage: Bacteria > Pseudomonadota > Alphaproteobacteria > CGMCC-115125 > CGMCC-115125 > Pyruvatibacter. The sequence continues at coordinate 12,769 of JBHJJF010000166.1, forward strand.
ATGCATCATACGCATCTTAAATACATGAGAAAACACACGTTGGCATAGGATGCCCGTTGGTGCTCTGCACAGTGTTGCTGCTCGATGTTGGTCTTCTGCCAAACCTGTAGACCTGATCTTCCAAGGCTGCAGTCTAGGATCAGCTTTTAGAGTATGATCCGAAGAATGCTCCTGCGGATGCGAGTATCGCTTTTTCACTATTGAACATGTTGTGCGCTTTTTTGTTCGAGGCTGTGCGGAGCAATGCGAGTTGCGTTTTTTGGGGTAGTTGAATCGCTTATCTGAGGAGATGATTTGATAATCTTCAGGAAGCTTTGCACTTTGGCGGTCCGATGCAGATCCACGTGTGTGACAATCCACAACGGAACGCACCAATCCGGCTCTGATGGGATTACCTCTGAGAGCCAATTGACGCGGTGGGCGAGATAGCTGGGTAAAAAACCAGCGCCCAATCCAGAAATGACCGCGTCATTTGCGCCTCGAATAGTCGACGACCTTAGAACGATCTGATCTTTGTGAATGTTCTCATTGATCCATTGCTCTATGGGCTTGCCATACATGCTCCGCTCGGAGGCAACAAACGGGCATCCACATGAGCACCCCCGGCCGCTGTCCTGAAGGTTTAGTGCGTGGATGTTGAGGTCGGAGCAATACAGCCCCAGAGACATGCTGAGGAGGGGGCGAACAACGTAGTCGGGATGATCCGGCGGCTCGCCTATGCTGATCGCGACATCGGCTTGACCGTGCTCGAGCTTTGGAACTTCGTTGCTGGATCGAAAGTGGACCAGTGTTTTGGGATAAGCTGATTTGAAGGCCTTCACAGCGGAAAACACAACGTGATCAATAAGCTCAGGACAGGAAACAACAATCTGTCCTGCAAGCTCTTCATCTTGTGTTCGTGCCTTTACGGTCAGTTGTCTAAAATTTTCGTCGGACCGTTCGGCAATTCTAATAAGTTCGTGGCCAAGTTCGGTAGGCGTGTAACCTTTTGTATGGCGCTGGAAGAGTTTGCCTCCTAGTTGGCCTTCGAGAGACTCAACCCTTCGGATCACTGTGGCGCGATGGACGCCGATCGTCTCCGCCGTTGCTGAGACGGTGCCTAGCTGGCCAAGCAGGTAAGCTGTTTTGATCTCTGTCCAGTTCTCCATGACGCGTCGCTCCGTCGTTAGCGGTTGAAGACATGGCTGCTCAGTGGGCTCCTGACCACATCAGTGTTGCACCATTGCACACCTGGCGCGCACGCATTCTTGATGTCGGTTAAGAAGACAGGAATTGTTTTTTTGCTGCCTGTTTGACTTGAAATACAACACTGTGAATGAGGTGATTCTGACCCTATCGCGGCTTCCGCAAAATGAGTGTCGGCAGCGCGCCCCAAAAAATCAGGGTGATGTAGTAGATCTCTACTGGAACAAGGCCAAAAACGTTTGCAGCGAACAAACCTGCGAACAAAATGACATGCCCAACGAAACCCCAAAGAACGGCGACTGCTATCGCGCCAATGCTTGCGGCACCTGACTTGATTAAAGCGCGGTAGAACAGAATGCTTAATGGCAGAAAAAGAACGAGCGCTGTTGCCAAACCTGAGTTGTAGTCGACCGCAACAATGGCGTTTAGAACGTGCGCGGCGCCGTTGACCAACATAATTCCGGCCATCGCAAGCGCTGGGAATATGTGCTTCGGGCTTGCCAAAATTGCCAAGAAGCCTGCCGTCCAGACCATGCCCGCGTTGATGTAGAAAATTCCATTCCGGGTGAGAATTCCATACTTGTCGCGGCCAAAGAGTGTCGCGATCAACTCGTTCAGAAAGTCATAAAGTGGATATTCGCGGCCGAGGAGGTCGACCCAATGCTCCTCGACTTGATGAATGAGGTAGGACGCTGTCAGCAAGTAAGCGATCAACGTCACATCGGTCATCCATGGTGTTGATGAATCTCCGCGTGACTTGAAGCCGGCGAACACGAGGATCGGAGCGATGAACGCACCGATTTTCATCCAGTGATTTACCAGGAATTCCTGTTGGCCGAGGGGCAGCCAAGCCATCGCAAAGAAAATCATAAGGCTAAGGGCGGCAAGTTTTTGATTCATGATCCGCATTGCATGGTCCTGTTTGTCCAGCCGGGTGGGCCATCGTGCGCAGTACAAATGTCAGCTAACGGAGACCCGGAACGGCGTCACGGTTTTGCTGCGGTTAGTCTGTTTGCAAACCCCTCAAGCAACGTCGCCAGCTCAGCAGACTTTGCAGCGTCGAGAAGTATATTGCTTTCTTGGTCAAAAGCTTCGTGGAAGCGTGGGAGTGAGAATGTCCCAAACACGTTTCCAGAAAAATGTGCGGCGGACTCGGATGCGATACCCAAGACGCCTGCGCCGCCGCGGGCGCCCGGCGAAGTCGCCATCATCAAAATCGGTCTGTTGTGATAGACATTTCTCTCGATACGGCTTGCCCAATCGAGAACATTTTTGAACGCTGCCGTATAGTTTCCGTTGTGTTCGGCGAACGACATGACGAGTGCATCTGCAAAGCCGATTGCGCGGACGAAGTCCCTTGCACCGCCGGGAATACCGTGGGCTGTCTCGCGCTCCGCCTTGTAGATCGGCATTTCGAGATCATTCAAATCGAGAACGCTGTACTCAGCTTCAATCCGCAACCTCGTTTTCATGAGATCCAACGCGTAGTGAACGAGCATAGCGTTTATTGAGTTGTCACTATTTGACGCAGGAATGCCGAGTACTTTGAGCATTTTTGATGTTTCTGTTGTGTCGAATTTTTAGCTTGGGTCCTTCAATGTGCCATTCCCGGTGGCTGCAAGCCAGACCCCAAAACGCACAGACGGCGTGCTCTTGTTAGAGACATTGCGAACCGGGAGTTCCGCTGGATAGAGCGTCTGGTCGGCAGTGATGTGCGTGGATTGATAGGTGCATGTGCGTTAGAGCAGTTTGTCGCCCAGTGTACGGCCTCTAGTATCGCGGTCTGCGTTGATGCGGGCGTATCGTTGCTTTGACAGATTCTGCATAAGTGAGAAAAGAACTCAGATTCATGAATTCTATGACTGGTACGCTGGTGACACCGAT
>JBHJJF010000167.1:0-7412 GCA_050042885.1 Candidatus Phaeomarinibacter sp.
AAGCGCAGATTTCCGCGGCCTTCCCCCGCCGGAGCGACACACAGCCTCTTGAAGACGCCTCCAGATCATATTAACTGACATCTTGTCAGTTGAGTAAAAATGCTGTTCTCTCACGAACAAAGCTACATATCCCCGACGTAAAGCCCGAAAAGTGGGCGCAATCAGGTAAGCACCATGACCCTTCAGGAAACTTCCATCACAGCCAAGCCGGAGCACATTGACGTGCTGATCATCGGTGCGGGAATTTCCGGCGTCGGTGCCGGGTACCACCTCAAGGCGAACTGCCCCGGCAAAAGCTTCACAATTCTGGAAGGTCGCGAAACCATGGGCGGGACCTGGGACCTGTTCAAATATCCCGGTATCCGCTCTGACTCCGACATGTACACTCTTGGGTATTCCTTCCGTCCCTGGACAAACCCCAAAGCCATCGCTGACGGCCCGTCGATCCTGGAATACGTCAAGGACACAGCCCGCGAATACGGCATCGACAAACACATCCGCTATTCTCACAAGGTCATCAGCGCAGACTGGTCAACCCAGGATGCCCTCTGGCACATCAAGGCGGAACGCGGACCCCTGAAAGAGCCGGTCAACTTCACAGCCAACTTCCTCTTCATGTGTGGCGGCTACTACAACTACGAAGAAGCCTTTACGCCTGAATTCGCTGGGCACGATGACTTCAGCGGCGAGATCATCCATCCCCAGTTCTGGCCGGAGGATCTGGACTACACTGGCAAGAAAGTTGTTGTGATTGGCTCAGGCGCCACTGCAATGACGCTCGTCCCGTCCATGACAGACGAGGCCGACCACGTCACCATGCTGCAGCGGACTCCGACCTACGTGGTGTCACGCCCCGGTGAAGATTCTATCGCCAACTTCCTGCGCAAGTACCTGCCAAGCAAGCTTGCCTACGGCCTGACCCGCTGGAAAAACGTGCTTCTCGGCATGTACTTCTACCGCATGTGCATGAAGCAACCCGCCAAGGTAAAGGACTATCTCCTGGGCATGGTGCTCGATGAACTCGGCAATGACGAAGTCAAGAAGCACTTCACGCCTCCCTACAATCCGTGGGACCAGCGCGTATGCCTTGTGCCAGACAGCGATCTTTATGAGTCGATCAAATCTGGCAAGGCGTCTGTAGTCACCGACCATATCGAGCGCTTCACCGACAAAGGCATCCAACTCAAGTCAGGTGAGACACTGGACGCCGATATCATCATCACCGCCACAGGCCTAAAGCTGCAGGTCTGGAACGGGTTGGATGTCTCCGTCGACGGCAAGGTCATGACCGCTGCGGACACCATGGCCTACAAGGGCTTCATGTATTCAGGTATCCCCAATCTTGCGTCATCCTTCGGGTATACCAATGCCTCTTGGACGCTCAAGTGCGATCTGACCTGCGAATATGTGTGTCGCCTTCTGAACCATATGGACGCCAATGGGCTGGCCCAGGCAACACCAAGCTTCACGGAAGGCGAAGTGGAAGTGGAACCCTGGCTTGATCTCAAGTCCGGCTATGTCCAGCGCGCCATGGAAAGCTTCCCCAAGCAGGGTTCTAAGACCCCGAGGAAGCTGCACCAGAACTACGCCAAAGCCCTTAATATGCTGCGCTTCGGGAAACTCGAAGACGACGGCATGGTCTTCTCCCCGAAACCAGGAGCCACAGCGGCCGCAGCACCTGCATCTATCGCCGCTGAGTAGAGCCGACGCACATCTCAAGACTGTCAAAACCGCCGGGAACCCGCCCGGCGGTTTTTCTTTGGCTGTGCACGCGGACCCGCTACCTTGGGCGCCGCCTATTTGCAATAGAACAATGCGGGAGCGCGCGTCCGGTGGCCAAGGTTGACCTATGACCAAACATCACAAAGATCCAGCCGCACTCGCAGATGAGATAATTGCTACAACTGGCGGCGACATTGTTCTCGCGATGCCGCTTGGGCTTGGTAAAGCCAACCTCACTTGCAATGCGCTATTTGCCAGGGCGATGGCGGACCCATCGATTACTCTCACAATCCTCACCGCTCTCACACTCGAGAAGCCGAACCCAAGCAACGAGCTTGAGCGCACCTTCATCAAGCCGGTGATCGATCGATTGTTCGGCGACTATCCGGAACTCGACTATGTCCGGCCACTACGCAAAGGCACGCTACCAGACAACATAACCGTCGTTGAGTTCTTCTTTCTGGCCGGCAAATGGCTTTCAACCCCTGCGGCCCAGCAGAACTACATATCCGCAAACTATACGCATGCGCTGGGCGCCATCCTCGATCGCAAACCGAATGTGCTGGCGCAGATTGTGGCCCGTCGCGACGCACCCACCGGTCCACACATCTCGCTCAGCTGCAATCCGGATCTCACGGTTGATCTGCTCAACGCCCGGGATGCCGGGACCATCAGCCCCATCATGGTCGCCGAGGTAAACGACAACCTCCCCTTCATGGGCGGCGATGCCGAATACGCAGAAAGCGAGGTCGATCATGTGCTGGAAGGCCACAACTGGCCATTATTCGCGCCGCCCCGCGAGCCCGTAAACCTGACCGACCACGCTATCGGCCTGCAGATCGCCCGGCTGGTGCCCGACGGTGGCACGCTTCAGATTGGCATCGGCTCCATCGGCGATGCTGTTGCCGCAGGCCTCATCATGCGTCACCGCAAGAACAGTGACTTCAAGGACGCTATCAGCAGTCTTGAAGGCAATGGTCTGAGTGGTGATTGCCACTTGGACGAATTCGAGTCCGGCCTCTTTGGGGCCAGTGAAATGTTTGTGCCAGCATTCCTGGACCTGATGGAAGCGGACGTCCTCAAGCGCGAGGTAGACGGAATTTGCCTTCAGGCGGGCTTCTTCCTGGGGCCGTCGAACTTCTATCAGCGTCTGCGCGACATGGATGAAAAGCAGCGCGCCCGCATCGCCATGCGGCCCGTCTCTTATGTCAACGAGCTTTATGGACCAGAAGAGGAAAAACGCCGGGCCCGGACGAATGCGCGCTTCATCAACAGCGGCATGATGGCAACCCTGATGGGCGCCGTCGTATCAGACGGATTGGAAGACGGCCGCGTGGTTTCGGGCGTCGGTGGTCAATACAACTTCGTTGCCCAGGCCTTCGCGCTGGAAGGCGCCCGCTCAATCATTGCCATTCGCTCAACCCGCGAAGGCGCCAAAGGGGCGGAAAGCAACATACGCTGGTCTTACGGCCACACGACGATTCCCCGTCATCTGCGCGACATCGTGGTGACGGAGTATGGCGTGGCGGATTTGCGCGGCAAATCAGACGCTCAGGTCATTGCCGCCATGCTGGCCATCACAGACAGCCGCTTCCAGCCTGAATTGATGGAAACAGCCAAGAAGTCCGGCAAGCTCGCGGCAGACCATGTCATCCCTGAAAGCGCCTGCCGCAATATGCCCGACGCCCTTGAACACAAGTTACGTAAGACGAAGGCCAGGGGAAACCTTCCGGCTTTCCCGTTCGGCTCCGACTTCAATGACGTCGAACAACGCCTGATACCGGCTCTTGGTGAAATGCGGGCGGCCGCAACCTCACCTTTGGCAGCCATTCGCCTTGCGGTAACAGGGAGGGGCAATGGCTTGGTGGCAGAAGACGAGGCCGTCGCACGGATGAACCTTGATGCCCCCACCAACATGCGCCAGAAACTCTATGCCGCCATGCTGCGCGGAGCCCTGCGGAAAACGGCGGATGACTAATCAAGCGTGCGTTGATACCGCATCACCGCAAGCACACCGACGGCAAAGGTGAAGAGACAGATGGCTGCCAACGGCATCTGAATATCCGTAAAGTCTGCACCCTTCAGCATGATGCCGCGCGCGATGCGCAAGAAATGCGTGAGCGGCAATCCTTCGCCAATGATCTGCGCCCAGTCCGGCATGCCTCGAAACGGGAACATGAAACCGGACAGCAGGATCGACGGCAGAAAGAAGAAGAAGGTGAGCTGCATGGCCTGCATCTGCGACTGGGCGAAAGTCGAAAACATGAACCCGAGTGCCAGATTGGCCACGATGAAAAGCATGATGCCGACCAGCAGCAACGCAAGTGACCCGGCAAATGGCATACCAAATACGAACTTCGCGGCCACCAGGACGATGACGGTCTGGACACCGCCAACCACGACGTAAGGGCCGATCTTTCCCACCATGACTTCTGCCGGTTTGGCTGGCATGGCGAGAAGGTTTTCCATGGTGCCGCGCTCGCTCTCTCGCGTCATCGCAATGGACGTAATCATGACTGACGTCATGGTGAGAATGACACCGAGAAGACCCGGCACGATGTTGTACTGCGTGAGACCTTCCGGGTTGTAGCGCGAATGCACCACCACTTCGACAGGGGCAGGCCCCTGGTTCAGATGCGCAAGTGGCCCTTTGAGATCATGGCGCTAAGCGCGATTGTCGATCTCCGCTGCACGACCAACTGCATTCGAAGATGCAGCTTGGTCAGAGGCGTCTGCCTCGATCAACAACTGGGGTCGGTCTCCGCGGATCAGGCGCTCTGTAAATCCGGCAGGGAACGTAACAACAAACGCGACCACGCCGCGCCGCAGCAGATCTGCAGCCTCCTCATGATCTCCAATCTGCTCTTGAAAGTCATAGTAGTCAGACGTTTCCATCGCCGTGAGGATCGTGCGGGTGATGGGCGTCTGTTCTTCGAGGAGAACCGCCGCCGGCAGCTGCTTGGGGTCCAGATTGATGGCGTAGCCAAACAGGATCAGTTGCATGATCGGGACACCCAGCATCATCGCGAGCGTCAGCCGGTCCCGCTTCATCTGGATGAGTTCCTTGACGAAGATCGCGGCAATACGCGCATAGGCCGAACCCAACAGCATATGACGGAGAACACTCATCAGTGCACCCGCAGGTCGCCGCCGGTGCGCGACATCAAAGCGATGAAGGCATCTTCAAGCCCAGGCTCGACTTCCTCCCAGCGCGCAGCGGACACATCAACCGTGCCAATCGCTTTCTCGAGCGCTGCGCGATCGCGACCACTGCCATGCAACGCCGCCCCAAAGTAGGCCGCATGTTCGACGCCTGGCTGCGCTTCCAGATAGGCGGCGAGAGGCCGGACGTCACTGCCAACACCCTTGAAGGTGATGAGACCGGATTTGGCAATGACATCACTCACGCGGCCCTCCGTGATCAACTTGCCATAGGCAAGATAAACGATCCTGTCGCACCGCTCCGCCTCATCCATGTAGTGAGTAGACACAAGAACTGTCAGGCCATCCGACGACAGACGATGAATCTCATCCCAGAAATCGCGGCGCGCCTGCGGGTCCACGCCGGCAGTCGGTTCATCCAGCAACAACAGTCGGGGTTGATGCATGGTCACAGCCCCAAGTGCCAGCCGTTGTTTACACCCACCTGACAGAGCGCCTGCCAACTGATGCTGCCGATCTTGAAGACCAAGCGTTTCCAGTGTCCGGTCAACGCCGTCTGCCAGATGCTGCAGCTCATAAAGCCGGGCCACAAACTCCAGATTTTCACGGATCGTCAGATCGCCCCAGAACGAAAACTTCTGGGTCATGTACCCGGTCAACCGCTTGATGGCCGCACTCTCCCGCAGAATGTCATAGCCAAGTGCGCGGCCCTCACCTTCTGTCGGCTCCAACAACCCACAGATCATCCGGATGGTCGTGGTCTTGCCGGACCCGTTGGGGCCCAGAAATCCCCAGACCTGTCCGGACGGCATCTGAATATCCACGCCGTCTACAGCCGTCTTGTCGCCAAACCGTTTCACCAGACCGTGGACATCTATGGCCAGTGCGCTTTGAGACGGGTCACTCATGGCAACCTCACGTCCACTGGTTGGCCCGGACGCAGCGCGCTTCCAGCCAGGGGTTTTGCCTCAACAAGAAATACCAATGTATTGCGGGAGTCTTCGCTGTAGATCACCGGTGGTGTGAACTCAGCCTCACGCGCGATATGGGTAATGCGCGCATCCACAACCTCGGCATCGCCGTCAGCAAGAACACGGACTATCGCACCATGATCAAGTTCGGAGAGCTTTGCCTGCGGAACAAAGAACCTGACCTTGAGACCCTCATCAGGCAGGACAGCAAGTACCGGAGCACCGGTGGCGACAAACTCGCCGGTGCGATTGAAAACTTCTTCCACACTACCCGACGCCCGCAACAGGACGGACCGCTGGTCTAGATGCCACTCAGCCTGCGCCACAGCATCAGCGGCTGCGTCGCGACCCGCAGCCGCTGCAGCAACTGTGTCATCGCGGGCAGCAAGCCGGGCTGTTTCCAAATTGGCTTTGGCTGTGTTCACCCGCGCGAGGGCCACGCTGGAACGTGCAATTGCTGCATCGCCGCGCGCTTGCGACGCAACACCCCGCTGCACGAGTGCCAGTGATCTGTCACGTTCAGAGCGCGCCAGCCGCAAATCCGCATCGGCTTCAGACAGCTGGGCTTCAAAGGCCCTCATCTCCTGTGTGCGGACACCTTTTTCAAGATCTGCCAGCTGCGCTGTCGCCTGATCCAGCCGGGACGACGCTTCTTCAACCGCTGCCACCTGCAAATCACTATCCAGGGCAAAGGCAAGATCGCCCTGCGACACACGTTGCCCCTCAGACAAAGGAGCCTGTGTCAGCCAGCCCGCGGACGGGGCAGCGACATAGACAAGTTCGGCTTCAACATAGCCCGTATAGACCGCGTCATCTGTGCCTTGCCCACAGGCTGCAACCATCAATGCCAGGCAGATCGACAGGGCGACAAATGGCGAACGACGTCTCATGTCGTGGATACCTCGCGCACGGCCAGCGCTTTTTTCAGATGCCGAACATGAAGGTTGATAAGAGCCTCGACATCCACGCGCGCCTTGGGGTCAACCTCAAACTCGACACGCCACAGTCCTGAAAAGGCGATAGGTGCCGCAACCAGGCGGGCAGCGAGCATTGGCTCCGGCGCGGCGATGTCACCTGCCTTGTGAGCACGGGCCAAAAGCGCCGCGACAGCCGCCAGCAGCCGATCCAGAACATCTTCCCGGTAGGCTTGGACGATCTGCGGAAATGTTCCGGCTTCAGAGATGAGCAGCTTCATCACCTGGGGGAGCCGTGTATTGCGGATCAGATGTGGCGCAAACTGCGCCACCCCATCGAGCGCCGCGCCTACCGAAGGCGCATCGCGCATCAGGCCTTCCATGTGTTCCACGTTGGGAAGAGCGACCTTTCTAAGAATCGCTTCAAAGAGGTCTTCTTTCGAGGAGAAGTAGAGGTAGACAGTTCCCTTGGACAAAGAAGCCGCCCGCGCAATGTCGTCCATGCGCGCCGCTGCAAAACCCTTCTCCACAAAGACCTCTAAAGCCGCTGCCAGCAAGGCCTGCCGCCGTTCGTCCTTCGCATCATCTGTCCGCGCACGCTGCATGAGGTGTCCACATTAAATAACTGACTGGTCAGTTATTT
>JBHJJF010000168.1:0-8474 GCA_050042885.1 Candidatus Phaeomarinibacter sp.
CAGGGCCCTTACGGTTGCAAGGGCTTCAGCGTCTTCCGGAATGCCAAATTGCGGAAGGGAGACCGCGTGATCGGTCACAAGCGCATTGGTGTAGAGACCGCAGGCAGAGCCAAAACTCGGATCATAGATGTCGGAGCCATCGTAGGCATTGACGATGCTGTGAATGGCGACATCCGGGAGAGAGCGCTTCAACCGGGCGAGCAGGTCGATTTCATAGTCTGGATCGTCCGTATACGCATTTACAAGCAGGACACCATCGTCAATGAACGAGACCACGCCGTCGGCGTGCTCCAGGCCGCCCTGCTCATCGGCTTCGATAAAGGCGATGTGCCTTACGCCGGTGAGTGCGCGAAGCGCTTCGCGGGCCTCGTCATGCGTCATATCATTGTACGACAGGAACTTCGTGCTGGCAACGGCATGACCGGCACCGTCAAAAACCCAGTTGCCTCCATCGTTGAGCAAATCCGAGTCGACTGTGGTGATCCCCGCTCGAAGAAGGAAATCGGCATGGGTCTCCTGCACCGCATCGGCATGCCCTTGCGCATTGCGGCGGTCGCCCTGCCCTGCTGCCGTGTAGCGGGTCATTACACTGGATGAGGCATCCATGATCCCGTAGTCGCGTGTCCAGATGTCGTCCATGGGCGCGATCACCACCGCCTCGTCCCCCAGGGCATCTGCGTAAATAGGTGCAGTATCGGCCCCGGCCAGAACGAGAACTCGGTCGGGTGCGGCGACGGCCTTCGCGAAGCCGATGTGAAACTCGATGATCGCGTCCGCTTCACTGGCGTAATAGGGATCATCCCCCGGAGCCGCGAGCAGAATGAGCTGGCCTTTTGCGTCCTCTGCCATGGCTATTGGTCCAGCACATAAGAGGGCTGTCAGCATCACGCAGAGCGCGCTTACGGTCTTCTGCATCATACTTGTCCCGGCTGAATGGGTGGGTTTGGTGGCGGCGGTGCTGCGGGTGGCTGGGGGATCGCCCGGTGTTTCATGGAAATGAGTGCGGCTGGCAAAGCGGCTGCGAGTGCTATGGCAGCGCCGATCACAAAGATCATGTGCAGTTCGAGCGTCTCGCGTGGCAGCGTCAGAAACACACCGAACAGACTGAGGCCGAAGGCCGAGCCGATCTGTCCCATGAGGCGGCTCATGCCGGACGCCATGCCGAATTGCGTCGACGGGACGGCTGTTGCGATGACCGATGCCAGCGGCGGCATGGCAATGCCGTGCCCCACCCCCTGCAAGACCAAGCCAAGCAGAATGACCGGCAGGTTCACGGCATAAATGCCACCGGCCACTGTAAACAGGCCGGCGGTCTGGCACAGGACACCGACAATCGTGCCTGTGCGTTCGCCAAACTGGGTGGCGATAACACCACCCAGGGGAGAGGCCAGGGTCAGACTGAATGTCCGCGTGAGCATCAGGACGGCGGCAACAGCGATGGAGAAGCCGAACAGACCGGTGAATACCAGCGGTGTGGCAATCAACGCGCCCAGATAGGACATCTGCATGAAGAAATTGGCGACGGCCGGGGCATCGAAGTTGCGCTGCTTCAACAGCGATGGCGGCACGATGGGATTTGGGATCGACGCTTCGTAAAACAGGAAGACGATCAAGCCGACGACACCGACAATACCGGCACTGACAAGCATCACCGTGGAGACGCCGGGCTCTGCGAAGGCACCAATGACAAACAGCAGACAGGAGAGCGCCAGCAGCAAAATGAGATTGCCGATATGGTCAAACTTGACCAGTTGCTTTTCGGTTTCCGGCAGCACCTTCCAGGCCAAAATCACCGCCCCAAAGCCAGCGACCGCCTGAACCAGGAACACTGAGCGCCAGTTGAACAACTCAATGAACGGTCCACCCAGGATCAAGCCAAGGGCCGCTGCGCCAGGCCCGGCCATGGACCACCAGCCAATCGCCTGATTGCGGTGCTCGGGTGGAAAGACGTGAAACAGGATCGCCATGGCCGAGGGGCCTGTGGCACCAGCCAGCACCATGGACAGGATGCGGAATGCGATGAGGGACCAGATGTCCCACGCGATCATGCACATGAAGGCAAAGACGGTGGAGCCGAGAATACCCCAGATGAAGATGCGGCGGTGCCCAAACAGGTCTCCCAGCTTGCCGATCACCGGCAATGTGGCAGCGGACACCAGCATGGGTGCCGATACGGTCCAGGCGGCAAAGGCCTCGCTGACGCCGAAATCATCTGCAATCAGGTTGAGCGCGACGGTGACGATGGTGAAGGGAAACCCCGTCGCCAGCATGCCTATCATCCCGGCCCACAGAACCTGCTGGGCCTTTCTGGGGTCCCAGGGTGCCGAAATGTGGGTCACGTCGCTCATTTGGCAGCAGCCACTGCCTCGTCCGCTGTGGCGTCAGCGTTGAGAATGAAGTGAGCCGTGAGTGCCGGATCCTGCATGGGGATGAAGTGGCTGAGATGCGGCAGCGATACATCGCGCGCATTGGGAAACTGCTTGTAGAGCTGGTCCCAGGTCGGCGAGATGGCAAAGTCCATGACCGCTTCTGCATCAGGCTCGCGGCCCTTGGCGCGCAGGATGGTGACGGGCGCCGTCACGGCATCCAGCTTGCCATAGAGGCTGGCGTTGACGCTGCCCATATAGACGGACGCCTCCATCACCGGCGGGCAGGCAAGCCGATAGCCTTCGCCGTTCTCGTTGTGACGCACGCCGTAGCGGCAATAGTCTTCCAGCGCTTGCGGCTTCCACAAGGAATAGGGATGGCGGTCCTTGAATCGCTCATACATTTCTTCCCAGCCAGTCCAGGCATCGCGGCGGCGGGCGACCGGGTGTTCGGACGGGTCCGTCAGGTCGTGATACGGGTTGGACGTGTAGCGCTCGGGCTCCATCATCACCGGGTCGATCAGCAGTAACCGCTCGAACATGTCGGGATGCGCCCGCGCCACCTGCGACAGGCAGTGGCCACCCATGGAGTGACCGACGCCGATGGCACTCTTCAGATCCAGATTCTCAACGAGGTCGCCGACATCTTTTGCGACGAGGGACCAGTCGAGCAGCAGGCCTTTCTTTTCGCTCTGCCCATGGCCGCGCATGTCCACGGAGATGATGCGATGGGTTTTTGGCAGGCGCGCAATGGTCTGATCCCACACCCGGGCGTGAAAACCTGTTGCGTGAATGAGCAGGATCGGCTGGCCGGTGGGGTCGCCCCACTCCCAATAGGAAACCTGGGCATTGGAGGCATCAAAAAAGGCGTGTTGGGGGGAATCGGGCATGAAGATTGCGGTCATCACTCGGTTGGAACGTCAGCCTTTGGACCAAGGCTTGCCGAGTGACTACCACGTTAAGGAAAGGTCCCGATAGGGCATCACGCCCCCGCCCCCTAGGACGCCTGCTTCATCTGCTCTTTCGTGTACACAAAGGCCGCATCGTCCAGATCAATGTCTGGGAACTCCTTGCGCTCGGTCCAGTAGTCCTGGTTATGCTGCCATTCAGGCTTGTCGCCGCGTTTGGGCAGCAGATGCATGTTGCGCATGATGTAGCCGGGGTTGAAGTTTTCCGGGTCGATCCAGTCGAGGATAGGCATGTCCTTGTCTTCTGGTCGCAGCGCCACTTCGACCTTGCCTGATCCTTCCCGCTTCATCTTGTTCAGCAGGCGGCAGACGAAGTCCGCAACCATGTCCACGCGCAGCGTCCAGCTGGCGCGGAAGTAGCCGAAGACCCAGACCAGGTTGGGCATGCCGGTGAACATCATGCCGCGATAGGTGACGGTTTCGTTGAACTTGATGTCCTCGCCGTTGCGCGAGAACGCGATGTCCCCCAGGGCACACAGATTGAAGCCTGTGGCAGTGACGATGATATCCGCTTCAAGCGCCTCGCCGGACTTGGTGAGGATGCCTTTTTCGGTGAAGCGCTCAATCTCGTCGGTCACCATGCTGGCTTTGCCGGCCGTGATGCCTGCGAAGAGATCGCCATCAGGCACAAACGCCACGCGCTGGCGCCAGGGGCGGTAGTTCGGGGTGAAGTGTTTGCCCACGTCATAGCCGTCCGGCAGCAGTTCCTTCACGCCCTCAATCAGCTCCTCCTTCACGACATTCGGCTCCTCAAAGGAGCGCCGCGTGAGTTCAGCCTGATTGTAGAGGACGGCTTTTCGGGTGATTTCGTGAATCCACTCTTCGTCGATTTCCAGCAGCCGTAGCATGTCGGCGACTTCATTCTCGTTGCGCCCGGGCACGAAGTACGTCGGCGAGCGTTGCAGCACGGTGATGTGCTCACAGTCCGGCGCCATGGCCGGCACGATGGTAGCGGTAGTGGCGCCCGAGCCGATCACGATCACCTTCTTGCCTTTATAGTCGTAGTTTTCCGGCCATGTCTGCGGATGGACAATGTCGCCCTTGAACGTGTCCATGTCGGGCCAGTCCGGTGTGTAGCCTTCCGAGTGGCGGTAGTAGCCCTGGCACATCCACAGGAAGCCGCAGGTAAAGACCAGAGCTTCGTTGGTGTCTGTCCGCGTTGCGTGGATGGTCCACAGACCGTCCGCGTCAGACCAGTCGGCAGACAGGATCTTGTGCTGGTAGCGGATGTGGCGCTTGAGACCGTTTTCCTCGATCACTTCGTCCATGTAGGTGCGGATTTCTTCCGCCGTGGCGATCGGGTTGCCGGTCCATGGCTTGAAGCGATAGCCTAAGGTGTAGAGGTCACTGTCGGAGCGGATGCCGGGATATTTGTGCATCAGCCAGGTGCCGCCGAAATCTTCCAGCGCTTCCAGCACCACATAGCTCATGCCGGGACACTGGTCCTGCAGGTGATAGGCGGCGCCCACGCCGGAGATGCCAGCACCGACAACCAGAACATCAAAATGTTGGGCTTTGCCGCTTGATGTGGCGGCAGGTTTTGTCAGTGTGGCTGCATTCGACATGTGTCTCGTCCCATTGCTGTGCCCGTGTCGCGCCGGATGGCGGCAAGGGCTTCAGAGTGTCTTGTGGGTGCAGTCTGGCCCATATTGACAATCTGTCAATTGACGCAGGTCAAGCATTTTGAAAAAGCTGGTGTGTCTCTATGACTGCTTGAATCCCGCATTTTCGCCTGATACCCGTTCCCCCATGGAAACACTTACCATCCGCCGTCCCGACGACTGGCATCTGCATCTGCGTGATGGCGCGATGCTTGAATTTGCGGCGCCCTACACCGCGCAGCAGTTCGCCCGTGCCATTGTTATGCCCAATCTCGTGCCGCCGGTTACCACCGTTGATGCCGCGCGCCATTACCGGGAGCGGATTCGCGCCGCCGTTGGACCGCATCATAGGTTCACGCCTTTGATGACCGCCTATCTCACCGACGATATTGACCCGGATGAAATTGAAACCGGGTTCAAGGAAGGTGTTTTCACAGCCTGCAAGCTTTACCCGGCCAACGCGACCACCAACTCGGCGGCCGGCGTGACGGACGTTGGCAAGCTCGACAAGGTATTTGAGCGGATGCAGGCCATCGGCATGCCGCTGCTGATCCATGGGGAAGTGGTGTCGCCTGAGATTGACATCTTTGATCGGGAGGCGGTGTTCATCGAGACAACACTTGCGCCGACAATCGAAAAATTTCCCGCGCTCAAGATCGTACTCGAGCACATCACCACAGAAGACTCGGTGCAGTTCATCGAATCCGCCGGAGAGCTGCTCGGTGGCACCATTACGGCCCATCACCTGCGCATCGACCGCAACGACATGTTTGACGGCGGCATGCGACCGCACGCCTATTGCCTGCCGGTAGCCAAGCGGCGCAAACACCGTGAGGCACTGAGAAAAGCGGCTGTGTCGGGCAACCCGAAGTTCTTCCTGGGCACAGACTCCGCACCGCACCAGAAGCACGACAAGGAAAGCTCGTGTGGGTGCGCCGGGATTTTCAGCGCCCCGGTGGCGATTGAGAGCTACGCGCAGACCTTCGAAGAGGAAGGGGCGCTGGACAAGCTGGAGCGCTTTGCGTCTGAATTCGGTCCGCGATTTTATGGCCTGCCACTCAATGAAGACACGGTGACACTGGAGCGCACCGGCCACGCGGTGCCTGACGTCATCGAGGACGCGGAGATTGCCATCGTCCCGTTCCACGCCGGTGAGACAATCAACTGGCGACTTGTGCCTTAGGGCAACTGGCGGCCTGCCTTCTAGACTTTACAACGCAGCGCGGCGACGGATTTCAGCAGCCACGAGCCAGAGACGGTCCTGCCCCCACACAGCCATGTCCGGTTCACCGTCGGGGCCGGACAGGCGATAGCTTGGGACGCCCCACAGGCCAAGTCCCTCAACCATTTCGTCCTGAAATTTTTCGATCATCGGTTTCCAGTCATCATTGCCAATGATCTTGCTGGCATGCGCCCAGTCGAGACCGGCGGCCTCTACCGCGCGCCGCATTTTCTTGTCGGTATGCAGACCGATACCGGCGGAAAAGGCCTGCTTTAATCCAGCACTCAACAAGGCTTCGTCCTTGCCCTGTTCCATGGCCCAAGGCAGCAGTGAATACAGCCGGCGTGTGGGCGCACCGATGGGCGTTACCATGGGCCCGAAGGGGACGCCGAGGAAATCAGCTTCGCGTTTGGTGTCAAACACGATGTAGGTGCCCTTGGCGCGGGTGGCCGGCACGCCGCGCATGATCATCGGCAGCACCGGCTTGTGGTTGAACTGAATGCCGCAGGTGTTTTTGAGATCTATGGTGAGGTCATAAATAATGGACGTGTACGGAGAGTTGAGCGACGGATAGAAATCCAGCGTAAGCCCACTCGCGTCCACGCCGGCCACATCAATTGCAGGACGGGGAACCAGATGGCCTGCGCCGGCGTCGTGCGATACGTTCAGCGCCTGAAGCCGGTCTTCCAGGTGGAACAGCCGGTCAACGCCCCAGTACCATTCACCGCCGTAGAAGAACATCGCTCCGGAGTAATGGCCCAGCTTTGCCAGCTCCTTCGAGCCTGCGTCCAATGCGTCCGCAGCCTTGGCGGCGGAGGTGGGCTCCAACCCCAATCCCTGCAGGCGGGCCATGTCCCCCGCCCACATGGCCTCGCTTACAGGTTTCAGGTGAGCCAGAAAGTCCTCCGGCGAAAGGCAGGCAAGAATACCCGTGGCCAGATCCAGGGCGTTGGCGTCGGGAACCGTGCCAGCTTCTTCAGGAAAGGAGAGGCCCAGATGGGGCGCAATCAATTGGGCGTCGCGCCGCGCCCATTTCGCCAGCTTTTCCAGTTCGGGCTGATTGCGCCCGCCGCTTGCGCGGATGAGATGCGGAGTGACCACCACCTCATACTTGCTGGCAAACCCTGCAAGGACTTGTGCGGTCAGGTGGGAATACGGATCATCGAGTTGATGGAAGTAGTGAACCTGATGAGGCGCGCCCTGCTTTTGACGCCTTGCCTCGGCTTTCTCCCGACGCTTGTTCACCCTGCGCACATTGGAGACCGCATCCAGCTGCCAGCGAACCGCCCAGCGGAACCATGCAGGCGGGTCCACCATCAAGGACGGGTTTGGATTTTTTTCGGGTTCCAGCAAGGCAGCCTCCAGCGGCAAAGAGCGGGCAGAGCGGCATTGCCCAAAGTTCAGGCATCCAGCCTGCCACGAACAGACTTATTGTGTCACTTGCGCTGCCAATTTGTTTGGCGCTGCATGGCCAAGTTGCACCTATCGGACCTGATAGTTTTCAAACTGTGGAAATGCTGGAATTGTTGAGATGAAAAAGCAGAATCACCGTCACGAGAGTTACAGGAATGCTCCCCTCCACAAGTTTGGAAGCCAAATCAGTTTTGGCGCAGGCTGTTCATTGGACGAACGCAAAGGAGCTGGAACTTCTGAGCCCGGCAGAAGTCTGGAATCTTGCACTGCTCAGCACATGCAACCTGGCATCATATGAGGAGTTGGCCCAGATACGGGGCGTAAGCGCGCGTACCGTCAGCCTACAGATGAAATCTGCGAGGCTGAAGTTGGGAGCGCACACGAACGTTTTTGCGGTAGCCGAGGCCATTCGCAACCAACTCATTCCAATCTTGGCACCCCGGACCAAGGGCGTGCCGCACGCCGACATTGTCGTATTCCCGGATCGTGGACCCTAGGCAATACCGCCCTAGATGCCCAAGGAACTCCCAGGCATCCGTCCAGTCTTGCTTCTGGCTTCCTGTTGTGCGGTCTTGACTGTGTGCTGCAGCATCTGCGCCGTTGTCGTCATCCCGAACTCTTCGGAGATCCGCACAAAAAGCGCGAGCACGTCTCGCATCTGGGCAGCGGCCTCGGACGCTGACTTTGGCCACACATTTTCCGGCTCTTCGTCAAAGTCAAATGTCTGCGGATCGTTATGCGACCTCATGGTGGACCTCTTCTGCAACGGCCGGCACAGGAACAGTCTGAGGCAGAGGCACATAGACCTGACCCTCAATACCGTTGTGGCGACGCAAGTTGTGGGCAAGCTGGGTGCTGACGGGGAAGTATCCGGCGATAAACCGGCCGTCAGGAAATGACATGG
>JBHJJF010000169.1:0-31055 GCA_050042885.1 Candidatus Phaeomarinibacter sp.
CGCTCCAGCGCGAGCGCCACAGCGCGATGGGTTTCAGCCAGGTCGCCCGTTTTGACCGCCGTGCACAATCGGCCCGTCAGATGCGCCTGCACGTGATCAAAAAGCCGAATGAGTTCACGTTCGCGCGGCGCAAGCTCGGCATACTGCACCGCCAGCTGTTCGCCTTCCGCGCCGTCTAGTAGCACCACACCGCCATTGCCCGCAGGTCGGGGTGCCTGACCCAGCAATGTCTCAACATCCACGTTGTCGCGTGCAAGCGCGGCCTGAACCGCATTGGCCAGATCAGGGTTCCCAGTTTCATTGGAGGGGATGTAGAGAAACTGAATACCAAGCGGGCGGGCTTCAAACTGGAAGAAGGCCTTTACACCGTCCCGTTCCAACAGCCCCTGCGCACCCTCGCCAACCCGCTGGCCATTCAGCGAAAAGACCTTGCCCGTGGCATCCGTATACTGACCAATGACACGACCGCTTTGCTCGGCAATGCTGGCGACAACACCGTCACTCAAGGCGAACCCGACATAGCGGCCGGAAAATGTCTCGCCGGCCTGCCCGGCCACCTGCGCAAACGAGGGGACATGCATTGCCACACAGACGCATAGTCCCATGGCAATGCGTCTCAACCAACGCTTGATGGATGACCCGTTCCCCACGCGTTGCTCCTACTGGCCCTTGAAGTCCGGTTTGCGCTTCTCAAGAAAGGCCATCATGCCTTCCTTCATATCTTCAGACCGCATCAGCGGCAGAAGCTGCAGATACACATGATGGACATGGTCCGGGAAAGTTTCGTTAAGGCCCATTCGCATCATGCGCTTGGACGCCTGCACCGCCAGCGGCGCATTGTCTGCAATCTCGCGCGCCAGCGTGCGCGCTTCCCCCATAAGGTCCGCCGCTGGAACCACACGCGAGGCAAGACCCCATGCAACGCTTTCCTCAGCGGACAATGTGCGGCCCGTGAAAATCAGTTCAGATGCCTTTTCCCAACCAATCATCCGCGGCAGGAACCAGGTACCACCGGACTCTGGCACCACGCCGCGCTTGGTAAACGCAGCGGCGAGCTTTGCTGTGTCCGCCATCAGCCGGATGTCACACCCAAGGGCCGTGTCCATGCCGTAGCCGGCGGCCCCGCCATTGACGGCGCAGATCGTTGGTGTGTCCATTGCCTGCATCACCGTTGGGGGGGTGTTGCGCAGGTCCAGGGTGGCACTGACCTTGTTGCTGTTCATTCCACCGCTGATACCGCCACCACCGGTAGCTTCCTGCAGGTTCAACCCGGCACAAAAGGCCCGGCCCGTGCCGGTGAGTATGACGCATCGCACTTCAGTGTCTTCTTCAGCCTTGACCAGCAGTGCCGTCAGGTCCGCCAGCATTGCGCGTGAAATTGTGTTCATGCGGTCCGGCGCGTTCAGTGTGATGGTCGCGATATTGTCCGCAACGTCATACAGGACTTCCGCCGTCGCCCGGTTCTCTGCAGCCTGGCCAAGATCATGTGCTTCACTCACGATCCGGTCCTCCCCTCGTTTGCTTTAATGGCTTTTTCCAACCCTAGCGCTGATTGGGTCAGTCCGCCAACTTGCGCATCCCTTTTGAGAACCGCTTCCAGTTTTCAACGTAATGCAACGCGGAGAACTTGAGGGCGGCACTGTCTTCTGGAGTCAACTCACGCACAACCTTGGCGGGCGAGCCGACAGCCAGAACACCATCGGGAATTTCCTTGCCTTCTGTAACCAGAGCATGGGCACCGATGATCGATCCTTTGCCGATCCTGGCACCATTGAGAATTGTTGAGCCGATCCCGATCAGCGACCCTTCGCCGATCGTGCACCCGTGCAGCATGACCATGTGGCCGATGGTGACGTCCGGGCCAATGGTCAGTGGCATGCCCGGATCCGAATGCAGCACCGAACCGTCCTGCACATTGGACCGCTCACCGATGGTGATGGGCTCATTGTCACCGCGCACAGTTGCCCCAAACCAGACGCTGGATGCTTCCTTCATAATGACATTGCCCATGACCGACGCACTCGGTGCCACCCAGAAAGCGTCGTCACCGGGCAGCTGTGGCTTGAGGTCATCGAGTTCATAGATTGCCATTGGGTATCCTTCGGGCCTTGTCTCTTGTGGAAACGTCTCTTGTGGAAACGTCTCTTGATGAAACGGGGTTTGGGTGTTGATTCAACGGCGATTGTGGCACTTCTCGTACCCGGCGTCTTGCCCGTCAAACAGGCGTCATGCGCACGTCATAGCATCACGCCACCCTGTCACGCAGAAGAACCCTGCCCGCCCGGAGAGCCCGATGAACAAGATCGACCCCACAGACCCAAATTGCGGCGTGGCGCTGGAACCAACCGAAGACCAGCGGTCCAGCCCGGCGAATGTGGCAACCTTTGGCGAAGTAGCGGCCGCGCGGATGGGACGCCGGAGCTTCCTGAAGGGCACCTTGGGCACCACCACCTATGCTGCACTCGCAATTTCGCCGGTTGCTCTTCTGGCCGGCTGCGGTGACGACGAAACCACCTCACCGGCAACGCCGGAGGTGCCAAAAGCTGCTCCTGGGTCTGTCGCACAATTCACCGAGATCAGCCACGGCGTCTCAACAGACCATGTTGTGTCACCCGGCCATTCCGCCGACGTACTGATCCGCTGGGGTGATCCGGTGCTGGCCGATGCCCCTGCCTTCGTACCGGGCGTGGCAGATGCCGACGCCCAGGAAAAGCAGTTTGGCTACAACAATGACTATGTAGGTTTCGTGCCGCTCGACGATGAGGCCACGCGCGGGGTGCTGTGCGTGAACCACGAGTTCACCTCGCGCAAAGTCATGTTCCCGTACGACCTGCGTTTCAACAGCCCCAGGGAACTCGCTGAAATGGAGATGGCCGCCCATGGCGGCGCGATTATCGAAATCGCTCAGACCACGGACGGCCGGTGGGAGGTCGTCGCGGACAGTCCCCTGAACCGGCGCAAAACCACCCGCTCCACCGCCATGGACATATCCGGACCGGCGGCAGGCCACCCGCGTATGCAGACCAATGCTGACCCGACGGGAACCCGCGTCATCGGCACGGTCAACAATTGCGCCGGTGGCATCACGCCCTATGGCAGCTACCTGATGGCGGAAGAAAACTTCCATTTCTATTTCCGCGGCAAGTTGGATGACAGCGACCGGCGCTGGCGGACTGCAAGCGATCTGGTGGCTGTCTGTGCCGCGGGTGCCGCCACCCATCCCGAGGCCCGCAACTATTGCCGCTACGGCGTGGCGATGGGCGGCGGCTATGACTGGGGCCGCCATTTCGATCGTTTCGACATCAACAAGGAGCCCAACGAGGCAAACCGGTTTGGCTGGGTCGTGGAAGTGGACCCGCTGGATCCGACCTCAACACCGGTCAAGCGGACGGCTCTGGGTCGCTTCAAACATGAAGGGGCCGAAAGCATCATCAACAAGGATGGCCGTCTGGTCATCTACATGGGCGACGACCAGCGGTTTGACTATCTCTACCGCTTCATCACCGACGGCACCGTCAACACCGAAGACCGCGCGGGCAATTTCGGCCTGCTGGATGCCGGCGTCCTCAGTGTTGCCAGGTTCAGTGATGACGGCACTTTGAGCTGGATGCCACTGGTGCATGGCACTGGACCTCTTACCGCCGAAAACGGATTTGGCAGCCAGGCCGACGTGATGATCGAGACCCGCAGGGCGGCAGACCTGCTGGGGGCCACGCCAATGGACCGGCCGGAGGATGTCGAACCCAATCCCAAGACCGGCAAGGTCTATGTGGCGCTCACCAACAACTCCAAACGCAATGCCTCCCAGCGTGATGCCATTCATGACCGCGCGCCCAATTACTGGGGCCTGGTCGTGGAGATGACACCGCCGGACAACGACCACGCAGCGGACAGTTTCAGCTGGGACATTCTGGTGAAGGGAGGCGACCCCTCGATACCGCTGGTAGGCGCCCAATTCTCCGATACCACCAGCACCAACGGATGGTTTGCCTGCCCCGACAATCTGGCTGTGGACCCCTCAGGCCGCCTTTGGGTGACCACCGACCAGGGCAGCGGCTGGCCACAGATATCTGGCTCGGCGGATGGGGTGTGGTGCGTTGGCACCGAGGGCGCAGATCGCGGCACAAGTGCCATGTTCTATAGGGTGCCGGCCGGTGCTGAAATGTGCGGCCCGTGTTTTACACCTGACGGCGAGACCCTGTTCGTTGCGGTTCAACACCCGGGTACTGATGGCGCCTTGGCCTTCGAGGAACACGCCCGCGCGTCGGACTTTGAAGACCCCATGACCCGCTGGCCGGACTTCGATCCGCAAATACCGCCGCGCCCCTCCGTCGTGATGATCCGCAAAGACGGCGGCGGGCCGATTGGCTAGGCGGCTTGCGCATGACGGTTGAGATTGAAACGGTCTCTCAACACCTCTAGCGGCGTATCGATTTCATCTTCCCACCGCTCGAAATAGATATTCTTGGACATGCGGCCAAAGCTCCAGCCATCAGTGAAGGCATCCATTCCTTCGGTGATGAAGGCCGGTGCGAGGAACGCCGTATGCGCTGTTGTCACGGCAACCCGGAAAGCGTGGTAGGGCTGGCGGAGCTGCGCGAGGTAATAGGCGGCCAGCGCAAGCTCACCATAGATGCTGGCCTCATAGCCCGTCAGAACATGATGAAAGTCGTGGGTCTGGAAGCCGCGCACCATCATGTAGCTTAGGTCGTCCGGCAACCGGTCGAGCGTCCCAGCCGCGCGAAGTTCATCATTGAACTGGCGGTAGTTCTTGCCGAGATTCGCTTCCAGATTGTTGTCCACAATGAATTTGAGGTAGCCCGCGCCCAGCGTGCCCGGTGCGCACTGCTTGAGGCGCTCAAGGCTGAGTGGTTCGGCGATGTAGCGTTCCTCAAGAGCCTGTTCGATGCCCGGTATCTTGTGCAGCTCCGCCACATAGGCATCGATGGCACTTTGAGGGGCCTTGCCCCAGTAATCATGGAACAGGAAATACACGCCGTACTCCAAAGGCGTGTTCACGGACTTCATGAACTTCTCGACAAAACCGTCATCAACCCGGGGACTGTCACTCATCAAACCGCTCCTCCAATGGCCCTCACCCCAACGTTGGCGCAGGGCTTTCAACATCTGCTGGGATTAATAAATGAACATGTTCACTTAATCAAGGTAAATCGACCATGCGGACTTACATGTGCGCGGGCTGTCATCCGACTTTTCAAACTTGTGCACCCCAAGGGCGTCAGGTTCCGTTACAGTCCGCCGACACAAAGACATAAGGAGCCGCCCCATGATCGAGAAATGCATTGCCGACTGGCACGACTACATCATCAACAAGCAGCCTGGCGGCCTTGAGGATCTGATTGCCGATGACTGCGTGTTCCTGTCCCCGGTCGTCTTTACGCCCCAGCATGGCAAGGATCTTACCCTCGCCTATCTGCGCGCCGCAGGCGGCACGCTGGGCGGCCAGGCCAAAACCGATGACGGCAAGCCTGCCGACAATGCGGGCAAGTTCAAATACACAAAGGAAGTCCTCGCCGGGAATCAGGCCGTGCTCGAGTTCGAGACCGAGATGAACGGCAAATATGTGAACGGCGTCGACATCATCACCTGCAATGACGAAGGCAAAATCACCGAGTTCCGGGTGATGATCCGCCCGCTTCAGGCCGTCCAGGCCGTGCACGCGGCCATGGGCGCCATGCTGCAAAAGATGAAAGAAGCCAGTTAGGCCGCCCACTCCCCTCCCGGCGCGTTAAGCCTCACCGAACAGCTTCATTGCATCGAGCGCCGCAATGCAGCACGCTCACTCAGATGTGGGGTCCCAGACATCAGATGCGTGTCTTGGAGGGGTAAAATGCGTGCGTTTGTAATAGTTTTTCTGGCCATCGTCATTCCCGGCGGCGTCATACTGGCGCTCGAAGCCGGCCTTCTTGACGAGTATGTTGATCAGATTCCAGCCGAAACACTCATTCTCCAGGAACTGAATGCCAGTGTTGGCCCCGATGAACTCGACGGATTGATCCTCGAGGCCATCGACGACGGCCGCCAGGACGACGCGGAAATGTACGTGGAAATCGCCGCCTACATGAACCGCCCCCTGCGCCCGCAGACCCAAGATGCCCTGACTGCGTCACAGACGACCACCGCCGTGGTCCTGCGCAACACGGGCAACTTCGTTGAAGGCTTCGTCACCGGCGAAGGCCGCGACAATGCGGCCTTTGCCGGCGCAGTTACGTCAGACCTCACCGTCATCGGCGACATTCGTGATATTGGGGGCGAAGGCTCCAAATTGGTGGCCGGCGAAGAATACAGCGAGATCGTGCTCGGGCTGTCTGTGGTGGGCCTCGCCGTGACGGCGGGCACCGTTGCCAGTGCGGGCGGTGGCCTGCCGGCACGTGTCGGCGTCTCACTGCTGAAGGTCGCCAAAAAGGCCGGCACCATGACCAAGTCGTTCACAAAAGAGCTGGGTCAGTTGGTGTCACGGGCGGTGGACTTCCCGGCTCTGCGCCGCACCCTGTCTGATGTCTCACTTGCCAACCCCAACGCCACCCGACGCGCCATCGGCACCTATGCGGACAACGTCAAAGGAGCCGAACTGTTTCCGGTTCTGGCCCGCATGGACGACATGCGCACCACCGTGGGACCTGCGGAAAGCGTGCGGCTGATGAAATACGTCAAAAACACCCGCGACCTGGACAATGTGGCCGATATGTCAAAGACCCTCGGCGTCAAAACCCGCGGCATCATTGAGCTGACCGGTAAAACGTCCCTGCGGGCGTTCAAGGGCGCGATCAACATTCTTCGCTGGATGGTGGAATGGGTCTGGGCGCTGGGCGCAGCCATTCTCGGCTGGCTCGGTCTGGCTGGCAGCCGCCGTGTCATGAAGCGGCGGCGCATCCGGATCGCTGACGCCAAAGCCGCTGCCACGCCCAACAAGCTGGCCTAGACCGTCCAGCATCCAAAGTCAGCACATAAAAAATGGGCGCCTTCCTGAGGAGAGGAAGAGCGCCCAGTATTTCAAGACGTCAGGGAGGAATGCGTCGTCTTGAGAAAGACTTTGTGTCGTGGCCGGTTCAGCGTCGCCTAGAGATAGGCCAGCGTCTGTACAATCACGATGGCCCCGACAGCCGTTGAACCGACATACGCTGCGAACGATCCACGGCCCGCATAGGAGGCCGGGTTGGTGAACATGCTCACGACAGCTTCACGCAGCGGCTGGTTCTCCCGCGCGATGAGCTGGTTGGCGGTGAACATCAAGATCACGAACGCAACGGCGAAGAACGCGTTGCCCGGGGACATCATGCCCAATTCGAAGAGAACCACAGTTACAACCATCGCGGCAGCGGCAACAAAATTCCCGATCATCGTCTGCATGGTTTTACTCCCGGTCGCACTGCAGGAAAGGAAAGCCGGGGGGCTTGTGCAGTGCATCAATTACTAAACTACTACGCTGAGATAAGCACAGCAGATCACAGCGTCAAGACAATGGACCTGCAGGTGTTACGATTTTATATAGCAGTTCGATATGGAGCAACGTGGTTGACGATTTGTCAAAAAACTGTAGAAAATCGTTAGAATGTTGATTTTATTTATATAATTAGACTATCAGGCCAAATAACACCTGCGATATGCGTTTATGAACGCTGAATATTTCGCCGATCATTCCCAAACGGGTATGCCAGCCATGCAGCACGGCACAGCTGAATGCACTGCAACATGAGCGGCTGGATCGCAAGGGCGCGCATTTTTGAGCGCCAGGCACGCAGAATCTGAGATTGAGGGGTGTCGGCTGCCTCAGGCGGCGAGAATGATGCTCAGGACGAAAATGCCGGACATGAAGCTCCAGAAGACGGCAATGGACGCAGACAGCCCGAGCCAGACCCAGGGCCGCTGCTCCAGCACCCGCGCACGCACGGCGTTGCGCATGATGACCGCCGGACCCGCAAACACCAGCGCGGCTATGCCTGTGACCACTTCAGGAAGCGGCGCACTCAGGAGCCCAAAGCTCGGCGGCTTGTTGGTCACAAGCCGATAGAAACTGGAGGTGAGGCCGGCAGTGACGATCCCCGTCATCACAGCCATCGCAAATGCTGTCATCTCACCCATGTGTTGCCCGATTGACCCGTTGAAGCTTTACAAGGCAGGAGCGCATGTGCGTGGGCACTGCGCACCTGTTAGAGCCCTCAATTGGCAAGACGCATACCAGCGACCAAAACGGCAGAATTGCTGACATTTTTCGACGCCAAAGATCAGCCCAGGCCGCAACGGCTCATTCCATGACACCCCGTAGGCGCACCAGGGACTGCCGCCTGTCCCAATATCAGACACACTACCCGCCCCTCGGCGCAGACGTACACTCAGATCAGGCGTGACTTTCGTTGCCGCCAGACCGAATCCTGTGAAATGCTGCGCCCGGGCAGCGCTCACCGCCCTCCTCCACTGATCGTATTTGAGCGCGACGGGGCACAAATGGCACGGCAACAAAACACCAGAGGCACCAGCGATGAAGTCGTGGAGCGTCCGCCCTGGCGCATTCCCGTGCTGGTGGCCAGCGGCGTCGTTGTCTTCGCGGCCATTTTCCTTTGGTATTATGTCGGCCCGACCACAGAAGAAATACTCGGCACCGCGCCTGAATCCACAGACCGGCTGGAGAGCGTTCACATTTCAATTGGCGATGTGCAGTTGGCCATACCGGCGAACTTCACACGTTTTGCAGCAGCGCGCACCGGCGGCGCTCTCGAACGCATAGACCTTCATGCGTTGCTGCCCGAGTTTGATCCGTTCACGGAGCGAAAGCGCGACGAGTTTGATCGCTCGGACGCCCAGTCATCCGTGCTGCATATGCGCATTGAAGAAACAACCGCCGTGCTTGCCGCGCAGCCCCGCCTGGAACTGGTTTACCTGCCCGCCGTGAGCAACCGAGCAGGGGAACAGGGGCCCTACGACCTGCGCCACTTCGTCTTCAGGAATGAGACAGGCCTGGCGGGTCAGGATATGTATGTGGGAGAAGGACCGGCAGGCTCTCCGGCCATTCTGATCTGCTCGCGCGACGAACCGCTTTTGTGGTGCCGCCGCGAAATCCTGCTCAGCGAAAACGTGGTGCTGCGCTACCGCTACAAGCGGGCCTATCTGTCAGACTGGAAGACCATCGACAATCAGGCCCTGGCGCTGATCGCCCTGTTCCGGGACAATGCCAAACCGGCCACGCCACCGGAGGAACTGCGGCTGGCGCCTGCCGAGTAGCACTTCAAGACTTCCGCGTCCCGTGACCTCAACAAACCGGATCAAGCGTCGCCTACTCCGCATCTCCGGACTTGATCCGGAGCCTACTCGCAAACGATCAAAAGCATGGCGAGTGAGAGTGGACCCCGGAGCAAGTCCGGGGATACGGATTGGGGGAGGTAGGGGGTAGCTCAGTTAAGCTCGTGCGAGGCTGCCCCTGGATTCCGCGATCAAGTCGCGGAAAGGCAATTTTGGATTTTAAGAGCCCGTCTCAAGGTCAAACGCCAGAATGGCCATGTTGAAGTCGTAAGAGCCTTCGCCGTCCTCATCGTCCTTGAACAGAACGCCGATGAACTCGTCGCCGATATAGACCTCAACCGAGTCATCCTTGATCGGACGCTGACGCACCTCGATGGTATCCAGCCGGAACTTCTTCCGCAGATAGGTTTCGAGTTGGCTGATTTCTGTCTGATCCACGGGGACGGCTCCAGGCTGGCATTGGGGGATACGTGTTGGGCGCGAAACCCGTGCGCCTGATGTAGCGCCTGCAGGCTGAGACTGCAAACGCGCTCATCTAACCCTTCGCCGCCCGCGCCGCCATCATCTTTTCGATCATGCAGCCGACGTCATATTCGTCGTCGCCCTCATAGCGCGGTGCATAGGTCGCGAAGGCTTTGCTCAGGGCCTCATAGCGCTTGTCGATATGCACCATGTTGTAGGCATGGGAGACGACGTACAGCTCACCGGCTTTAAGCTGTTTCAGTGTCAGGGCGGTGAACTCATCCGTCGGCATGCCGCCGGGATTGCCGGCGGTCATCTCTGATTGCACGTAACCGGGGCAGATGAGCGAGACATCGATTAAGTCCGGCACCTCTTCTGCCAGCTGCTCTGTAATCGCCAAAACCGAATGCTTGGAGGAGATGTAGGCGGACGAGCCGGGCACTGCGGGGAAGAAACTGTTTTCCGAGCCGACATTGTAGATGGCCGCCGGTGTGCCCTGCTCCACAAAACGCGCGCCAAAGACCTGAATGCCATAGAGCGTGCCGTAGACATTGATGCCCAGCACCGTGTCGAACTCTTCAAGATTGAGCGACATGACCGGGCCGCGCTTGCCCTGCGCCACGCCCGCATTGTTGAGCAGCACGTCCGCCTTGCCAAAAGTCGCCCAGGCGAAATCCGCCAGCGCCTCAACATCAGACCGCTTGGAGACGTCACAGGCTGTGCCCGCCGCGTCATATCCCATGTCCTTGAGGGCCGTGACGGCTTCATCCACCCGGTCCTTGCGGCGGCTGGCAATCACCAGTTTGGCGCCGTCGGCACCAAACTGCTTGGCAAAGGAAAACCCGATGCCAGTTGCACCACCGGTGATAACCACAACCTTGTCTCTGAAGTCCTGCATGCCCTCTCCCCTGCGCTGCCGCAGCCTTTAATGACCCGCGTTCATTTTCGTGCTTTAACAGGTAGTCGCCCACGACATTGGGCGCAATAGTATTTTTGGGAGTGAGTTCTAAAACACGTACGCATGCGGGGGTGACATTTACGCAAATCCCACCACATGATGTCGTGACACCTGAGAAAATCAGATTGACGGCCCAAACCTGCGCCAAAAGCGGGAGCGGCTGCGGAGGAAATTTTGGCTGACACCGCTTCTGCCGGCGCACCCGGCACCAGCGCATCTGCGGTTTTGCCCGTCGGTGAGCGTCTGAAAAACACCCCCCTCGCGGCCTATGCGGCCCTCACCTTCCCGATGGGTGGGCTCGGTCTTCCCATCACGGTCTATCTGCCCCCCCTCTATGCCACTGAAGTCGGCCTCGGCCTTGCGCTCGTCGGCACCATCTTCATGATCACCCGCATCTTCGATGTAGTGACCGACCCGATCATGGGCGTTGTGATCGACCACTATCCGACCCGCTGGGGACGCCGCCGCCACTGGATTGCCTTGTCGGTGCCGCTGCTGCTGGTCTCCGCCGTCTTCATCTACTTCCCACCCGAGGGGGCCAGCGCCGCCTATCTGCTCGTGTGGATGCTCATTTTGTATGTCGGCTACACCATGCTGACGATCGCCCACCAAAGCTGGGGTGCGGAACTCTCCAGCGACTATGCGGAGCGCAATCGCATCTATGGCTGGCGCGAGGTGGCAATCATTCTGGGCATGGTGTCTGTGCTTGCGCTGCCCGCAATACTGGAACTGACCGCCGGCGTGGATGCCTTCGGCAAAGTAAGTGCCATGGGCTGGTTCCTGATTATCAGCCTGCCCCTGACAGCCTTCGCCGCAATCATGCTGGTGCCTGACCAGTCGGCGCCCGTGCGCCAGGAACGCAAGGTGGAGTGGCGCGAAGCCCTAAAGGTTCTCTTCACCAACTGGAGCCTGGCACGCATCGTCGCCGCCGACATGATGACCAGCCTCGCCATCGGCATCATCGGCTCAAGTTATTTGTTCCTCGCCCGCTTCGTGTGGGAGTTGCCGCAATATTCAAGCCTCATGCTGCTGGGCTATTTCGTGCTCGGCTTTGCGGGCATGCCGTTTTGGATGTGGCTGGCCAAGCGCATGTCCAAACACCGTGCCCTGTGTGTCGCGCTGATCTGGAGCATGGTTGCGCAAGTCACCTATCTGTTTGTCGGCGCAGGCGACTTCTACTTCGCGCTCTTCGCGACCTTCTTCCTTGGCTTTGCCTTTGGCGCCGGGCCCTTCCTGCTGCGCTCAATGATGGCGGATGTGTGCGACAAGGACCGGCTGGAGACAGGCCACAACCGGACCGCGCTGATCTACGCACTGCGCACCACCACAGCGAACGTCGGCGCAGCCGTCTCGGTCGGCGTAACGTACGCGCTCCTCGCCTGGGTCGGGTTTGATCCCTCATCTGACATCAACACACCCGAAGCCCTCAACGGACTCAAGCTCATCTACGCTTTGCTCCCGTTGGTGTTTCTGGTGGCAGCAGTCGCTTTGATATGGAACTACCCCATTGACCATGCAGCGCAGGCGGAAATTCGCCGCAAGCTGGCGGAACAAGAAGCTGCCGACACCGCACTGACGGCGGACTGAGTTTCAAAAACGTCCTGCCTGCGTCATTCCGCGCTATCGCACGCGCGCGTGTTGGCGTTAAACCTGACGCACCAAATCGTATCAGGTTCAACTGTTCGAGGGGACGAGACATGATCCGCCGCATTCTGCTGGCCATGACGCTGATGACACCGCTGGCACTTGCTGCCTGTTCAGACGGCGGCGCAAGCGACATCACCGTTGAGGAACCCTTTGCCCGCGAAACAATTGGCGTCAGCACCACCGGTGCCGCTTATCTCGTGATCCGCAATGAAGGGGGAGCTGACCGGCTGATAGCCGCCGCCACCCCGGCAGCTGTCACAGCTGAACTGCACACCCATGAAAAAGACGGCGAGATCATGCGCATGCGCATGGTGGACGCCATCGACGTACCGGCCAACGACACCGTCACGCTAGAGCCGGGCGGGTTGCACATCATGCTATTTGAAATCATGGAACCGCTGAAAGACGGCGGCAGCTTTCCCATGACACTGACCTTCGAAAAAGCCGGTGACATCAGCGTGGACGTGACGGTCGTCGCAACCGGCGGACATTTGGGTGGCCAGGCGCACGATGGCATGGATCACAGTGACATGGACCACAGTGACATGGACCACAGTGAAATGGATCATGGCGACATGAACCACGACAGCCAATAGGCTGAACACATCTGGGGCGGGGGCCTTGTTGAACAAGAACGCACAGATACAGCAGCGCTTCAGGCGCAAGGGCACGGCCCTTGTGGGCCTGCTTGCACTGGCCGTGCATCTGGCCGCTTTCTCCCTTGCCGCCGTCATGCCCATCGCCACGGCTCAGGCCGCTGCCGAAGCAGAACCCTTTGAGATCGTGATCTGCACCATTCATGGCCCCGTGGTGATGGATGCCCGCGACCTGGGCATGGATGTTTCTGGCGAAACACCGCCGGAGATACCGCGCAGCGCTTGCGACCTTGCCATGCAGGCCACCGCCGCTATGGCGTATGACACACCGGTCGGGGTTGTCGCCTGGCCCGTCACCTATGAAGACACACACGTTTTGCGGGTGACCGACAGCGCTCCCGCCTATGCCGCACCTTTGATGCGGTCTGCACCGCCAAGGGCACCCCCCGTCACATCCTGATCCACTGAACCGTCACGTTCTGACTGCTGCCGATCCGGTGGCAGCAGCGTGGCATGCGTTTTCTATCAGGACGATTTTCAAAATGACTTTGCATCTTTCAACAGGCCTCAAGGGCCTGACAGCGGCCACCTGTGTTGCCGCCCTCACAATCGCCGCGCCCGCATCTGCGCATGACGGCATCGACCACTCCGCCCCCAGCGAGATCCGCGCTGACGGCCACGCCCCCATCGGTGTCATGGGGGACCACATGCACAAGGAAGGAGAAATCATGTTCTCCTACCGCTTCAAGCGCATGGAGATGTCCGACGTGCGCGACGGCACGGATGATCTGTCCAACGCCGACGTGCTCGCCACGCCAAACCGCTTCTTCGGCATGCCCATGCAGCCGCCGGGCCTGCGCATTATCCCCACCGAAATGACAATGGACATGCACATGCTCGGCGCCATGTATGCGCCCAATGATGTCATCACCCTGATGGTCATGGGCATGTACATGAAAAAGGAGATGGACCACATCACCTTCAACCCGATGGGCACCACGCAGATCGGCGGCTTCACAACTGTTGCGGAGGGCTTCGGGGACACCAAGGTGTCGGCCCTCATCCGCATGCATGATGAAGGCAACACGAAAGTGCACTTCAACATCGGTGTCAGCCTGCCGACCGGCTCCATCAAGGAAGAAGACCAGATCCTGACGCCGCTGGGCACAGAGCAGACCGTGCGTCTGCCCTACCCCATGCAGCTTGGCTCCGGCACCGTCGATGTGATGCCCGGCGTGACCTACACGGACCGCTCCGGCGATATCTCATGGGGCGCCCAGGTATTGGCCACCCTGCGTGGCGGCAAGAACGACCAGAACTACCAGTTAGGCAATGTGGGCGAAGTCACCACGTGGGGCGCGTATCAGTTTGCCCCGTGGATCTCGACGTCACTCCGCCTGAAAGCTGAAACAATCGGCAAGATCTCCGGCCAGGATGCCCGCGTCATGGGTCCGGTCCAGACCGCTGACCCAAGCAACCATGGCGGCCGCTTCCTGGAAGCCGGTGTCGGCGTCAATCTGGTTGGACAGGACGGCTTCATCCGTGGCCACCGCCTGGCCATCGAAGCCTCCATGCCCGTCGTGCAGGACCTGAACGGCCCGCAGATGAAACGCGACTGGACGCTGACAGCCGGCTGGCAATACGCGTTCTAAAGGCACACCCATAGTTCTTCGGGATCAACCCTCCCCCTCCCCCCTGTTGGAGGCCCGAAGAACAGGAAGGCGCAGGTACCCCATGCTTGCGCCTTCCGCTAGGGGCGCGTCATCACCCCACTTGGTCAGCAGCAACGAGAACTGACAGTTTGAGAGTCCGCAGCAACTGTAGAAGGTGCTTTCGGGATCGCGCCTTCTGCTTGGAGGACGATGCCGTTACCTGAACAAAATCGGCCAGTTGCTCCACCGTGTAGCCGGATGCCTCAATGGCTGCGGCGTATGGCGAAAGCACACCGGACAAGAGTTTGCGGAACTGTCGGTCACCGGACTTGATGGCCACCTGTCCCGCGTTGTTGAACCCCTCAACGATATCCTGCGCATTCGGCGTTGCGTTCAGCATGTCGTAGGGCTTTACGGAAAGGTGGTCGAGTATCAGATCTAGCTGATCCTCAAGGGTCGCTTGCCCCGTCAGCGCTGCCCGGATGTTGGCCAGGGTTCGTTCCGTGAAGAGGTCGATGGTGGCGCTCAGAACCTCATCCTTGCTGGAGAAGGCGTTGTAGAGCGTCTGCCGTGCCACTCCCGCTTCCTTGGCGATATCTCCCATGCCGGTTCGTTTGACCCCGTAGCGCGCAAACATCCTGAAGGCCGCCTCGATGATTTTCGTGTTCCGCTCGTGCATGAGTGCAATTTGACAAACAGACTCTTTTTGTCAAATATGGACAAATATGCAAAAAGTGTCCATTTGCACATGAACCACGGAGAACCTCATGACCCTGAACCCCGCCGGCCGGTTTCTGGCAAATACGATGCTGGAGCCGCTTCACCAACCCATCCCCAAGACACCCCACGATTATGGCATGAACTTTAGGGACGCAGCGTTCACCACCCGCGATGGTCTGACATTGCGTGGTTGGCTGGTGAATGAAAGTGCACCTAAAGTGATCGTCATGACCCATTTCGGTTATCGGGCAAACCGCTATGGATATCAGGTGAAGTGCCAGCCGAAGACCAGCAAGCCATATGATCACGAAATTGAGTTTGGCTATGTCGCCAAACGTCTGGTGGATGCAGGCTACGCTGTCCTCATGTACGACCTGCGCAACCATGGAGAGAGCGACAAGGATGACCTCGGCGTAGGGACAGGAGGGATTGGTGAAAGGATTGACGTCATCGCGGCGGTGGAGTTTCTGGCTAACGAACCGGCCACCAGGGCAAAACCGATTGGGCTTTTGAGCTACTGCTATGGCGCCAACACATCATTCTGCGCCATGCAGGAAGACAGCCAGGTTTTCACAGACGCAGGCGTCAAGGCGATGGTGGCACTGCAGCCCCTGCGTAATGGCGATTATCTGAAAGCGATGAAGGTTCCTGACTTCATTTACAAGTCCGCCGACACACACTACAGCGCCCGCGCTGGTGGCATCTCCCTTCTGCCGCCGATCGAGAACGCAGCAAAATCCGTGTGTGTGCCGACCCGGCTCGTGCAGGCCCGCCACGACCCCATGACGAATTTCGCCTGGGTGGCAGAAGTCTTCGACAATATGCCCGTCGAGAAAGAAATGTTCTGGCTCGAAGAACCAACCCACCGCTTTGACGGCTACAACTGGTTTGCGGACCACCCCGAAGACATGCTCACCTGGTTCGACAAATATGTCTGAGGACTACTGAATGGTGTAGCCGCCATCCACCACCAGCTCCGAGCCAGTGATGAAGCCGGAGCGGTTGCTGGCGAGGAAGACGACGGCGTCGCCGATGTCGCGGGCATCGCCCAGCTTGCCGAGCGGGTGCGCCATCACCAGCATGTCGATCATCTCGTTGGAGCTCTGGAACACAGCGTCCGGACGCTTGGTGCCTTCTTCCACCGCGTCGCGAACAAGCGCTGTATCGATGAAGCCGGGATGGATGGAGTTGACGCGGATGCCGTAGCCCAGTTCAGCGCATTCCAGCGCCACAACCTTGCTCATGATCCGCACACCACCTTTTGCCGCATTGTAGTCCGCGTTGCGCGGGAAGCCGACAATGCCCATCACCGACGAGATGTTGATGATGGCGCCGTCGGCAGCTTCCTTGGACGTGTATTTCTTGATGGTGCGGACCCCGTGCTTGCAGCCAAGAAACACACTGTCGAGGTCAATGGCGGTGACACGCTTCCAGTCTTCAAAGTCCAGGTCTTCGACATACTCACCGGCCGGGGCGACGCCTGCATTGTTGACGAGGATGTGCAGCGCGCCGAACGCCTCTTCCGCCTTGGCGACAGCCGCTTCCCACTGGTCTTCCTGGGTTACGTCATGGGCAATGAAGACGGCCTTGCCACCCTTGTTCAAAATCTGGTCGACAACCACCTGGCCCTCATCAGCCCGCAGGTCAGAGACAACAACGCTGGCGCCTTCGCGCGCGAGCCCAAGTGCCGAAGCCGCGCCCAGTCCGCGTGCAACACCTGTCACAAGCGCGACTTTGCCCGCAAGCGCGGGTTGATCCTGTTGAGCCATCTTGTCCCTGCTTTCAGTCTTGTTGTTGTTGCGTCAATATCGGTTGTGCGTATTGTGCCGCCCATGGCGCCGAGCGCAACCACCAACATGCCCTTCCAGGAGACCTAAATGTCCAGCGAGACCGCCTTTGTCCACCTCATCACTTTCACGGGCGCGACAGACACGGTGGCCTCCAATTTG
Organism: Candidatus Phaeomarinibacter sp.; assembly: GCA_050042885.1. Classification (GTDB taxonomy): domain Bacteria; phylum Pseudomonadota; class Alphaproteobacteria; order CGMCC-115125; family CGMCC-115125; genus Pyruvatibacter. The sequence continues at coordinate 17,243 of JBHJJF010000169.1, forward strand.
CGCGGCTATGTGGAACGCGAGCTGGCCCGCTCCGCTCCAAAAGGGTTTTTGTCCGCAGTGGTGATTGAAGCGCAGGACGGCGAAAGCGCCGGGCTCCTGTCCTACTGGGACAGCATGGAGGCCATCGAGGACATCACCGATGCCGCCCCCTGGGAAGCGGCGATGGATCTGTGCGAAGCGGTGTGTGATGAGCGTAAAGAGATGTCCTATGCGATCAGTGGGGCTGCGGCGGCTGGGTAGCGGCAAAGGCCACCCCCTTACCCGTATCCCCGGACTTGATCCGGGGTCCACTCGCATGAATGACCTGGCACAGCATCACTGTTTTGAGCACAGCGAACGCGCCATGCATCACCCACGGTCTCACAAGCGGAGATGCGAGTGGGCCCTCCGGTCAAGCCGGAGGGATACGGGGGTGAGGGATGAGAGCGGAAAGCCTCAAATAGACGACCCGTGTTCTTCTTCGCCGCAACCGAGCATCTGGTCCATGGAGCGGGCGGGTTCAGGGCAGCCGGACTCACCGATGACCTTGGCGGGCACGCCGGCAACGGTTGTGTGCTTCGGCACGTCCTTGGTGACCACAGGGCCTGCCGCCACGCGCGAGCAATCGCCTACGCTGATATTGCCCAGCACCTTTGCGCCGGCGCCCAGCAACACCCCGCATCCGATCTTCGGGTGACGGTCGCCGTCTTCCTTGCCGGTGCCGCCCAGGGTCACGGAATGCAGCATGGAAACATCATCCCCCACCACGGCCGTCTCGCCGATGACGATAGATGTGGCGTGGTCCATCATCACGCCGCGGCCGATCTTGGCGTTGGGATGAATGTCGACGCCATATGCTTCAGAGATGCGGCTTTGCAGATGGTAGGCCATGGCCAGCCGGTCTTTCGACCAGCACCAATGGGCAACGCGGTAGCACTGCAGGGCCTGGAAGCCCTTGAAGTAAAGCAGCGGTTGCAGGAAAAAGTCGCAGGCCGGATCGCGGTCGACCACGGCCATGAGGTCAGCCCGCGCCATGTCGGCAATGTCAGGCTCGGCCTCATAAGCTTCGTCGAACACCTGCTGCAGCAGCATGGCGCCCGCCTGCTTGTTGCCGAGCTCTTCCGCCAGGTGATAGGCGAGCGAACTTTCAAAGCTGCGGTGGTTGAGGATGGCCGCGTGCAGGTAACTGGCCAGAATCGGTTCAGCCGCCGCCGACGCTTCCGCCTCCTGACGAATGCGGGCCCAGACCGGATCCACCGTGGAGAGGTGGCTTGCAGATGTTTCAACTGACTGGGACATTCATCCCTCCCGAAACGTCAGGCTCGCCGGATACATCGACATGGCCTGATTTACTAATGCTCGAAATTACCACATATGGTCTTTCCAGCTAATTACAAATACCCACAGAATTTACGGATATCAACTCATATGCCGATCACGCATGCAGGCGACATTAACGTCTATTGGGAGGAGCTGGGGCCGGAAGACGCACCGCCCGTGTTTTTCATCGGCGGGTCCGGCGGCGACCTGCGCAAGAAACCCAATGTGATGGACGGACCACTCGCAAAGGGTGCCCGCGTCCTGACCTATGATCAGCGTGGCCTGGGCCAGACCGACAAGCCGGATGCCCCCTACTCCATGGCACAATATGCGGACGACGCGGCAACGCTCATGGAGGCACGTGGCTGGGACAAAGCGCATGTGATCGGCGTCTCTTTCGGCGGCATGGTGGCCCAGCATCTGGCGCAACGGCATCCTGGCAAGATCGACAGGCTGGTGCTGTGCTGCACCTCACCGGGGGGCGACGGCGGCAGCTCCTATCCGCTGCATACGGTGGCCGACATGAGCGAGGAAGAGCGCATCCGCTTCATGGCGCCGATCTCAGACACCCGCAGCGACGAAGCCTGGCAAAAGGAGAATGCAGACCTGTTCACCAGCCTCATCAAGATGCAGGTGGATGCGGAAGAACCGTACAAGGATGAACACCGCCGCAGCGAAGGCGCCCTGTGGCAGCTGGAAGCCCGCAAGGACCATGACGCGTGGGATGGTCTGGCGACCCTGCCGCACACCACGCTCATCTGCGGCGGCAAGTATGACGGCATCGCCACGCCGGAGACCCAGCAGCGGATGGCGGATCGCATTCCCAACGCCACGCTGAAGATGTATGACGGCGGTCATCTGTTTCTGCTGCAGGACCGGACTGCGTGGACGAATATCCTAGCGTTTCTTGATCTGGATAACGGCAAATGACCATCCGGACAGAGACCGAAGAGACTGTCGGATGGATCATCATCGACCGCCCGGATCAGCGGAACGCCCTGACTACTGCCATGTGGGAGGACATCCCGCGCGCCGTCGCAACACTCGATGCCGATGACAGCGTGCGGGCAATCATCCTTCGCGGCGGGGGTGACGAGGTCTTTGCCGCGGGGGCTGACATTCGCGAGCTGCACCGGATGGGCAACGACCCCGGGGCACTGGCAGACTTTGAAGAAAAATTTGAGGCTGCTCAGGCCATCCTCGAGAATCGCTGCAAGCCGGTGATCGCCGCCATTCAGGGTCCCTGCATGGGCGGCGGTCTGGCGCTCGCACTGGCCTGCGACATGCGTATGGCGTCCACCGAGGCAACCTTTTCAATTCCCGCGGCGCGTCTTGGGCTGGGCTATGCGGCGCCCGCCGTTGCCCGGCTGATGCGCGTCGTCGGTGCTCCCAACTCTTTTGAGATCCTGATGACGGCGCGACGGTATGAGTCAACGGGCGCGCTTCGTATGGGCCTCATCAACGACCGCCTGCCTGAGTGGGACGTCTTCCGTCATGCGGAACAGGTGGCGAAGCATATGGGGCAGAACGCCCCGCTGACACTGAAAGCAGCCAAGGCAACGATCACCGCCATGAACCGTCAGGATGGTTCGCTGCAGGCCGCCGAGGATCTGATCATGCGCTGCGGTGCCAGTGAAGACTTTGCGGAAGGCAGAAAGGCCTTCACGGAAAACCGGCCGCCGAAGTTTGTAGGGCGCTAGATCAACGGCCATTTGTGGCATGCGTTATGCCTTGCGGCTGTTGGGCAGCAGGCCAGTCTGGCTTGAACTCGTCAGCAGGACACCATCTTGCGAGAACATGTGCTGCGACCCATGAACCGCACCGCGCACGAAACCCGCAAACTGGGTAACGCACAGGACCCACTCAGACGGCACTGTTGCATGCACCCGCAGAGTATTGTCGAGGCTGGTGCCGCCGCGCGTTGCCGGGTGCGCACCAAGAAAGAAATCTGACATGAGGGCAAGCAGCGGCGCATTCACCTCAGCATCAAACAAGGGACGCATCCACATGCATTCCAATCCGCGGTCATTGTCTTCAATGGCTGTGCGCCGCTCGAACTGCGCCAGCAGATTGTCCGGACGGCCAAAAGCGTCATCCGCTTTCGGCGCGCAGCCACCTGGCGGCGGCACATCCGGCATGGAGACAAAGACATCGCCCCTGCCATTCGGCCGCTCACCAAGGGCGCCGATCACGCGCTGCAGAACCACATCCCCCTTCGAAAGAGTTGCCATCATCTGTGTCACGTTGCGGCCGCCGCCGACTGTCTTAGCGTCAATATCGATCTCGTCATCGAGAAAGCCGTGGCTTAGAAACTGGATCGTTGCCCATAGCAGCGGTTTGCCGGTGGTCCGCTCCAGCGCCTCCACGGCAGCAGCCATGGCCAGCCCGCCCATGAAGAATTGATGTTCGTCCGGACCAACGCACGCCTGAGGCAGCGCCGTCATGCGGAACGCTGCATCACCACCCGCAGGTTTCGTATAGGGTTCAGGACTCCAGAACGTCACGGCAGGTCCGGCTGGCCTGGCGCGACGGTGAGCGCCGTATGGGATTCACAATCAAACCCGTCGGCCGTCGTATCGGCAATCTGCTGTGCAACCTCGTTGGCGTTCTCAACGGCCCTGGCATCCACATAGCCGACATGACACGACCGTTCTCCCGGTGTGGCAGGCACTTTGGTAACGACAAGCACATTGCCCTTGCCGCTCTCTTCGCCCATGCCGCTATCCGTGAAATAGCGCAGGATCATGGCGTAAGGCTCAAACGACCCGGCGGCAATCTCGCCGCGCCATTCCGCCTTGCTATTCACGTTGTTGAAAGCGGACAGCGTCTGGAAATGCATCTCGGTCTGCTCGCCAGCCCGGCGCGGCTCAACCCAAAAGCGCAGATCACCTTCCATTACCCGCAGTTCCCATCCGTCCGGACCCGGACAGATGGCTTCATAGGCAGGCTCATCCCCAAAGTCCTGCCCCTTGGGACAGGCCTCCAGATCAATATCAGAATACTTACTAACCGGCTGCGCTGATGCAGTTGTTGCGAATACCGCAACGAACACGCCCGCAATTATGAAATGGCGCATGACCTCTCCCCCTTTGATCAACCGTCTGTTCTGGCGGCTCTAGTGTTCTTCGACCTTAATGCGATCCGTGTAGAACGCCAGATGGTCCTTGATGTCGGCCCATTCCGCGAACGGGTCTTCATAGGTCCACACCGCATTGCCGCCCGCCTCTCCACCTGACGTGACCGAGTAGTAGGAGGCGGCCCCCTTCAGGGGACAATAGGTGGTGTGATCGGTCTTGGTCAGGCCGCTGAAGTCAGCGTCCGCCGCCGGCACATAGATCATCGGCGTGTAGTCCCCCTCATGCAGTCGGATAGCATTGGTCGTGCGGGCGATCTGGGTGTCGCCCATGGTCACCACCACCTCGCCGGCGACAGGCTCCAGCCGGATGCGGCCCGGGGCTTCCGCCAGCCGCGATGGAAGTTCTGCGCCTGAAACCGTTTTTGAAGTTGCTGTCATTCTAGCCTCCAGTATTTCGCCATTCCGCACTTGCAGTCCGGCCCCATCCCCCCCTTAGTGGGCGCAATAAAAATTACACCTTCAGGGAGAATCATATGCGTATCGACGGTTTGACCGCCATTGTCACCGGCTCTGCCACAGGCCTTGGCGCCGCCATTGCCATCAAGCTGGCAGAGCGTGGCGGTAATGTGGTGATCAACTTCACCAAAAGTAAGACCGAAGCCGAAGAAACTGCGAAAGCCTGTGAAGCCGCCGGCGGCAAGGCCGTGCTCGTGCAGGCGGACGTCTCCAAGGATGAAGACTGCCGCCGCATGGCCCAGGAGACCGTAGATGCCTTCGGACGCATCGACATTCTGGTCAACAATGCAGGCGGCACCAAATTTGCTGACCACAACAAGCTCGACGATCTGGACGCGGACGACTTTCACTGGATCTACGGCCTGAATGTCGTTGGGCCCTACCAGATGATCCGCGCCTGCCTGCCGCATCTAAAAGAAAACGGCAAAGGCAAGGTCGTGAATGTTTCGTCCATTGCGGGCGTTGCGGGCATCGGCTCATCGGTTGCGTACGCAGCCTCAAAGGGTGCGCTCAACACCATGACGCTGTCGCTTGCCCGCTCGCTGGCGCCTGAAGTGCGCGTCAACGCCATCTGCCCCGGCTTTATTGGAACGCGATGGTTCAAGGACAAGTTCGGCGACAACATGTATCAGCAGATTGTTGCGGACCAGGAAGCGACCATGCCGCTTAAGCAGGCAGGGACGCCTGAGCTGGTCGCAGATGCGGCGGTTTTCTTTGCCTGCGAGGGCGGCGACCACATCACCGGCGAAACACTGATTACGGACGCCGGCATGCATCTGGGATATGCGCCACAAGTCGCACGTTAAGGGCGCCGACCAAACAACTCGCCCGATAGGGGGCGGTCAAAGAAAACGCACGACAGGGAGAACGAAGATGACCATCAAAAAGATCAACCCGGACAATATGCCGGACGCAGGGTCCATGGGGTACACACAGGTCACCACCTCGCCCCCAGGCGAGATGATCTTCATGTCCGGCCAGGTGGCCTGGAGCCGCAATGGTGATCCCATACCCGAAGCCCTCAAGGACCAGTCGGCGATCGCTGTCGAGAATGTGCGCAAGGGGCTGGACGCCGCCGGCGCGGGCCCGGACAACATCACGGCGATGCGCGTCTATGTGGTGGGACTTACCGAAGAAACCTCCGCCCAGGCCGTTGGACCCGTCATGAAGTGCTTGGGCGGGCAGGCCCCCTGCGTGACCATGATCGGCGTGTCATCGCTGGCCTCGCCGGACCTGAAGATCGAAATCGAAGTCATGGCGGTCAAATAGCGCCGCAAACAAGACTGAGTCACATGAGAACCATTATCAAAACCCCTGATTTCAGCGGTTTTTTAGCTGTGTGACATTTTTATCGCCCAAAAATGACGCACTTGTTGCAGTTTTTTGACACCGATTTTGCAGCGCAAAATCTAGGCATTCGCACGCGCAGCATAAAATCTGTGCACACGAATTATGACACTGGTCATTACTTGGGCGAAAACGCCATTAACTCAATAGTTTAGAGTCTTTGACGCACTGTCATAACGCTGGTAGCGAGGATTGAGGCCTCCTGCCATTCCTCCGGCAGCGGCTTCTGACAGAAGACTGGGAACTACTGGACTCCCATGACGCAAAATTGACTGTTTTGCGAACACTATCTGCAACTCTTCTTCGAGAGTGAAAAATAGATGTTCGTTTCATGAGTATAGAAGGGCTCTACACATGACGAATAATAGGGATAAGACTGCTTTGATATCAAAGCATGGTCTAAAGATCACTGCTTCAGCGCTTATGCTGGCATCTGCGGCACTGCTCACGCAGCCAGCTTTGGCTGAAGAGGCAGACGACGGCATGACAATTTTCGGCGGTGAACTGTCGGGCAATGTCGGCTTCTTCACGGACTACATCTATCGCGGCGTCACACAGACCGACAACGAAGCAGCCATTCAGGGCGGCAGCGACTGGGCGCACCCCACTGGCTTCTATGTTGGTGCCTGGGGCTCCAATGTGGACTTCAATGACGGCGACCAGGCTTCCATCGAAGTGGACGGTTACTTCGGGTTCGCCAATTCCCTCGATTCCGTGCCGGAACTCTCCTACGACGTCGGCTTCCTCTACTACTGGTACCCGGGCGCAACGGAGAACCTCGACTATGACTTCCTCGAGCTCTACGGCTCGCTGGGCTATGACTTCGACTTTGCGTCCGCGAGCATCGGGCTTGCCTGGTCACCGGAATTCTTCGGCGACACCGGCGACGCGTTCTACTACCAGCTCGGCGTTGAAGTGCCACTGCCGTACGATGTATCCATCGCCGCCGGCTACAACTTCCAGGAGTTTGATGAAGGCGCACAGGACGATTACTCCGACTGGAACATCGGCCTTGGCTACAACCTGTATGGCCTGGACCTGAGCCTCGTCTACTCTGAAACCGTTGATCTGGGCACAAGCGACAATGAAGCCCTGACCTTCGGCGTCGGCTACGCGTTCTAGAAGCGAAGCTGACACCACCAAAGGAGCTCGTCCCTCCTTGCACGGGCCGGATCACTTGGGGGAGTGATCCGGCCCGTTTTGCTTTTCAGCGTCCGGCTGTCAGGAACCCGAGCACCTCGGCCTTGGTCACCTTGTCGCCGACAGCGCGCATGTGATCACGCCGCGGCACCACCACACAGTCAGCACCGGGAATGAGGGCCGCCAGTGGCGCCGGGTCTCGGGCAACATCATCGGTTTCCCCGGCAATGACCAGGGTGGGCGCAGCAATCGCCCCAAGATCTTCCGCCGTAAAGACCTTGCCGATGCCGCGGATGCAGGCAGCCAGCGCCTTCTTGTCCGCCCCGGTCTGATCTGCAAACAGGCGGAAGCGGCGTGGCACTTCCTGCGAGGGCGGAGGCACATCGTCCCGCAGCAGACCCTGCGCGATTTCCTCGTTGCGCTGGCCTGTCTCGCGCAGCATGTTCTCGCCAACGCCCGCAAGAACCAGCCGCGACACCAGCTCCGGGCGCGAGGCCGCAAGCACCGCAGAGGTGAACGCGCCCATGGAATAGCCCATGACCCGAACAGGCCCGGCATCCAGGCCCTCGATCAGCACAGCGACATCCGCCGCCATTTCTTCCAGGGCATAAGCCTCAGGCTCATAGTGCTTGGTCGATCGCCCGTGGCCGCGCAGATCAGGTGCGATGGCCCGAAAGCCCGCATCCACCAACGGCGCAATCCATCCCGGGGCCACCCAGTTCGTGACATGATCGGATGCGAAGCCATGGATGAGGACAATAGGTGTCGCGCCCTCGGCACCCTCATACACATGGATGTGTGTGTCGCCGCGCGTCACCTGCGTCATACGTCTTCCATCTCTGCATTACGCTTTGCGCGCCCTGTCCAAGGGCGGATGCCTTCGTTAAGCTGAACGCGACTTATGCCACAAAGGAGCAGGCCCCGTGAGCAATCTCGACGCCCTGAAGCGCGAAACCTGTGACCGCATCGACGCCCTGGCGCCGGAGCTGATTGACATCAGCCACCAGATCCACGCCAAGCCGGAACTGGCGTTTCACGAACATTTTGCAGCAGGACTGCTGGCCGACACGCTGGAAAAGCACGACCTTGAAACCAAGCGCAATGCCTTCGGGCTTGAGACGGCCTATGCGTCGTCATTCGGCGACGGCGACACAGAAGTCGCCATCCTGTCTGAGTATGACGCCCTGCCCGGTATCGGCCACGCCTGCGGCCACAACATCATCGCGACCACAGGCCTTGGCGCAGCACTTGGTCTTGCTGGCCTCAACGGCAGGCTGCCCGGCAGTATCCGCTATCTCGGCACGCCTGCCGAAGAGATGGGCGGCGGCAAGGAACTGATGGCGCAGGACGGCGCTTTTGACGGTCTGGACGCAGCCATGATGGTGCATCCGGCCGGCATCGATCTTGAAACGATGCCGAGCATCTGTGTCAGCGAAGTGCGCGTCACCTATCACGGCAAATCAGCCCATGCCTCCGCCATGCCCCATGCCGGCCTCAACGCACTGGATGCCCTGGTCACGGCCTACCAGACACTGGCCCAGCTCCGGCAGCACATCCGCCCGACGGAACGCATCCACGGCATTTTTACGGAGACCGGCCTTGCCCCCAACATCGTGCCGGATAGAGCGTCCGGCCTGTTTTACGTGCGCGCCAAAAATGCAGGCGAGCTGGCCGACCTGAAACAGCGGGTGCAGAACTGCTTTGACGCAGGCGCGCTGTCCTCTGGCTGCCGCGCAGACGTGGAATGGGCAAAGGCCGACTATCTGGACATGAAGACCAGCTTTGCGATCTCCGAAGCCTATGTGAAGAACGCCGAAACCCTGGGCCGGGACTTCATCGACCTGTCGATGCTGCCGTCCAGTTCTGCCGGCTCGACGGATATGGGCAATGTCTCGCACAGGGTGCCCTCAATTCACCCGATGATCTCCTGTGCGCCGGCAAACGTCGTGATCCACAATCCGGAGTTTGCCAAATGGGCTGGCTCCGACCTTGGCGACAAGGCCGTGGTGGACGGCGCCAAGTCACTGGCCATGACAGCACTCGACTTTTTGATGACGCCCGAGATGCAGGCCAGAGCCAAGGCGGATTTCGACGCCAGTGCCGAGGTGTCGCGTGAGGCCGTCTCTCGCGCCTACAATCCGCACGGGCTTGCCGACATCGGCGGCTGCGGCTGCTGCTAGCAGGAAACTCCGCCGCTTTGATGTTTCCCATCCCTCGCCCGCCACGTATGGTTGCGGCGAAATAAAAATGATGAGGAAACACCCATGAAGGATTTCAGCGGAAAGATCGCTGTTGTGACAGGCGGCGGCTCTGGCATTGGCCGGGAACTGACACGCCAGCTTGCAGAAGCAGGCTGCAGCATTGCCATCTGTGACGTGTCCGAAGAGGACATGACCGAAACCATCAGCATCGCCATGACCGATGCGCCGCAGGGCGTAAAGGTCACGGGCTTCAAGGCGGATGTCAGCAACGAAAGCCAGGTCAACGCCTTTCGCGATCATGTGCGCGAGGCCCATGACATCGACCACATCCACCTGCTGTTCAACAATGCCGGCTTTGGCGGCGGCGGCAGCTTTGTGACGACGCCGCGGGAAAGCTGGGAGCGGACCTTCAATGTCTGCTGGTTCGGCGTCTACAACAATGCGCGCGCCTTCATGCCGATGCTGATTGCCGCGGACGAGGGACACATCGTCAATGTGAGCTCGGTCAACGGCTTTTGGGCAAGCCTTGGATCAGACACCGCACACACGGCCTATTCCGCGTCAAAGTTTGCGGTCAAAGGGTTTACCGAAGCGCTGATCAATGACCTGCGGCTCAACGCACCGCATGTCAAATGCAGCGTCGTAATGCCCGGCCATATCGGCACCAACATTGCGCGCAGCACGTTCCGTGAATTCAGCGATGCCGAAGAAGCCTTGAGTGAGGAAGAAGCCAAGGCCGTCAACGATCATTTTCGCGACAGCGCCGCGACGACAGCCGCCCAGGCAGCCGGTGTTATCCTCGACGGCGTCAAATCAGAAACCTGGCGCATACTGATTGGTCCGGACGCTGTTGCGCTTGACAAGGCTGTGCGCGCAACACCAGAGGCAGCGTATGACGGTGATTTTGGCATGGATATCTTTGCCAATCTGCGGGCGACAACTGACGCAGCTGAGTAAGGGTATAGCACTATCAACACCCGTAGCCCCGGGCTTGACCCGGGGCCTACTCGCGGACGCTTCCGGCCGCAGCAGATGAGAGTGGACCCACCGGTCAAGCCGGAGGGATACGGAAGGTGGGTTCCCTACTCGCACGGAACGATGGGCGGCTCGCGCTCGGTTCGTTCCATGATGATCCGGCGGTTCTCCCGCTGCTGGGCTTCATCAAGTGGAAAGCGCCACATGATGAGGCCCACAGCGAAATACATGACGGTTGGCAGCCACACGAATGTCGCCCGCACGCCATCCCGCGCCGCCTGCGCGTTCTCCCCCTGAGGGACGAAACCAAGGCCATCTATAAGCGCATAGGTCATGCCGACTGCCAGCGCCGCACCTATCTTGCTTGTCATGGTCAGGAGTGAAAAGAACAATCCCGTGCGCTGGTTACCTGTCTCGACCTGATCACGGTCAGCCACATCCGCCATCACCGACCGCAGAAGGAACGAGCCCGCCCCGAGATTGATTCCGAACAGCGCGGTTAGCAGAACCATCATCAGCACATCACCCGGGCCAACAATGTAGATAAGCGGCAGCCCCAGACCATTGAGAACGGCAGATACCGCAAGTGTTTGATGTTTGCCGAAGATGTAGGACAGCTTGATCATCAGCGGCACGAAGATCACCCCGGCGCCGAAATAGGCGAGAAGAATGGTGCTTGACCACGCGCCCATCTGAAGCACATCCGCCGCGACAAAAATAAACAGCGCCGCCATAGTGCCCGAACCAACACCATTGGCGAGATCAGCCGCCAGCAAACGCCGTAGCGGCCCGTTGCGCAGCAGCACGCCCACCGCTTCACCGAGCGGCACATGCTTGGGCTCGGGCACCTCACGCTCGCCAACCAGCGTGACGGCAGCAAGGACGGCGATGGGCAGCAGGATGATCACGAACCAGCCCATGGCTGCAACACGGGCCGTGCCGACATCGTCGGGGCCGATATAGTCAATGACCGCCGGTGTAATCAGCACAAGGAGCATACCAAGGATCAGCGACCCCTCGCGCCAGCCCTGCACGAGCGACCGTTCGTTGTAGTCCGGCGTCAGCTCCGCCCCCCACGACATGTGCGACAGGGTCAGCAGCGTCCAGCCAATATACAAAATGACCATCCACCCGAGCAGATAGCCGGCGGACACGGGTGCCGTGGGGATGAACAGCATGTAGGTGGCAATCAGCATCACCGGCAGCGAGGCCACGATCCAGTGGCGCCGACGCCCCCAGCGCGTGGGGTACCTGTCGGAGACAAGTCCCAGAACCGGATCTGTGAACACGTCCCAGAAACGGGCGACCATGAAGACGGTGCCGACGACGGCGAGGCCCAGCCCCATCTCCGTGGCGTAGAAAGGGGGCAGGTAGACCGCGATGGGCAGCCCCATGGCGGCAATCGGAGCCGCGGGCGACGCAAAGGCGAGCAGACGCAGCGGTGTTAGTTTAAGACTGGCCATGCGGGAGGCGCGCTTGTTACTGGTGACGCAATGGGTTCAACTGATCACATAGGGAGTTCGTGGACTAACTATCAGTATACAGATCGCCTCGGACAGGGGCAGACCGCTCCGGCAGAGTGCTCCGCATCTCACCTTGCTGTTCTCTATCAGTAGGGAAATTCCACATCACCCATGCAGCGACTAGATACATTAGTAGTGGGACTCCAATAAGGGCATGCATCATACTGTCGAGTGCAACCTGAGAGTTATTCTGGAAAGGCGTAAACCCAAGGTGGAGGATAAAGGCTTGGGTAGCATAGAAGGCCATGATCAATCCAAGCTTCGTCGTTGCAAGGAGCAAAGCGAAATATAGCCCCATCCGTTGCTTGCCAGTTTCCAAGCGCAGCTGTTCCGCACAGTCCGCAATCATTGAGTTCAGTAGAAAAATCCCGCCAAAGAGGCCAACACCGAAAAGACCTAGCCAAACTCCAAACATCGCAACGCTCGAACCCGGTACAACATAGAAGAGAGGCAGTCCGATTGCATTTGCTATCGCAAGGCCAGTGAGTGTTCTGTGTTTCCCGAAGCGGTATGACAAACCAACAACGAGCGGAACAAAAATCAAGCCTCCGCCGAGCAATGCCAGGTAAGCAAATCCAATAGACTGAGGAAGTTTGAAAACGTGCGTTGCAACATGCGGAACAAGCGATCCAATGACTCCGGTGGCAATTGCAATTGCAAATGCGGCTACCAAGAGACGTATCAAAACACCAATTCTGGAGGAACGTGTGGATCGGACGCCCTTGCCTCCGGTATCCGCATTCCTGTCAGTACGTTCGCCGACAAAGAGTATGGCTATCAAAACAAAAATCAGCAGCGCCACAATGAACGGCCAACCTATTCCCTCAGCTGTCGTCAGGTAAAACCCTTGCGGCCTTATCTGCGAGACAACGACACCAGCAGCGAGAGCACTCAAAACACCAACTTTCTCAAGCACATGCCGCCAAGCCTGAACAAGCGTCTGTTCGTTGTAGCTGGATGAAAGCTCTGCACCCCAAGAAAGGTGAGCTACTAAGAAAAGGGCAAGCGCTAATTGAGATGCGAGAAGCCACCAAGCCAAATAGACCGTCGTAATACCCGGACCGGCTATCAGCAGCATTGAGGTTGTAACCGCTACGAGAACGGCCGAAACGAGTACCCAGTGACGCCGACGCCCCCAACGTGACGGAAAACCATCAACTAGCAGGCCAAGAAAAGGAATCACAAAAATCTCGAGCAAGCTGACCGACCGAAAAGTGTCTGCAGTAGCAGATAGACCCAATCCGACATCTGCGGCGAATAGGGTCGGTAGGTAGGTCGGAACCATGAAACCCAGCGCGCTCGCAGCAATCAAAGGTGCAGCGAACACAAAGAGGCGCCAGTGTGTGATATCGCTATTGGCCATTCAAATCCTCGGGTGCTCCAATTCGGTCGCAGGCAGTCCAGCGGTACGGAATCAGTCCGCAGACCGACCAAGCGGGGCAACGGAGGCCCCGGCGGCCCCGCCCGCGCCTTCAGCAGCGGCGGCGCGCTCTGACAGGATGCGCCGGTTTTCCCCCTGCTGTTCTGCGTCAATCGGGAAGTTCCACATCACCCAGGCCACGACGAACCCGATGGCCGCTGGTGGCAGCACATAGAGAAGGCGCAAGCCGTCTTCTGCGGCCGGTGTATTTTCGATCCCCGGAACAAAGCCGATCCACGCAAGCACCGGATAGGTGATACCGATGGCCAGCGCCGAGCCCAGCTTGTTGGTCATGGTCAGCAATGCATAAAACAGC
>JBHJJF010000170.1:0-11640 GCA_050042885.1 Candidatus Phaeomarinibacter sp.
GGAATAAGATCGCCCCGGTGGACGCCTGCGTGGCAGGACGTGCGGACTGATCCCGCGCCTGAACGCGAGCGTGACCGGTAGCAGGGCTGCGGTGGAAATTCACGAGGTAACGCCTCGTGCCATCGCTAGTGCCTGAGCCGAAGACCATCCGTAACGGGAGCGCTGCTTATGAGCGGCACTCGACACTATTTGATCGCAACGGCCACGCTGCCACGGCAGCGCTCCCGTTCTCCCTCATGCTTTCGCGGGCGTTGGCCCGGCGGAGCTTTTGGTGCTGGCCAAAGAGAGGCGTGCGAGTCACCATCAAGGGTGAAAAACAAAAGCCAACCGGAGGAGACACGATGCGCAATTCAAACAGGCAATGGGTGCTGCGTCAGCGGCCAGAAGGTGAGGTGTCAGAAGGCGACCTGGAGCTTGTGGATGCGCCGAAGCCGGAAGCCGGTGACGGAGAAATTCTGATCCGCACGATCTATCTGTCGCTGGACCCGACCAATCGCATCTGGATGAGCGACATGGACCAGTACATGCCGCCTGTGGAAATCGGCGACGTCATGCGCGGCGGCACGCTCGGCGTGGTGGAGCAGTCCAATCTGGATGGCTTTGACGTAGGCGATATCGTGGTGCCGGGGCTGGGCGGCTGGCAGGACTACACCGTGTCGGACGGTACCGGCGTTTCCAAAATTCCCGCCGGCCTTGGCATTCCGCTCGACGCATTTATGAGCGTGCTGGGCGCCACGGGGATGACCGCCTATTTCGGGCTGCTTGAAATTGGTCAGCCCAAGGCCGGTGAAACCGTTGTGGTATCTGCAGCAGCGGGTGCGGTCGGGTCCACAGTTGGCCAGATCGCCAAGATCAAGGGCTGCCGTGTTGTCGGCAGCGCTGGCTCCGAAGAAAAGTGCAAATGGGTGGTGGATGATCTCGGCTTTGATGCCTGCATCAACTACAAGACCGAAAACGTGCTGGAGGCGCTGCGGCGCGAATGCCCCAACGGCATCGACGTCAATTTTGAAAATGTTGGCGGTGAAATCCTCGATGCGGTTCTGACGCTCATCAACGAGACCGCGCGCGTTCCGCTGTGCGGCCTGATCTCCACCTACAATGCCGAAGGCGATGTGCCGGGGCCTTACATGTTCCGCAACGTCTTGATGAAGCGCGCCCGGGTTGAGGGCTTCATCATCATCGATTTCCTGGAGCGCTTTGCGGAAGGCCAGGCGGAGATGGGCCAGTGGCTGGCCGAGGGCAAGCTCACATACCGCACGGACATCGTGGATGGTCTGGAGACAGCGCCGACGGCCCTGAAACGCCTGTTTACAGGGGAAAATATCGGCAAGTTGTTGGTGCGGGTGTCGGAAGCGCCCGCCGTCTGACGCTGACTGTTCGAGGTGTGATTAACGCGGTTTTTACCCCGGAAAGTGCAGGTTTCACCTGAAACAATCCGGTTCAACTGCGGCGGGCAACCGATGACACCTCCTCTGGGGCTTGATGATGTTGTGAAGCTTGAGAGCGATAACTCGCCGGTCAACCGAGAATCTGCTGTGACCAAAATCGGCCAGCTGATGGCCGAGGGGAAACTGGACGGGGTTGAAGCCACGATCGCGGAAGATGTTGTTGTGCGCATGGCGGAAGATGCGGATGCGCTGGTGCGTGCCGCCCTCGCCCGGCAGATTGCACTCTATCCGCTATTGCCGTCCGGCATGGCGGAGCGCATGGCGAAAGATGTGGAAGAGGTCAGCGTACCGGTGCTGCAGCACTGGCCGGACCTGTCCGATGAACTGCTGATTTCGGTCATCGCTGAAGAGGTCGAATCCAAGCAGGTTGCGATTGCGCAGCGCCCGGTCGTGTCCGAGCAGGTGTCAGACGCGCTGATCGACACCAAGAAGGCCAATGTGGTCAGTGTCCTGCTGGAAAACGAAGGCGCGCGGATCACGCCCGACGCCCTGCAGCGGGCCCTGTCCGACCATGAAGACCACCACAGCATTCCGGTGCTGGTGGCCAAGCGCCCGGATCTCAATGCGGAGACCTGCCTGCGGTGTGTGTCGCTTGTGGTCGCGGACCAGCTGGAAGCAGACGTGGCCAATGAGATGCGGCGCTTTTTGGTGCGGCAGGAAAATCTGCCCGAGGAAATGGCGTCAGAGCTTGTGGCGCATGCCCGCGAACAGGCCGTCGCTGAAATGACCGCGGGCGAGATCGACGATACCAAGGTCGAGGAATTTGTCGGAGTTCTGCATCGCACCGGCCGACTGACGCCGACGATGCTGCTGCGCTCGCTGTGCTCAGGCGATCTGCGCTTTGTGCAGATGGCATTTGCGCGTTTGAGCAAAACAACGCAGGACCATGTGGCTGTCGCCATGGAACCGGGCAATGACGCCGTGTTCAAGTCGATCTATGACAACACCCGTCTGCCGAAGAGCCTTCGGCCGGCCTTTGGTGCAGCGCTTGCAGCTGCCGGAGCCGAACGCCAGCGGGCCGGTGACGGCACGCTCGAACCGCAGCGCTATGTGCCGACTGTCATCGCCGGCATCGTTGGTGCCTACGGCACGGTCGCACCGGCCGAGCTTGAACATGTGATGGCGGAACTCTCACGCGAACTCAACCGCGAGAAAGAAGAAGCGTTGGATTCGCGCGCCAAGATGCGCGTCTAGTCGTCGAGCCACAATCGCAGAAGATTTGTCCGCACCTTCGAGACGCGATCGAGGATCGGCCGGTCGTCGGGCCTGTCCTTCAAATCCTGCATTACGCAGTCCAGATCATAGAGCATCTCGCGGGCCTGCGGGTCGCGCACATAGGAGCGGACCCAACCCACCACGGCCAGTCTTTCGCCCTTGGTGACTTCTGCCACATGGTGCATCGCGCCGGTGGAATAGAGAACCATGTGTCCCTTGGGCGGCTTGATGCGGCGCTCGCCGTCCCCTTGTTCAATGACAAGGTCGCCGCCCTCATAGGTGTCGGGATCAGACAGAAACAGGGTGAACGACATGTCAGAGCGGGCGTTGTTGAGAATGGCATTGTCCACATGGGTGCCATAGGTCATGCCCGGCTTGTACCGGCTGACGAGAAAACCAGCCAACCGTTTGGGCCAGGCCAGAGCCTTGAACTTGTCGGACCGGGTGAAAGCCTGCCCGACTATTTTGGCGACTTCCTGAACAATTTGCGCGTCGGCTTCCTCGTTCCGTTTGACGGATTTTGCCTGCCAGCCGGCGCCCAGCGCCCCATCGTGGAATCCACCATGCTTCACGGTGGTGATGACCTTGGCGAGCTCTTCCTATGTGAGGATGTCGTCGAATTCATAAATCATCGGATCTTTATCCCCGCACGGTCAGACGCACTTACACTGAACTCTAGTAGTTGACCCGGTCGGTGATGGCGCCGTCCACGATCATGTTGATGCCGGTTGTAAAGGACGATCTGGGGCTGGCAAGGAAGGCCGTGGCGTTCGCAATGTCCTGCGGTGTGGCCATGCGCCCCATGGGGTTGCGGGCCATGGTGGTCTTGAACATGTCGGGCATGTTTTCCTCGACCATGTGCCAGACGCCGCCTTTGAAATAGACCGTGCCCGGCGAGACGACATTGGCGCGCACATGCGCCCCGGCGAGGTCCTTGGCGAGCCCTTTGACGAGATGAACCATGGCCCCCTTTACGGCGCCATAGGCGGACGCATCAGTTGCAGAAACGGAGGAAACGGACCCGATGGCGATGATGGCGGCGTCACCACTGGCTTCAGCGGATTTTTTCAACTCCGGCAGGGCTGCTTCAACAGAACGGACGGCGCCCATGATGTCGATGTCGAACCCGCTCTTCCAGGCATCTTCCGTATTGCCGATGGCAAGGGCAGATGCATTGGAGACGAGTACGTCAATGCCGCCAAGCTCCTTGGCGGCGTCACCAATGAACCCCTTGAGACTGTCGGCGTCGGCAATATCCGCAGGGGCACCCCAGACTTTTGTGCCGTGGGTTGCCGCCATCTCCTTGACGGCGTCGGTGATCTGGTCCGCATTGCGGGCGCAGATGGCAACGTCACAGCCTTCAGCTGCCAGTGTTTCGGCAATGGCGCGGCCGATCCCTCGTGTGCCGCCGGTAACGATTGCCTTCTTGCCTTTAAGATCCAGATCCATAATGCCGCTCCCTGATATTCATTCGACTTGGTTTTAAGTTCGCCCGCATCCTAGAATGGCCGGTGAAAACAACAAGCACGAAACACCAGCGGAGACACGACATGGACATTTCCCTCAGCCCGGACGACGAAGCCTTCCGCCAGGAGGTGCGCGCCTTTCTCGATGCGGAACTGACCGATGACCTGCGGGAGGCGGGCCGGCTGACCAGCGGCATTTTCACCGACAAGAAGTGGAACATGCTCTGGCACAAGAAACTCCATGCCAAGGGTTGGGTGGCGCCGGGCTGGCCGAAGGAATATGGCGGCACAGGCTGGACAGCAACGCAGCGGCATATCTTCTCCGCCGAATGCGCCCGCGCCGGCGCGCCGACACTGTCGCCGCTTGGTCTGGCGATGTGCGGACCGATGCTGATCGGCCATGGATCACAGGCGCAGAAGGACTATTACCTGCCGCGAATCCTTTCCGGTGAGGATTACTGGTGTCAGGGATATTCCGAACCCGGATCAGGGTCTGACCTCGCCTCGCTCAAATGCAAGGCGGAGAGCGATGGCGACGACTATGTGATCAATGGCACGAAAATCTGGACAACCCATGCCCATGAGGCGAACCGGATGTTCTGCCTGGTGCGCACGGACAGTTCCGGCAAGCCACAGACGGGCATCACCTTTGTGCTGATCGACATGGACACGCCCGGCATCACGGTTGAGCCGATCATCACGCTTGCGGGCGACCATGAGTTCAATCAGGTGTTCTTCGACAATGTGCGTGTGCCCAAGGCAAACCGCGTGGGCGCGGAGAATGACGGGTGGACGGTCGCCAAGTACCTGCTGGAGTTTGAGCGCGGCGGGTCTTACGCGCCGCGTCTGCGCATTGGTGTGGAACGCCTGAAATCGCTTGCGGCGAAGCAACACAATGGCGACGGCGGAACTGTTGCGGAGGATGACGCCTTTGCGGGCAAGCTCACAGCCTTCGAGGTGGCGCTGGACGCACAGGAGATGACAGAGAGCCGCATCATGGCCGCAATGTCCAACGGACAGAACCCGGGGCCAGCCTCCTCCATGCTCAAGGTCGCGGGCACCGAACTGCGCCAGGAGCTTGACCTTCTGGCGGTTGAGGCGATTGGCCTCTATGCCGTGCCGGACCAGTTGGAGGCCCGTCAGCCCGGGTCAAACGTGGAACCGATTGGCGGCGCTGACGTGATCACCGTTGTGCCCACCATGCTCAACAACCGGGCCGGCACAATCTATGGCGGCTCCAGCGAAGTTCAGCGCGGAATCATGGCAAAGATGGTGTTGGGGCTCTAACGAAAATTCGGCATTCGAAACAGGGCTCCCCGGCCCAAAGAGCCTTGGATTGGTTTACGTGTTGGAATCCGATAAAGCACGGTACAACTACAAATTTGGATTTTTGTGGAGTTGTGTTTGTGGGCCGTCTTTGGAAACCCTTTCGCTGTCGTCCATGCGTCGTGTTGGTGGCACTCTTTGTCGCTGCCTGCAGCTCTTCCGGCACCCTCCAGCAGGTGCAGTCGACTGAGGAACCGATCAGGGCAAACAGCATCGCGTTGCTGAAAGTTGCATCTCAGGGTGACTCCGATTCGCACAAGCTTTGGCAGCTCGGAGCAATGACATTCGCAGTACCAAAAGATCGCGCGGTGGGGAGAGGCTTGGTCTGGATTGCACCTGGAGCTGAGCATTTGCTGGAAAAGGACGACTACAAGTTCTGGATTACTGCGGAAGAGATTGGCGAGGCAGTCCCTGGCTATCAAACGCCGGTCGGCGGGCAATCAGGGGCCTTGATGGTGTCTATCGACACGGTTTCTGAAAGAGACGCCGCACTGGGAGACGAGCTTGAACTACAGGCCGAGCTGTATTGGCCACACAGGCAATACGACCAACTGAAGATTACGAGGCATCCGGGAACCAGTCTGTTCTCGGTTAAGGGTGATGCTTCCGGTTTCGAAAACTGGCTGCTATTCGCGTCCGACCCTAGCCCGCTTCAGCGCCGCGATTACAGCCCATTATCTACTCTGCTGGGCACTTGCTACTTCGACTGGCCCGACGAGGCTCCACTGTGTCAGGTCTACTTTGTCCGCAACCAGATTGCATTTTGGTTTGAAGTTCTCGAACCGAATTGGAAGTTCATTCCACAATTACGCGACTTTGCCGAGAGCATTCTCTTGTCTTGGTCGGTCTCCAATCCGGAATAGTCTCAGGGACTGTGAGTTTCAGAGACTGACGCAGTGACAGCGCCCGGCCAGCTCGAAGCGTGCCAAGCCGGCTCCAGCGAAGTTCAGCGCGGAATCATGGCAAAGATGGTCCTGGGACTTTAAGGCCGCACCGCACTCTAAATGGGCTTATGGATTGTCCGGTTTAACCGGACAATGGCGTCGTTGGCAGGAGTGGTGACTGATCTCTCACCGCCATCCTCCGGCTTGACCGGGGGATCCATGATGCGGCGCGTCTAACCGCGCAGCCGTGCCAGCACGCCGGGCAGCCGGAACACGATCCAGGCGGCAGTGACAAAATTGCCGAGGATGACAACGCTGAAGCCCCACAGGATGCCCGTGCTCCGGTTGGGCTCCAGCATGATGATGAGGCCTGCCGCCAGAGCAAAGCCGAGATAGAGGTCTGCCAGAGTGACCACTCCCCACGGCTCGGCCAGCATGATTTCCAGCAATGGAACAACGGACCGGCCGTCCGCAAAGCCCCAAACGATGGAGCCTGCGAAGGCGAGACCGAGAATGGCTGAGAGGATGCGGAAGCCTGTCATCTACTCTTTCGCTTTGTTGTAGGCGCGCTGCTGGCCACCGCCCATGGCGTAAGGGTGGGAGCCCGAGAGGCCGCCATCCACCGGGAAGGCCTGGCCGTTGACGTAGGACGCTTCATCGCTGGCAAGGAACAACGCCATGTTTGAAATCTCTTCCGGGCGTCCAGCGCGTTTCAAGGGATTGATCTGACCGATGCGATCTTCCGACCCTTTGCCGCGCGCCATATCAAAAATCGGTTTGGTCATGCCGGTCTCGATGAGGCCGGGGCAGATGGCATTGATACGCACGCCCGTGCCCGCCAGATCATAGGCCACCGTCTGCACCAGCGAGATGACGCCTGCCTTGGAAGCCGAATAAGGATTGCCGCCGGCGTTGGCGCGTATCCCCGCTACGGACGCGGTACATATAATGGAGCCGCGACCATTATCGATCATGTAGGGGCTGGCGTGCTTCACATACAAAAACGGACCAATGAGATTGATCCGCAGGATTTCCTCCCAGTAGTCCGGCGTCTGTTCGTGGAGCGGAACGTAGCCGCCGGAAATACCCGCATTGGCGAAGACGATGTCGATGCCGCCATTGGCGTCCACAAAGTTGCGCACGGACTGGGACACGTAGTCCTCGCTGGAGACGTCGCCCACTTCCGCCGTCATGCGGTCACGGCCCTCCACGGTTTCAGCCACGCCGTCAGCGTTGAGGTCAACGGCAAGCACCGTGGCCCCTTCTTCTGCAAAGCGGCGGGAGGCGGCGCGGCCAATGCCTGACCCTGCTCCGGTGACGATGGCGCGTTTTCCTGTAAGGCGTCCCATATTTCTTGTTCCTTGTGTCAGCAAATATCTAGTTGCGTGGGTATTCCACGATTGTGAGCGTATTGCCACCGGGATCCTTGAAGTGAGCGAGGGTACCGCCCCAGTCTTCCTTGTGCGGCCCGTTAGTGAATTCCACGCCCTTGCCGCGCAGTTCCTGATAGGCCGAGGCAATGTCCGGGACTTCAAACGACACCCCGGTAAATCGCTGCGTAAGGCCCGGGTCATCGCCGACGGGCTCAAGGATCAGCATAATGCCTGCGTCAAGAACGGCGAAGCCGCCATCTTCGGCGACAGCGCGCACGGGCAGGCCCAGCATGTCACGGTAAAAGGGCAAAGAGCCTGTGATGTCGGGCACAAAAATTCGGTAACCGCTGATCTTGAGGTCGCTCATGAAGTGTCTCCTGACGCTTTGCTCAGCGTCTTTGTTTGCTCAGGCCTTGCGCGCAATGAGCAGTGTTGTTGTTTGGGAGAACACGGTGTCGCCTGTGTGATTGACGAGCGTGTGACGGTTCTTGATCACGCCACGGTCCGGCTTGGACGACGAGGGGCGCTTTTCAATGCACTCGATGGTCAAGGACAAGACATCGTCCAGACAGGCCGCCTTGTGGAAGCGCACTTCGTCATAGCCAAGTGCGCCGATGACCGCCGTTTCGTGCGGCAGGGCCTGCGCCAGTTTCAAAACAACTGCCTGAATATGGGTGCCGCATGCTGTCAGTGTTCCGTAAACAGATTTTTTAGCAGCCTCGTAATCGACATGAAACGGCTGCGGGTCCCACTTGGTGGCGAACGAGACTATCTCGTCGCGGGTCATCTCGTAGGACTGAGGGATGGGCCATTGCTCGCCCAGTTCAAAATCATCGAAAAATCGCTTTTGCATAAGACTATCCATGAAAAAAGGCCCGGCATTGCTGCCGAGCCTTTCAATTGTAGCGATGTGCGTTCGAAATTACATCTCGAACAGGCCAGCGGCACCCATGCCGCCACCGATGCACATGGTCACGACGCCGAGCTTGGCGTTGCGGCGCTTGCCTTCGATCATCAGGTGGCCGGTGCAGCGGGCGCCGGTCATGCCGAAGGGGTGACCGATGGAGATGGAACCGCCATTGACGTTGTACTTGTCATTGTCGATTTCCAGCGTGTCACGGCTGTAGAGGCACTGCGCTGCGAACGCTTCGTTCAGCTCCCACAGGTCAACGTCGTCCTTCTTGACGCCAGTCTGCTCGAGCAGCTTGGGCACAGCGAAGACGGGGCCGATGCCCATTTCGTCCGGCTCACAGCCTGCGACCTGGAAGCCGCGGAAGGCCCCCATGATGTCGAGGCCGCGGCGTTCAGCTTCCTTGCGTTCCATCATGACGACCATGGAGGCGCCATCGGACAGCTGAGACGCATTACCAGCGGTGATGTAGTTGCCTTCACCACGAACCGGCGGCAGCGAGTTCAGGCCTTCAAGGGTGGTCTGGGGACGGTTGCACTCGTCCTTGTCCACTGTGTAGTCGACGATCGACTCTTCCTTGGTTTCCTTGTTGACGACTTTCATCTTCACGTCCATCGGGACGATTTCGTCGTCGAACTTGCCGGCCTGCTGGGCAGCGTCGGTGCGCTGCTGCGACTGCAGGTAATACTCATCCTGATACTCACGGCTCACATTGTAGCGCTCAGCCACGATGTCAGCTGTTTCGATCATCGGCATCCAAAGAGCGGGATAGCTCTCCATCAGCTTTTCTTCGGTGATGTTGTTGAAGTTCATGCCACCCATCTGGACGAGCGAAATCGATTCAACGCCACCGGCAGCAACCACGTCCACACCGTCATTGACGATGCGGCCCGCAGCCAGAGCGATGGTCTGAAGACCCGAAGAGCAGAACCGGTTGACGGTCATGCCGGATGTTGTGACCGGGCAACCGGCCCATACTGCGGCAAGACGGCCAACATTCTGGCCGGTCGCGCCTTCCGGCGTGCCGCAGCCCATGATGACGTCGTCGACTTCGCCCGGCTCAATCTTGGCGCGCTCGATGGCGTGCTTGAGGGCGTGGCCGCCCATGGCAGCGCCGTGGGTCATGTTGAAGCCACCGCGGCCGGACTTTGCAAGGCCGGTACGGGCGGTGGAAACGATGACTGCTTCTCTCATGCTGTCACTCCTGGTTGGAAGTTGTGCTGGCCCCGGGAAGTCGCTCTTGGGTGCCGGTCCGCGCGCATAGTCTGCGCAGAACAGCGGGGGCCTCACTGGAATTGATTTAGCAGCGGGTGCGAAAAGCAAACCCGCCAGTCGGCGCGAACCATAGGGGGTTCAGGCCCGCGCCGGAAGGGTTAATTCAGTCAACATGGGTCACATCCAATAACCCTGTGAAATCAGAGCACTAGCAGCACACCCCTGCGTCTTTGCCGCATTTGAGCCACGAAATGACCAATTGTTCACCTTGGAGAGATCACGCGTCCGCCGGATTCAGGTTGCACTCTCATAGGCGTCGGGGAGGCTATTTCGGCTCCCCTCATTGGATTCAGGACCCAATCGGGTCCGATGAGGATCACGATGTGACCAGGAGGGTATGGAACATGGGACGGCGCAGCATCAGACGGCAGTTTGGCATCATGGCACTCGCAGGGGCGTGTGCCTTTACGATCGGCGGCATGGCGGCATTTGCCAGCGGCGGCCAGACTGCACTGGAGAGCAACGCTGCAGCCCCAGCCCTTGCCACATCGGTTGTGCACATCACCGCCACCGCTCCGGCCTTTGCGGGCGAAGAAGCAGGCTTTGCTGCTGAAAGCGACACGCCGCCCTTTGGCTACACCTATGTCATCTACTTCCCGGTAGGCGGCAGCGACCTGACGGACCCGGCCCGCGAGACCCTTGAGGTCATCGCGGCTGAGGTGACCGGTCTTGATCTCAACCACGTTGCACTTGCCAGCGAGGACGGCCCGCTTGAACGCACGCAGGTCGTACGCGATGCCCTGGTCGAGATGGGTGTGCCAGCGCGCTGGATCGGCGAAGATATCGCTGACCCGGACAGCATCGGCCCGATCAGCATGGCGCCGATGGGGTTCTAAGACGCCTAGTCACCCATGACATGCACGACGATGTCGCGGTCGTGCGAGCGGGTGCGGTGCTCAAAGACGTAAATGCCCTGCCAGGTGCCCAGCACCATCTGGCCTGAGACAATTGGAATACTCAGGCTGGTTGCGGTCAGCGCTGACTTGATATGGGCCGGCATGTCGTCGGGGCCTTCCGTTGAATGGCGGTACGGACCTGTAAAGGGTGCGATGCGCTCAAAGAAATCCTTTAGGTCTGCCAGCACATCCGGGTCCGCATTCTCCTGAATGGTGAGAGACGCAGACGTATGCCGGATGAAGAGCGTTGCCATGCCTTCGGAGATGCCGGCATCTGACACGACAGCGAGGACGTTGCGGGTAATGTCCACAAGGCCTGCACCGGGAGTTCGCAGGGAGAGGGTCTGGCTGTGCTGATCCATGCCCCCTTTTAACCCAGTGGCTGCAGGGCTACATAGAGCGCGAAATTATTTATCCCCGCACCTCGCGCAGGCACTCATACTCATGACATCTTCAATCGAAAGTCCTCGGCCAAACGGCTTTGAGGCCTATGTTGGCCCGGTCACCCGTGTCAGCGACATGGACGACACCTTTACGTTGAGCTTCACAATAGAGCAGCAGCATTTGAACGGCGCCGACATGCTGCACGGAGGCATGATGATGTCCTTTGCCTCCATCGTGCTGGCAGGGGCTGCACGCGAGGCTGCGGGCGGCACGGTTGAGGCGCTGTCTGTGAATTGCGATTTCACCGGGCCGGGCAAACTTGGTGATGTTGTCACCGCCACCGCCGAAATCACCCGTCGGACACGCAGCGTCGTGTTCCTATCCAGAGACGATGAGGCATGAAGGCAAAACAATTAAAACAGGATGTTGATGGCTGCAACCGGAGTCTACGAGGTGGCGGCCC
>JBHJJF010000171.1:0-25476 GCA_050042885.1 Candidatus Phaeomarinibacter sp.
GTTCCGCCGCGAGGGCGCTGATGTGAATCTGGTAGGCATGAACAAGGCAAGCGAGACAATCGTGGATGAACTCAGCATCAAGGATGAACCGGGTGCTCTTGAAAAGGTAATGGGCCACTAGACGCAATGTTGAAAACGATCACTTTGATTGATGGCTCGATCTATGCGCATAGCGTGTGCGATGCGGCTGCTTGGGTCTCGAAGCGGGCCAATGCCAGCGTTGAATTGCTCCACGTACTGGGGCGCCGCGAAGGCGCTACTGAGACCGCTGACTTCAGCGGCAGCATCGGACTTGGTGCGCGCACAGCATTGCTTGAAGAACTCGCCGACCTTGATGCGCAGAAGGCAAAGCTCACCCAAAAGCGCGGGCGCGTTCTTCTTGAAGATGCGAGAGAGCACATCCTCAAGTCCGGTGTGGCGGACGTGACTACATCTCTGCGGTATGGCGACCTGGCCGAGACCGTTCAGGAGCTTGAAACCGATGCTCACATGATCGTGGTAGGCAAGCGAGGTGAAGCTGCAGATTTTGCCAAGCTGCACCTTGGGTCGAACCTGGAACGTGTTGTGCGATCGACACAACGACCAATCCTGGTGGCCTCTCGCAAGTTTGAACCAGTGTCGAAACTGCTCATTGCATTTGATGGCGGCGAAAGCGCCAACAAAGCCATAGATCATATGATCCGTAGTCAGATTTTTTCGGGCATATCCTGCCATCTCCTGATGGTTGGCGATGCGGACCATGCCACCCGCGAGCAGGTCGAGGCAGCTGCCGCACAGCTTCGCGAAGCCGGATATGATGCCAGTTGTGACGTGAAGCCCGGACAACCGGAAAATGTCATTGCCGCAGAGGTTGAGGCAGGGGGCTATGAGCTTCTCGTCATGGGCGCATACGGACATTCGCGCATTCGCAACCTGATCATTGGCTCCACGACGACAGAAATGATCCGCTCTTGCATGGTTTCCATCATGTTGTACCGATAGAGCAACGATTGCTCTTAGCATGAAAAAGCCCGCTATCCATGTCGGACAGCGGGCTTTTCCTGTTCTTGCTGATGGAACGTCAGGCGGCTTTCACCCCTTCAAGGAATTCGTCCACCTGGCGGCGCAGGTTTGACGTCTGACCGGTGAGTTCTCCAACAGCGTCGACAACTTGTGATGCCGCCTTGCTGGTCTCATCGGCACCGTCATTGACACCAAGGAGTGACCGGGACACTTCATCGGTTCCGCCTGCGGCCTCCTGCACATTCCGGGCTATCTCGCCGGTGGCAGCCGACTGCTCTTCGACGGCGGATGAGATAGATGTCGAGATGCCAATCAGCTAATACACGGTCATGGCAATGAAATCAATGGCTTCAACAGCGCCACCAGTGGCGGTTTGAATCTCACCAATGTGCTGACCGATTTCGTCTGTCGCCTTGGCTGTTTGTGTGGCGAGAGTTTTCACTTCAGACGCAACGATCGCAAACCCCTTA
The DNA here is from genome assembly GCA_050042885.1 of Candidatus Phaeomarinibacter sp. GTDB lineage: Bacteria > Pseudomonadota > Alphaproteobacteria > CGMCC-115125 > CGMCC-115125 > Pyruvatibacter. The sequence continues at coordinate 1,473 of JBHJJF010000171.1, forward strand.
CCGGCCTCGCCAGCACGAGCAGCCTCGATGGTGGCAATGCGCTCAAGCAGGTTCGTTTGTTCCGCTATGTCACTGATCAGGTTGACGACCTCACCGATACGATCAGCGGCCCTGGCGAGGGTGCGCACCGTTTCTTGTGTTTCGTCTGCCTGGGTTACCGCGCGGCCAGCGACACCAGAGGATTGCTCGACCTGACGGGCAATTTCCCGGATCGACGAGCTCAGTTCTTCAGCTGCAGATGCCACGGTTTGCACGTTGGCGGATGTTTCCGTTGAAGCACTTGTGGCGGTTGCTGCCTGACCGCGGGTTTGCCCGGCGATGTCAGACATTGACCCTGCTGTTGCCTGCATTTCCTCGGCGGCTCCTGCCACGCTTTGCAGTACCTGCGAAACCGTGTCGTCAAACGTTGCCGTCAGGGCATCGAGTTGTGCCGCACGCTTGAGCTGCGCTGCCTGGGCTTCAGCCTGCTCGGCCTGCAGCCGGTCCGCTTCGATCATGGAGTGCCTGAAGACAGACAGCGCTTCGGCCATCTCTCCGACTTCGTCCTTTTGGCCGGTGGCAGGGATATCTATTTCCTTGTCGCCGCCTGAAAGGCGTTGCATGGCGTTTGTGATGGCGCCGATCGGCCGGGCAATGCCGTTTCCGATGAGCCAGGCGGAAGCCGCAGCGATCATGACAGCGGCGATCACGGCGATAACGACAACCAGTACGGCATTCTGCATTGTGGCCGTCGCCAATGGTCCAAGCCGATCCTGCTCCGCTGTAGAGGCGAGAGCTAGATCGGTGGCAGCCTTCATGATTTGCGGACCGACCGCATCCAGTTCATTGGCAATCGTTGTGTTGCGTTGAACGATTGTGTCGTGGACCCGGTCAAAGGTATCCGCGTATCGAGCAGCTCCCTCCATAACTTCGCTTGAGAATTGCCTGCGCTGGGGGTTTTGCAGTTCAGTCAGCATGATGCTCGCTGCTTCAGCCATAGCGCTGAGTTCTTGCTTGACCCGCTCGAAATCTGCCTCTGCGTTGTCCACAAGATACTTCTGCACATAGAACCTCGCGAGAAGCAGGTGCTGCTGGGTCACACCGGCTCTGTAGGCCGCCTGACTGTCGCCATCGCGGGCGGCAGTTTCCATGATCCGGGTAAGCTTCAGGCGGATCTGCGGTCCAACCTCGTTAAGGCCGGACGTCACCAGCGCATCGCGCTGCGCCCGCAGGTCGACAACTTTTTCGAAAGCTAGCACGTACTCATCAAGGTCAGTTTCAATAGACAGCAGCTGCTCGTCCTTGGCGGGGTCGGCATTGAGGTCCATGGCTAGGTCAGCCGCCGCTATAGCCCTTTTGTGCGACTCACGTACGCGCTGGGCGCTCCCTTCATCGCCTCTGATGATGAAGTCCTTCACCCCCAGGCGTGTGTCACGCATGTATGTTCCAACGGAGGTGAGCGCGTTCGACTGACGTGCCAGTTCCCGGTAGGTCTGGAACGTGTCGCTGCCGCGCAACAATTCGTAAATTGCAACGCCGCCTATGACTACCAGAAGTGTGAGAACGAGACCAAAGCCGCCAAAGGTCTTGGTCCGAATCCGAATGTCGTTGAGCCAATTCATTGAATTGCCCTCCAGTCAGCACAGCGTCCCCTCTGGCTGATCTGAATGCCTCACATCCCCAGGATGTGTGGAACTCAGTTCACACGCTAAGGTTGCATATCCGTCCTAACAGAGGTTTAATCGCGCGCGTGGAGAGCAATCGCAAAGTATTCCGCCCAAGGCGGAGTGCCCGCGTGTGACGATCAGCAACACGCCGCTTTCAGGAATTCCTTGGGTTTTTGATCAGGCCCGCTGGCCACGCCACCGATCAATAACAGCGTCGATGAACTGAGCATCGCCGCGGTCTTCCTGCCAGCCCTCGGAGAAGGAGGCGCCGCTTGAGCGGGGCGAGAGGCCGTCCGGCAATCTGTCAAAGCGAACCCGCATGGGCAGTGGGACGCCTTCACCGATTGCAATGGCTTCGCCGTTGCCCATTGATGGCAGAAACTCCAACAAACTGACGGCCGCATCTGACACTGCAGCCTGGACAATCTCCTGGTCATTCTGGTTGGTCAGCCGCATGGCGAAGATAGTGCTGGTTTGAGACAGGATCGTTGGGTCAATTTCAGCCGGGCGCTGTGTGACCACACACAGGCTCACACCGTACTTGCGGCCTTCCTTCGCAATCTTTGAGATGGCCCGTTTGGTTGGCTCGAAGCCCAACGCCGGGTCGCGGGGCACATAGCGGTGCGCTTCCTCACAGACGATGGTGATTGGCACCTGTCTATCGCTCCAAAGAGCAAGGTCAAAGGCGAGGCGGCAGACCACGGATACAACCACATTGAGAATTTCCGCAGGTACGCCGGACAGGTCCATAACGGTGATCGGATGGCCATTTACAGGCACTCGGAAAATGCGGCCAATGACATCCCGCATGATGTCGCGCACTGGTAAACCACCAAACATGAAGGCGTAACGGCCATCGACGGTGACCGCTTCAATGCGGGCCTTCAAGCGCTTGTAAGGAACCAGGCTCTCGGGCTTGTCCAGCTTGCCCATCATGGTATCGAGCATCTGAATAAGGTCGGAGATGCGATAGGGGACGGGCGTGTCCACAGTTATTGAACTTGTTCCGCCGCCGGTGCTGGCCTGCGGCTTGCGTACAAGCGTGGAGGTTTCAGCAGCGCCAGACCGATAGTTCTGTTTGGCGATCGGAATTATCTCGCGCAGGACTTCCATTTCCACGCGACGTCCTGAGTCCTTGCCAAGCAGCACTTCCACAAGTTCGTCGAAGTTGAGCAACCAATAAGGCAGCTGCAGGGTGTCGGGGCCGATAACTTCTGCACAATCGCTAAATGCAGGTGCGTACTCGTTGCGCGGATCAAGCACCACAATGTGCGCGTTCTTGTGCTCTTGAAGCATGCCACGAAGGATCAATGACACAGCGCATGACTTGCCGGTGCCGGTCGTACCGACAACCGCAAAGTGTTTTGCCAGCAGATCATTTGGCAAGATGTGAGCCGGAATCTCTGAATCCTGATGGATCGATCCAATACGCACCAGCCCATGCGCATCAATATTGAAGATAATGGCCAGCTCGTCACTGGTGGCGAGGTGAACATCTGCGCCGAGTGTGGGGAACGCGGAAACACCACGCCGAAATACGCGCGCTGTTGGTGCGTCATGCGATGTGACGATCTCGCCGACCATTTCTATTTCGAGAATCTTGAGTTCATGATCATCCGCGCTGCTGGCGGGAACAGGGATGCTCAGCCCGGAAACGATGCCGATGACAATGCCTTCGCGGCTCATGATCTTGACCAAGGAGCCCATGGATGGTGCCGCGTCGCTGCTACGCCCGTTGGCGTCGCTGTCGAGAACAACAACTGCCTGTGCGCCTGAGACGGAAACGATGCGCCCGATCGGAAAGCCCACCGTTGCTGCGAGGCGAGGTTTGTTGAGCGATAGGTCAGTTAGTGTGTTGGTGTCAGACATAGAAAGATCCTTTCCCTTTAATCAAGGGCGGCCGCAGATGTGGTCAGACTGGACTTTTTGGTGCGATGAATAGGGAAGCGAATGATCGCTGTGGTTCCGGTTCCCGGCGTGCTTGAAACAGTGAAACTGGCGTCGTGAAGTTCAGCGAATGCCTTGGCGAGTGGCAGGCCCAGGCCTGTCCCCTCCTGCTGACGTGCCAGGCCGCCGTCGACCTGACGGAATGGCCGCATTGCGATCTGAATCTGTTCTGGGGTCATGCCGGCACCGGTGTCGGCGACAAAGAGTGCGACGCTTAAGCCTGCTTTACGGGCGCCAAGTGTTATGTGGCCCCCTGCTTCGGTAAATTTGATCGCGTTGCCGGCGAGATTGATGAGTGCCTGCTTCAAGCGGCGTTCGTCGCCCTCCAGCAGAGGAAGGTCATCTTCCATATCAATGGCAAGGGCTAACTCGGCGCGTTCGGCGCTCTCCGCCAACATGCTTTTGACACCGCTTAGAAGATCCGAAATTGCGACGTCCTGAAACTCCAGTTCCATACGTCCGCTTTCAATGCGTGACATATCCAGGATGTCGTTCACGACATGCAGCAGGTGGGTGCTCGCCTCGTGGATGTCGCCTGCGTAGCTCTGGTACTTTTCCCAGCTGTCTGTGTCTGATCCAAAGCGGCTTTGGTGGATGATTTCCGAAAAACCAAGGATAGCGTTCAAGGGCGTGCGCAGTTCATGGCTCATATTGGCCAGAAACTCGCTCTTGGCGCGGCTTGCTGATTCAGCCTCCCGTGAGGAAGCCACCAGTGCTAACTCCGAACGTCGTCGGTCGATCTGTGCCCCCAGCGTTGAAGCATAGGATGACAGCAGAGACTTGGGACCGGCGTTTCTCTTTGCGTTTAAGGGCATCTCGTCGACCAGAAAATCAGCGGATGATTTAATGGTAGTAAGGAAGTCCTAATGAACGCATAAAGCAAAAGACCCGGTTTTCTCTAAGACTACGGGCAGTTGTGTGCCGAAAAGCCACAATCTAACCTGACGCGTTGTTCATAAATCAGCTGATCGTCTAGACACAAATGCCTCGCAATCTACCTGCCGGAAGACATGCTTCTGCACCACTGATCGACAAGACACTGCAGATCTGGCCCGGCGGCTGGACCGCATCGTTGGCCGTCATGGTTGGCGCAGCAGTTTACATGCTGGCTCACATGCTGGTCAGGTTGCCTTTTTCTGATGTGATTGCGGTCGACTGGGTGGGGGAGACCGTCTACGCGCAGACGCTTGATTGGGGACAGACGCCCAAATATCCGCCTTTGCCTGCGTGGGCCCTGTGGTTGGTCCATCAAGTCACAGGTCCGGGCGTACTGAGCACCCTTGTGGTCAAGTATGCCGTCTTGTGGGCGGCTTTCGTTGCTTACTTTTCTGCCTCCAGGCGTGTACTTGCTCATGACGGCTGGGCAGTCCTCGCGACGCTGTCGCTTCTGCTGCTGTTTCAGGTTGCGTGGAATGCCCATGAGGGTGTGACCCATACAATATTTTTGACGCTGGCTGCTCCTTTGACGCTGCTTGCCATACTACGGGCCCGGGACGCGAAGACATCCGGCGAAGGCGTTGCCGCATATGCCCTTGTCGGACTTGCCGTAGCCATTGGAGCGCTTTCCAAGCAGGCTTACTTTGCCGGGCTCGCAGCCCTCGTTCTTGCCATGCTGCTTCAGCCGGGATATCGGCGGGTGCTGCTGTCTTGCCAAATTCTGATATCGGGCGTTGTGGCGGCTGCGTTAGCAGGTCCGCATTATGTCTGGGCGCTGACAAGCGGATTTGATTTTGGTGGGGCAGCTAGCGCGACACTGGCGCGGCCGGGGCTTGATAGCGTCACGGCGCAAGTCCTGTCAGGTCTTTGGTCAAGCATCCGGGCACCGCTTTTGTTCCTGTCGCCTCTTGTGCCGCTTGCCTTGCTGCTGATGCCACGAGCATTTGCGCCTAGAAACCTGGCTCACCCAGGCACCCATGGAGTGGCGGGAGCTGATCCCGTTCGTCTCGTGCGCGACACGTTGCTATTTGGAGTTGCGGTTCTGATTGTCCCAGTGCTGGTCGCCGGAGTGGCGCATTATGGCGAGCGCTGGATGCATCCGCTCATGTTGCTTGGGCCCATTTATCTGGTTGCGATGATCCGCGCTGTGAGGCCTACCACGTGGCAGGTCCGTGCTTTCATATGGATCATGTTTGCGCTCACGCTCATTGCCCTTGGCTGGCGCCTGGCGGGGTTTGTTGCTCCGTCGCCAGTCACTTGCGGCAAGTGCCGGCTTGAAGTGCCGTATTCGGACCTTGCCGACAGTGTGAAAGACCTCGGCTTTGCTGATGGGACCCTTCTGGCTGGTGACGAACATATCGCGGGAAACATGCGGACCTATTTTCCGCATGTTCGCGTGGTTGCCCTCAACTACGGCTACTATGATCCGCCGCAACGCGAAACGGATTTGGCGGATGCAGGCCAATGCCTCGTTGTCTGGCGTACCCGACAATCAGCAGCAACGACCGTAATCCCGCCAGCCGCATTGAGCTATGCCGGGTTGATCGGCTTGCCCGAAGAGGCGTCGGTCGAAGCCTATAGCTTGCCGCATGCGCATGGCAGTGGAGACGGTGCGAACGAAGTCTCACACTTTGCGGCAATGCTTATGCCGGGTGTTGGCCGTTGCCGGTAGCTACCGGGCCTTGGAAACGGGTTTGGGCTGGTGTGCGGTTTCGTCTGCGCCAGGTCCTGGCATTGCTTCCATATCTTTGGCGTGGATGGGTTCGCCGCAATCCGGACAGGTGAGTTGTGGCGCGATGAAGCCGCCACATGGCTTGTGCCGCGTTACCACCGGAGGACCGGCGTCTCCAGACATGTGTTTGTCACCCCAGTTGGTGATTGTAATGAGGACCGGATAAAGGTCGCGGCCTTTTGCGGTCAGCCGATACTCATACCGGGCGGGGCGTTCCTCGTAACGAACGCGATCCAGAACACCTTCTTCCACGAGCTTCTTGAGCCTTTGGGACAACACCGGGCGTGCAATCCCCAGACGCTTCTCAAAGTCATCAAACCGCCGCACACCAAGGAACAGATCCCTTAGTACAAGCATTGTCCAGCGATCTCCGATGACGGATATCGCCCTGGCAACGGAACAGGAGACTTTTGGCAGGTCGCTCCAGCGCATTGTTATGGCTCCAGCAGCTCGATTCAGTGTCAGGCGTGTGTGCAGATTTCCACACCCCGTTTTGCGCAATCTTACCTTGACGCGTTTTATTTTTGAACCCACCTTCCAGCCGGGCTTGGGCGAGTGTTTTCTGCCCATTTCCTGCGAGTTTGAACAGTCCGGGGGCACGTATGGCCATATCAACAGGTGAGAAAAATGCACAAGTGGACCCTGAAGCGGGGAATCCGGTTGTTAGGCGCGTGGACGGCAAGTGGTGTCCGACCCCCTGTGCCATGGGCCCGTTTGGCGGGCTGCATGGGGGTGTTGTATCTGGCCTCTTAAGCAGCGAACTCGAAGAGATGGGTATCGCAAATGGATGGGGGCAGCCGGTGTCGGCAACGGCCTATCTCGTGCGCCCCGCACCTCTTGAAGACTTCGAAACCAAAACCGAGATCGTCCGGGAGGGAGCGCGGCTGACAGTTGTCGAGAACAGCCTCATAGCCGGTGGCAAACTGCGCTCCAAGGTGAGCATGGCGTTCCTGCAGGACGTCCCCGTTCCTGGCATGGTTCCGCACATTGACGAGCCGAGCGATCCTGATGCCCTTACCGGATGGGATTTTCAGCCAGTTTTCACCACCCAGACATATCTATCTGCTGTTGAAGTGCGCGATGATCGTGATGCCCGCATGGTCTGGGTGCGGCCCAAGCAACCGCTGATCTCAACACCAACGCCGTTTGGTCAAACGATTGCGATTGCAGACTACGCCACATTGTTCGTAACCTACCTCGATGGGGAGCGGCCTAAGGCGGGCGGCTGGCCCAATGCGGATATCTCACTGCATCTGTCGCGTCTGCCGGAAGGCGAATGGATTGGTGTGCGACCGCGCAGCAGCTGGCATCCCAACGGGACAGGTTTCACGGAGGCGGAAATATTTGACACGCGTGGCTGGATTGGCCGCTCGGGCCAGAGCGTGGCGCTCTTGCCTCTGGCTGAAGAATAGTTGATTTCAGCGCCTAGCGAGCGACTGGCGGGAAGGGTGCGTCCGGATCACCATTTTCTTCCCTCACAGCCCTGCGATACGCCTTTGGAGATTTGTATGCCCCATAGGCTTTGAAGTCGGAGGGCTTGGCCGGCACCAGCTTGCCTTTGGTCTTCGGCAGTACTTTGTAGAGCTTGCCGTCACGCCCGATCAGCGGCAGCGGGGTGCCTCGGCGTGAGAAGACGCGGCGCATGGACGCTGACTCGTCAACGAACGCCTCAAGCTCCTCGTCGTCCTTCTCGAACAGCAATTCATAGGAAGCGATGAACTCGTCCACGAACTCTTTTTCGACGGAGGCGAGGTTCGACAGGACCCAGCACCGGTCCTCGAACGACCAGTAGTAGCCCAGGCCCACCAGTTCGCGCTGCTTGTTGAAGTAAGGGAAGAACGGAAAAGCCCGGCAGGCCAGCGTGCGGTTGTCGCGTTCGCAGAAAGCCGCGCCCTTGCACTCGATGGCTTTGCAGCTTGAATGTAGTTCATCAACAATTTCGCGGCTGGTCTTGTCGAACGGTTCAAACTTGCTCCACAGATCAGTACGGCCCTTGAGCAGTTTCCATTCTGACTTCTGAACAATCGGAATGGCGTGGCTGGTGGTACAGCAAACGGGTTCGCCACCGTTCAATGGCGCGCAGTAGCGGCCGCAATCATGGCGGGAAGCAATAGACGCGCCGAAGCGATCATAAATCTCAGCGAAGTCTTTGGCCTTGGCGGTCATGCAATGATGCTCCAGGCGGAAACGATTTGCGACTCGCCCGACTATACAGTGTCATTGCGATGAAATGATAAGGCGTATTGCCGCTATTCGTCTTACATCAGTAGCTCAAGCAGCGGTTCAGTTTACCCCGATTGCCGTTATAGCGTTTCCAGCATCCATCCCGCAGGGCGTCGCGCCAATGGGCTTCGCCGCGCAGGCAGGAATAGCGCTTGCGCTCATTGCCGCTATAGCGCTGCCAGCAGCCATCCTTCAGGGCGTTTTGCTGAATGTCCGTTAGGCCGGAAGCCCCGCCACCACCAAAGAACCCGCCGCCGGAATTGTTGTTGCCGTAGTAACCGCCCTGATTGTTGTTAGGGCCGCCATAGTACGGGTCGTTGCCATAATAGCCGTCGCGATGCTGACGGTTACCATAGCGGTTGTTGCCATACTGGTCGTGACCGTAGGGGTCGTCATCGTAGTAGCGGTCATCATACGGGTCGTTTCCGTAGTAGCCGCCCTGCTGGTTTCCGCCGCGATACTGGCCGCCGCCGAGATTGCTCATGTTCAAGCATCGGTTCAGTTTGGAACCGTTGCCCGAGTAGCGGGCGTGGCACCCATCAATAAGTGCGTTTTTCCAATGTGCCTGGCCATTGAGGCATTGATAGCGCTTGTGGTCATTGCCGGAATAGCGTTTCCAGCACCCGTCCTTAAGGGCATTGCGCTGCAGATCGCTCATGGAGGTCCGTGCGTCGCCGTATTGTGCGTGCGCTGGTGCCGTGGTGATGAGCGCTACGGCAACAGCGCCAATGGCTGCGAGGCTTGTAACAAGAAGACGGCGCATCGTGTGACCCCCGGAAATAGGTGGTGCGGTGAGTATGCGCCCGACACTAGGCGCATCAACATGACGCTAGCATGAACGAAAAAGGCCCCGGCAGATGCCGGGGCCTCTTCAGTGTTGATGCTGTTTTTCGCCTATGCAGCGGATCGCTGATCCAGCGGTACTACGTCGCGCTGTTCTTCGCCCACATAGGCAGAGAGCGGACGGATGAGCTTGTTGTCGGTCACCTGTTCCATGATGTGCGCCGTCCAGCCGGTGATGCGGCTCATGACGAAGAGCGGTGTGAACATCGGGATATCGAAACCCATCAGGTAGTAGGCGGGCCCTGCGGGGAAGTCGAGGTTCGGGTAGATGTTCTTGTCGCCGATCATGGTGTCCGCGAGGTTCTTGGACATCTCCACCCACTTCGCACCGTCCTTGATCTCAGCCATCTTGTAGAAGGCTTCCGTCATGGTCGGGACGCGGCTGTCGCCAGACTTGTAGACGCGGTGGCCGAAGCCCATGACCTTGCGCTTGGAGGCAAGGGCATCACGCAGCCACTGGGCTGCCTTCGCCGGGTCATCAATCTCGATCATCATGTGCATCACAGCTTCATTGGCACCGCCATGAAGTGGCCCCTTGAGGGCGCCGATGCCGCCGACCACTGACGAGTAGATGTCAGATGTTGTGGACGTGATCACACGGGCTGCAAAGGTTGAAGCGTTGAAGGAGTGCTCTGCATACAGGATCATCGAGATGTCGAAGCAGTCGATGACTTCCTGAGCGGGCACCTCGCCAAAGCACATATTGAAGAAGTTTTCAGAGAAGCCGAGGCTTGCGTCCGGCGCGATGGGCTCCAGGCCATTGCGGCATCGATAGTCTGCTGCGATGCAGGTCGGGATGCGGGCCAGCATCTTGACGGATTTTTCGAGGTTCGACTCGTGGCTCGCGTCTTCTGTTGTAGGGTCGTCCTGGCCAAGGAAGCTCACGGCAGTGCGGATGGTATCCATCGGGTGCGCGTTCTTGTTGAAGAGTTTGATAACTGCGAGCAAGTCATCTGAGATCGCGCGGAAGCCACGCTCTTTCTTCACCAGGTCATCGAGCTGTGCCGCGTTGGGCAGTTCGCCGTGCCACAGCAGGTAGGCTGTCTGCATGAAGTCTGCATGCTTGCACAAATCCTGCACGGCGTAGCCGCGATAGGTGAGAGAGTTGGTCTCGTGCATCACCTTGGAAACTGCGGTGGTATCGGTCACGACACCGGCAAGGCCGTATTTGATGTCTTCGGCGGGTACGTCGCTCATTTGGTTCTTACCTCCTGTTGCCGGCCACTACGGTGTGCCGCAAGACCGGTTGTCGTTCGTCTCAGACCTTGAAGTTGAAGATCGATGTGTCGAACTTGTTGTAGTCTTCGTAATTCAAAAGCTCATAGAGCCGGGCGCGGGTCTGCATGTCCGGCACGACACCTTCCTGGGTGCCTTCATCGCGGATGCGTTCAAACGCACTTTCCACGGCACCCATGGCTAGGCGCAAGCTGGTGACTGGATAGATCACCAGGTTGATGCCGAGATTCTGCATCTGTGTTGAGGTGAGCAGATCTGATTTCCCAAACTCGGTCATGTTGGCGAGGATGGGAACATCAATGCCCTTGCGGAAGGCTTCGAAGTCGCTTTCATCCTTCATGGCTTCCGGGAATATGGCATCGGCGCCTGCATCCACATATGCCTTGGCACGGTTGATGGCAGCTTCGAGGCCTTCCATGGAGCGTGCATCGGTGCGGGCCATGATGGTGAAGTTGGTGTCCTTGCGGGCTTCAACCGCTGCCTTGATGCGGCGGACCATCACTTCGGTCGGCACCACTTCCTTGTTATCGAGGTGGCCGCAGCGCTTGGGGTTCAGCTGGTCTTCCAGGTGGAAGGCCGCCAGACCCTGGTTCTCCATCTCCACCATCGTGCGATAGGAGGACATGGGCTCCCCGAAACCCGTGTCCACGTCAATCAGGCAGGGCAGGTTGGTGGAGCGGGCAATCTGGTGGCCGCGGGTGGCCACTTCAGTGAGTGTCGTCAGGCCGATATCCGGCAGGCCGAGATCAGCGGAGAGCACGGCACCGGATATGTAGATGCCGTCAAACCCCTGTTCTTCCAGCAGGCGGGCAACAAGGGGGGAGAAGGCCCCGGGGACGCGCTGAAGCGTCCCCGAGTTGATCCCGTCCTTGAAGGCCTTGCGCTTTTCAGCAGCGGTCTTCGTGACATTCAGCATTAAAAGATGCCCTTCTTGTCAGCTGTACGTTTTACTTTTGCGGCAGGCACCTGAACGTTCAGGCTGCCCAACTCGTCGGCCTTGAGCTTCGGCAGGCGCTCTGCTGTTTCGATGAAACGGTCCGCTTCGTTCTTGGTGATGATGCCATCGGTCAGCGTCATGAACTTGTTGATGTAGTGCTCACGATCGAACGGACGCGCGCCATAGGGGTGGGCATTGGCAACAGCCATCTCGTCTTCGAGCTGTGTGCCATCCTTGAAGATGATCTCGATGCGGGCACCGAATGCTTTCACCTTCGGATCACGTGAGTGGTAGCGCTCTGTCCACTTGGGATCTTCGGTCGTGCGGATCTTGTGCCACAGACGCACGGTGTCCGGGCGTGCGGCGCGCTTGGGTGCGTATGACTTCACGTGGTGCCATGCACCGTCCTGCAGGGCGACAGCGAAGATATACATGATCGAGTGGTCCAGCGTTTCACGGCTGGCTTTGGGATCCATCTTCTGCGGGTCGTTTGCGCCTGTACCAATCACGTAGTGGGTGTGGTGCGAGGTGTGGATCACGATTTCCTTGATCTTGTCGAAGTCGTCGATCTTTTCACCCATGCGGAACGCAAGGTCGATCAGGGCCTGGCTCTGGTACTCGGCAGAGTGTTCCTTCGTGTATGTCTCAAGGATCGCACGCTTGGGCTCACCCGCGATGGGAAGTGGCACGGTGTAATCGGCGGTCGGACCGTCAAGGATCCAGGCAATGACGGAGTCTTCGCCTTCATAGATCGGTGAGGGCGCGCCTTCGCCGCGCATGCAGCGGTCAACGGCTTCGATGGCGAGCTTGCCAGCGTGAGACGGGGCAAATGCCTTCCAGGATGAAATCTCACCCTTGCGCGACTGGCGCGTGGATACTGTCGTGTGCAGGGCCTGCTGGATTGACTGATAGATCGTATCTGTCGGCAGTTTCAGCATGGCGCCGATGCCGCCGGCCGCTGATGGCCCGAGATGGGCGATGTGGTCAATCTTGTGCTCGTGAAGGCAGATGCCCGTTACGAGGTCGACCTGAAGCTCGTAACCGGCTGCGAGGCCGCGGACGAGGTTCTTGCCAGTCTGGCCGGTCTGCTGGGCTACAGCGAGGATCGGCGGGATGTTGTCGCCGGGGTGCGAGTAATCTGCGGCAAGATATGTGTCGTGGAAGTCGAGTTCGCGCACAGCCGTTCCGTTGGCCCACGCCGCCCATTCCGCATGGAAGCGTTGGTTGTTCGGCATGCCGAACACAGTTGCACCATTCTTGCGCGGATGTGCCAGCGCCTGCACACGGGCTGTTGCCGGAGCATGGCGGTTGACGGAGGCAATGGCGACGGAGGCATTGTCGATCACGCGGTTGATGATCATAGCCTCGACGTCTTTTTCGACCGGCACTTTGTCAGCGCAGACTTCGGCCATCTTCCAGGCGAGTTGCTTCTCGCGCGGCAGATGCTTCTTGGACGGATAGACGCGGACTTTGTGCTTCTTCATGGGGAAGTTTCTCTCGATCGAATTGTGTTGCGATACCCATAAGGGCGGTGGGTTTAGGGGACCCGTTTTTATCAGCGCGCGTGCAAATGCGTGCGGCAACTACGCGTGCAGCCAATTTGGGCGCCACTTTGGCTTTTTCCCTTTGTGAGTCAAGCTTCTGGCGCCATTTAGCCACGTTGTTTCGGACTGCTTACACACTTGTATGCAAAACGAAAAACCCGGCTGACGCAGCGGCAACGGGGCCGTCAGCCGGGTTCATTGAACGATTGTTGTGTAGAACGCGCCTAGAACGAAACAGACGTGCCGATGTAAGCCGTTCTGGGTTCGCCCGGAAAATAGCGAAAACTGCGAAAAGCAAAGTCGGCGCGTTCTGCGAATTCCACATTGCCTAAATTCATGATGCGACCAGTGACCTGCACATTGTCGGTAACGTCGATGCGGGCACGTAGAGTAAGCACGTTGTGGCCGTCATACTCATTGATGTTGGCGGCATCCACGAAGTACTCATCGACGAACACATATTCGAGCTCTGCCCGCGCGCGGTCCATGAACTCCCAGCCAAGGCGGGCATTGCCGGTCCAGCGGGGTGCCGTATCGACATCGGTGCCTGATCGAATGGCTTCGGTTTGCTGCGCGGCATTGGTGATGGGCCGGTCAAACTCATACTGATGGACGGCGTAGGTTCCAGACACGCCGAGATCAAAGCCGAATGGCAGGTCTGCGGACCCTTCAAATTCGACGCCGCGATGGGAGGTTTCGCCATCTGTCACGTTGAAGCCATCGGCATCGCGGAAGAAGAAGTTCTCCTTCTCGGCGTAAAATGCAGCAACGGATGCTGACACCGGACCAAACTGAGACCTGGCACCGATTTCGTAGCTATCCAGCGTCTCGGAATCGATTTCGCCGACCGTCTGGTTGATCTGAAGGCGGTAGAGATCCGTTACCTGCGGTGCGCGAGCCGCGCGGGCGATGTTGGCGTAGACCTCGGTGCCATCGGTGACTTCATGAACAATGCCTAGTTTCGGAGTGACGCTGAAGAAGTCATCGGTCCGGTCGGCGGGGCGCTGGAAGCGTCCGACGGTGTTTGATGCTGTCTGGTTGTCATAGTCGTAGCGGGTCCAGTCAAACCGTACGCCTGTGGTCACACGGGTCTTGGGTGCGACCTGCCACTCGGCGTGGATGTAAGGCGCTACCACGGTCTGCGTGGCTTCGAAGTCGTAGTGAATGCCCTGGGTGAAGGTGCCGAAGGTCGGACGTGACTGCGTCTCTTTCAGGTAGCCGTTTGTGTATTCGAGATCGAGACCTGCAACGAGGGAGTGTCCACCGTCCAGATCAACGTAAAGAGCCGTCAGAGCACCGGCGCTCCAGTGACCTGTTTCTTCAAGCGACTGGTCCGGGACGAAGTGGCGCAAAAACTCCATGTCGTTGACGCGGGCGAATGGCGTCACAGACAAGGTCATGGCCGGGCTGATTTCGCGGTCCCATCGCAGGGATGTACGTAACGACCATGCATCGCGGAATGCCTCCGGGTTTGGGTTGGCGCGCGCCAGGTCGCTGTTGCGGTAGGCCTCAAACCCGCGGATGAATCCGGCGGTTTCCTGATTGAGGTTCTGCCCGGAGACTACGAATTTCAGCGTGTCATTCTCAGCTTCATGCAAGAGGCTGACTGTCGCCTTTTGTTGCCCGACGCTTGCATGTTCGCGGAAGCTTGAGTCTTCAAGCAAGGAGACGCTGGCCCGGTAGGCTGTATTGTCGGTCAGGGCGCCCGTAACATCGGCGGTGCCTTTATCGCGGTGGCCACCCGTTTCGAAGGACAGAGTCCGTTTCGCGATGAAGCTTGGGTCAGGTGTGATGACATTAATCAGTCCGTGTACGGCATTTGATCCATAAAGCGCGGAGCCAGGACCACGGACGACTTCGACCCGGTCGGCGTTTTCAAAATGCGCGTCGAACAACCCGTTCACGTTGCCCCAACCAGCCGCTCGCAGGGGGATGCCGTCTTCGAGATAGAGGAATGACCCTTGCCCGGCACCGCCCGTCAGAACCGGGGACCGTATGGAAGTGAGGTGCTCCTGGCCGTCATTCGAATGAACATAGACACCGGGGACGCGATTGAGCAGTTCCGCCGGGTTGTCCTGACTGATCAGCGTGATCTCTTCGTCTTCTAATACGGTCGTGTTACCGGCCAGTTCACTTTGGGGTTGCGGTGCTCGGGTTGCGGTGACGACGACCGGCGGCAGCTCAACAGCTTCACTGGCTCCTGCTTCCTGCGCGAAAGCAGGATGTGAGACCAGGGCGGTGGTTGTAAGCAGACCCGATAGCGCAGCTGCCGTCACCAATTGCTTTGTGGAGCGATTTTTCATGGTTTGAAGCAATATAAGCGGGCTTGAGCTGCGACAAGTGCATTGGGGATACACAGAATGCGTATCTTGAGTCAGTGTTACTTTATGCAACCCTTGCGCGAGCGATGTGGCGGCGGGCTGAATACCACTGTATTGTAGAAGACCGACAATCTGGTTCGGAACGCTTGGCGTGTTTGCAGCGATGGAGTGACTTTTGAGTTCTGTAGTTCAGTTGCGGTCTAATGTCCGATCCCGGACAAATGCCTCCGCGCAAGAGGGGCAGCAACTGGACAAACGTGATTGGGAGCGGCTGTGGGACGAGGCTCTCAAATCCAAAGACCCGCTTAGGCTCTTTGATGTGTTGGCCAACCGACTGGCTGACTTCGGATTTGATCAAGTTGCCTACGTGAACTTCCAGCACTCCGCTGAACTCATCGAGACGGCCTCCAGACAAGAGGAACCAAACGAGGAGAGTGCGGCCCGACGGACGATCACCTATGGCGACGACTGGATCGAGTTTTACGGTCGCGAAGGATACTTTGAGGACGACGTGCTTTTTGACCTTGCACTGACGAACCAGCGCCCGATTTCCTGGGACCAGGTTCAGAATTCTCTTGATCTGACGAAACGTCAGCAGGAAATCTTTGATGCAGGAGCCGACGCAGGGCACAGATATGGCGTTACCATACCGTTTCATGGGCCGGCCGGGCGGGTGGCAACGCTCTCCATATCAACGAGTGGCAGCCAGGGAGACATTCCAAGGGAACCTGTTCAGGTTTTTGCTCTGTCGGCTCAGTTTCATGCCATTTTTGACACGATTGCGAGCTCGAACGAAATCGTTCCGCCCCCACCGCGTCTGAGTGCCCGTGAATATGAGTGCCTGTCATGGGCAGCTCAGGGGAAGAGTAATCGAGACATCGCCCAGATTATTGGTGTGTCGGACCCAACCGTTCAGTTCCATATGAGCAATGTGATGAAGAAGCTGAAAGTGTCGTCACGCGATTCAGCAGTGTTTGAAGCGTCTCGGGTGGGACTGCTGCGCTAACGCCAATAGATGTAGACACCGCAGTTTTGCTGATGTCTTGAATTCCCACAACCAAACGTAACTCTGCCGATTTTCCGTTCAAGGATCATTAAAATCAATCGACCGCAACTATGCAGGTGGATAGGTGGTTTTTGTTCGCATTTTAGTTCGTGCTTGGACGAACACTGCGCGTCTTGTGAGCGCGGGGGCCAGTATGAGTAAGGGAGTGAGTGGGGCCATGCAGCGAAGCGATGTAAATGCAAAAATCGAAGCCAATCGTCCAATGACCGGCGTAAACACCCCAGCCAGCTCAGCTGGTGCGTCAGGGGGTCAGGGGGCGGCTGACAGCGCGGACAAGATTCCGCTTATCCGACGTTCTCGTCACCGCGATGAACTGGAGTATGACCTTCTCAATGTCTTGCTGTGGGCGAGCAAGAATGTGCCCAGCGACATGTTCGATCAGATCTACACCTTGATCTGGAGCTTTACGCGTCTTGACGAGCAAGAGCGTGAAAAGGCTTTGGCCGACACTCGAAGTATTGGTGATGCGCGTTACGGGCCGGGTCGAGATGCTAAGAGCCCGCCGCCGCGTTAGAGCTTACCAGCCGTTGCTGAGATTTCGAGTATGGTGCTTTGTTCGTGCATCATCCCAAATTCGTCGGTCGCCACCACCGTGATGGTGTTGGCACCTACATTGATCGAAGATGGCAGGTCGACCCGGTACAAGTGGGATACTTTTTCCGCGTTCACCCACGGCTTTCGAACGGAAGCAAATCGCTCGAAAAGTTCGTGAGCTAACGGGTCAGGCTCGTTTACTCTTGCCATAGGCAAGGGATTTGTTCCGTTGACGGAAACTGTCAGTGTTGTTTTGGGGCCGCCGTCGAAAAAATTGACCAGTATGTCTGTTGATGCTGCTTGATCCGCGGTAATTCGTCCGGCTGTCAGTCCGCCGTGGCGGTAGTCCTTGAAGATCGGGGCGGCCATCTGGTGGAACTGGCTGTCGAACATGATGCGCATCTGGTGGGTGTGAGGCATGCTGGCCGGCTTGAAACGGACACTCATGTCCGCGCCATCAAATCGTGTGATGTGATATCCGTTCGGTGTGCCATCGCGTTGCATTGCCGTGGCGATACCTCTGGCATCGTTGGGGCCGGACCACCACGACCCTGAGACTGTGGTTAGCACATGGCTGTGCAGCGGCTGTGGTCCATCGAAGCCATCTTCCGGCCCAAAATAATGGTGCTCTGTCGTATGCGTATGTCCGTGCGCAGCGTACACAGTGTGGCCACTCAAGACCTTGAACAAATCTTCCTTGTTTAAGGTATTCATAGCTGGTCGGCTGGGGTCTTGGTATGTCCGCAAAGGGATATGATGAAGGATGACAATCCGTTCCCCCTTCGCGACATTTTCCACATAGCTTTCGATGAACGTCAGTGCGTCGCTCGATATGTGGCCTTCATACATTCCGTTGCCGCGATAGGTTGGCTCGTCGCGGCCTGCGTCAAATCCCTTGTAGTCCACATTGTCGATCGCGATGAAATGCACGTCGCCGTAAGCCCAGGCATATGTCGGCGGACCAATGAGACGTTTGTACGATTCAAGTGAATGCTTGTCGTCGGGGCTCAGGAAGTTGAGTTCATGGTTGCCGGGGACATTGTAAACCGGGATACCCATCTGACTCATAACCGCATTGTAGCGCGGGAAAAGGGCCAGGTCGTCGAACATGATGTCTCCCACGGTGACGGCAAATGCGGCACTGGTTCCGATCAGTTCTGCCACGACGTCGTCTCGGATAAAGTCAATTTCCACATCAGATTGCGGCTGGGTATCCGCAAACAGGATGACTTCAAACGGCCCTTCTTCATCCTGAGCGGTAAGGCCGAAATCAATTGAAGCCGGCAGCGGGCCGGTCGGTTCAATGCCCGGATAGCGCAGAACAATCTCTTGTGGTGTGCCGTTGGGGCTGTGGATGTAGTGAAACTGCGGAAGTTGATTGCCGTCCACAGGCGTCATGTAGCCGGTTGGCTTGATAACAAAGAGGACATCTCCTTGGGCGACTTGAATGCTGTAGCGCCCATCAGACTCCGTTTTTGCTATCTCGCGACCGTTGGAGACCATAATGCCCCCGAGCCCGGCTTCACCATCGTCACGTTGCGCGTTTGAGTTTGCATCTTCGTAAACGAAGCCGTTCGCGGTTTCGGCAGCCGCAGTTGCTGCTTGAAAAAGGGCCACTGCAAAAACGATGGCTGCTGCTGTGGTGCCTGCGATGTACGCCATGCGGGGCATGCGATGTCTCCGACGGGGTGTGAAAAAATCGCAGCCAGTAATGACGGCTTCATATAACGGGACGGTGACAACAAGTGCGGCACACCCGCGCGTCGCGGCTTAGAAGCTCGTCCAAAGGGAAAGGAAGGCACCGGATTCGCGCACGGTCCGCATCCCCGACAGGGTTCTCACGCCACCAAACTCAATGTGCTTGCCACTTTCGAATTGCCACCGGACAGACAATTGCACTTTCTGAGATATGAAGTGCTGGAAGGGCGGGCGCGCTTCGCCCACCGTCAGGACGGTGAAAGACTGGGTTGTAAGTGTCCAGTCTGGGTTCACATGCACCCCGTAGGTCATGTCCAGACGGATCTCATCAGGCGCCCCGCCGCCGCGATGACGGTAGGCAAGCTGGCTGTCCCCAAAGTCCGGCCATCCAAGAAGCGTTCCGGGAACGCCATTGAGAAGCCGGACGTCAATATCTGTATGGCCGGATGTTATGAGCGGGTTATTTTGATCGTGCTCGCGCATTGGTAAAATGAGACTGACCTGGCCGGACAGAACCGACTGGTCTTCCTCGAACACGTGTAGACGCGCCCGGGCGCCGGTCTCGATCGTTGCAAGCCCGGTTCTACGCTGGGAGCCCACAATCGTATGCTGAAGTGTCGGCTTGGCCAGCAGAGTAACGGTCTCTCGCCACCCATATTCGACATGTGCCTCGATCTCTGTTTTTTCGAAGTCTGCATCGCCGACGACCTGGCCTCCGGGTCCAAAGGCATTGGGTGCAGTTGTTGTGGTGATGCGGCTTATGAGTGTGGTTTGTGCCTGGGGTTGGGGCCAGGCGCCTGCCCGGCTCGCAGATATGCTTCCTGCGGTGAACACGACGGCGTAGAGGGTGACCGTCATGGCTCGTCGTGTTCGGTTTTGTACGGTTCGCGTATGCCGCATGCCCCAAACACGCTCCAAATTCATCTTTTGCGTGTATAAGGTAGCAGAACCTGTTGCGGTGGCGAGTCGAATGTGTTGTCGGGCAGGTATGCCTTCTAGAACGGTGCCGACTTGCTGCGTGCGCTCGCGAATTTGACGGCGGCATAGAGCAGTCCGCCGGATGCTATGCCCACACAGTTGGCAAGCATGTCCTCAACTGAAGCAGAGCGGCCAGGCACGAAGTGCTGCACGCCTTCGATTGTCAGGCCAAGTGCAAATGCCAACAGGAGTCCGCCCCAAGGTTTATGGGGAAGGCTGACCGCAAAGAAAAAGCCAATGATAAGAAAAGCACCGCCGTGGAATAGAAACTGAAGCTCCTCCGGCGGTCCGCCGTATGGCATGAGAGCCATTGTGAGGGCGGTAGCTGATGCTGTCACGGCCAGGACCAGAGCAAATGTTTGAGTAAGGCTCGGCAAGCAAATGTCTTTCGGATTGAGCCAACAATTGTGTGCATTGGCTGCTACATTGGTCATGTGGGCAGGCCCGACTTGCGTCGGCCTTCGATACACCATGACTGCACATTCCTGTCTGCTGGTTAACGAGCTGTCGATCGGCCCGCAAACCATCCCGTAAACCGGCCCACAGAAAGAACACAAATGCGTTAGCTCAGTGTGACTTTTCCGAGGTGTCTTGTGATTGGGAATCGTTGGGGACTGAGGCCATTCTTTCCCCATCGAACAAAGGGCGCGCCTGGGACCCTTCGAGGCAGGCGCTGGCAAAGGGAATACAGCTCATGACCTATTCTTCCAATAATGCGTCTGTCTCACGGTTCTCCGTGAATGTAGTGTTTTCGGTGTTGATACTTCTGGCGGCCGTGATTTTGGCGGCCCCGGCCCAGGCGGCAAAAGACCCGGTCTATACGGGTCTCTTCAGCAGCGTTGCCGTGAGCGGCCATGACCCGGTTGCCTACTTCCGCGAAGGCAAACCTGTTGAAGGCTCTTCGGACTTTGAAGCCGAGTACGAAGGCTACACCTACCGCTTTTCAAACCAGGCTAACCTTGACGACTTCGTGGCTGATCCTGCGGCCTATGCCCCACAATATGGTGGCTATTGTGCCTGGGCGGTGTCACAGGGCTATACCGCGTCGGCTGACCCGGACAACTGGACCATCGTTGATGGCAAGCTTTACCTGAACTTCAATGATGACGTGCAAGCCACATGGGAAACCGATATCCCCGGTTTCATTGAAAAGGCCGACACCAACTGGCCGACGGTTCTTCAGTAGGGCACCAACCCTACGCCCCATAGTGGGCGCGCTAACGAATTCGGCATGTTGTCCCCGGTTTATGTTGCGGGGAGAACATGCCGGTCGTATCTCTTGGCCATGCTAAAGCAGGCTTTCTCCAGATTGAAGTCCGTTGTCCGCCCTGTCGGGCGCCCACCAGCTGCGGTGCCGGATGGCACGCGGGTGTATGCCATTGGCGACATCCACGGGCGGGCGGACCTGCTTGATCAATTGCATGCAAAGATCCTGGAGGACGCGCAAACCTCAAACGCGTCGCGGCGGGTGATTGTGTATCTGGGCGACTATGTGGATCGCGGGCTCGACAGCAAGGGCGTGATCGACCGGCTTCTGGCCGATCCTTTGCCGGGCTTTGAGAGGGTTTTCCTCAAGGGCAATCACGAGGATGCCTTCCTCAAATTCTTCGCCGAACCTGAGTTTGGCCGCGACTGGAAGTATTACGGGGGCCTTGAGACGCTGATGAGCTATGGCGTCAAGGCTCTCCCACTCAAGGATGAGCCGGAGGCCTTTGTGGCGGCGCGGGATGAATTGGCCAGCAACTTCCCGGTCGCCCACCTAGACTTTCTGGGCAATCTTCGTCTCTGGCTCGAGGAAGGCGACTTCTACTTTGCCCATGCGGGTGTACGTCCCGGTCGCCCGCTTGAACAGCAGACCGGGCAGGATTTGATGTGGATTCGGGATGATTTCCTCTCCAGCGACATGGATTTTGGCAAAGTCATTGTGCATGGTCATACCCCGGAGGAGCAGCCGGTCCAGCGCGCTAACAGAATTGGCATTGATACGGGGGCCTACATCACCGGCATCCTGACCTGCGCCGTGCTTGAGGAATCTGACTGCCGGTTCATCCAAATTGGGGCGTAAGGGCGCAATCTGGGATGATGTGGCGCAGATGTGGCTGCCCCAGCACAATGGCCATGGAAATTAACTCTCTAGCGCCTAACCCCTTGAGTTGTGCGCTGCAAGAAGGCTAATGTTTCCCTAATATTTTTGTTGTGGGAGGCTGGACCCATGCGTCGCCTGTTATTTGTAGTTATCGCGTCCGTTGCAGCGTCAATGGTTGCCATTTCTGGAGCGTCTGCTCAGGGCGTTGTTGAACCCGGCGGCGGACCCGTCGGTTTAGGTGGTTTTGGTGGTGCTGCTGCTGCTGGTGATGGTGGTGTTGCCATCCTTGGTAATCAGGATCCTGTTGAGGGTATTTCTGTAGACTTGCCGGAAGGTGAATCCGCTCAAATTCTGATCAATGGTGTCCTGACCACTGTCACAGACGGTTTTGTCATTCCTGATGGGGCGGATGTGTCTTTTCCCTCCGGCAATACGGGATCTGTTTCGCTCTCGTTTGCTGATGGCACAACAGTCGATTTGACGCCTGGTTCTGAGGTCTCCGTGAGCACCTCCTCCGATGGTACCCCGACGGTGGAAGTTGCCAGCGGTGATGTTTCTGTGGATGCAGGGACCGGCGGTTCCGTGAGTGTGACGACGCCTGATGGGACGACCGCAACAGGTGACGAAATCTCTGTCGCCGTTAGCGACGATGGTACGTCCACTATCGAAAATGACGGCAGCACTCCGATTACTGTGGCTTCCGAAGATGGCGGTACCCAGACGGTTGACGCCGGGGACTCAACAACGACGACAGGTACAACCACCGCGGTGGTGACACCAACGCCGACGCCGACAGTTGTGGAAGAAGAAGAAGAAGTGGAGGTCGCGACAACGACCGTGACCGAGAACGCCTTGCAGGACACTGGAGACGGGAGCCCGCAGCTTCCATAGCCGGTCCCGCTTTCTTCTGCTGCAGATTTGGAAAGGCCCCGTTTGCGGGGCCTTTCTTGTTGGTGCATCGACATAGCCGCTCGGCGGGATTAGAGGCGGGCCTTCATGTTCCATTCAGGTGGGGACGCCATTATTGTAGCCAGTGTCGCGAGAGGGTTTCGACATTGCTGCACCGCAACCACTTTGTTTGATCCGGAGTTCCCAGATGATGTTTCGCGTGTATCTGAAGGCGTTTCACGGCCTATTGGGCCTTGTTTTGTTGGCAGTGGCCCTCTCTGTCGCAGCGGTCGCCGGGGCGTCCGCTCAATCTGCAGCTGACTCGCGTGATCTCGTTTACAAGCTGGGGACTGGCGATCGGGTCCGGGTCATCGTTTTCAATGAAGAGGATTTATCCGGCGAGTTCGAGGTAGACAGTACTGGCAGCGTTGCATTGCCGCTAATCGGCAACACGTCTGCGCGTGGGTTGACCTTACGCGAGTTTGAGACCGCCATTGCCGATGCCTTGCGGGACGGATATCTGAAAGACCCGCGGGTGAACGTTGAGGTTCTCAATTTCAGGCCGTTTTACATTATCGGTGAGGTGGAAAATGGCGGCGAATATGATTTCGTACCTGAAATGACGGTCCTCAATGCCGTCGCACTGGCAGGTGGATACACCTACAGGGCAGATGATCGCCGGGTTTATGTCACCAAAGCCGGAACCAACGCGGAAATTGAGCATAGAATGGAATCAGCCATCAAGGTTCTGCCGGGCGACATCATTCGCGTCCCCGAGCGCTTCTTCTAAAGCGCGGGTCTGCCGCACACCCGTATCGCATCGCACCATGTTGCTGCAATGCAACGCAAACGGTCTTGGATTCAACTAATCACCCGTCCCGTGCGGTTAAACCTAGAGAAGTCTGAGGCTTTTGCGTAGTTTAGCGTGTAACTGTCATCTATGTGACAGTTACACGCCTTATGCTGCTCAGCTGAGGGTGGATTTGCCGCGCTGTGCTGAAAATTGGGGACCTGAGATTATGCCGCGTCTTTTGAGAACTGGTATTGCCGTCGGACTTGGCTGCGTCTTGGCGACCGCTGCCGCTGCCCAGGATGCGCAGCGCGGTGTCGGCGTCGCGGACCGCGAGCGCCCTGAATACGATCCCGTGGGCATCCGCGCCGGGGGGTTCATTATTTATCCGGCCACAACGGCGTCGGTAGAATTTACCGACAACCTCTTCAACGCTCCAACGAATGAAGAAGATGACACGGTTTTCGCCATTTCGCCCGAGCTTCTTGTTGAGACCCAGTGGAGCCGTCATGCGCTCAACTTTGAAGCGGGACTGACCTCGAACTTCCACTCCAACAACGACAGTGATGATGTCACCGAATACAATGTGGGCGTCGATG
>JBHJJF010000172.1:0-4180 GCA_050042885.1 Candidatus Phaeomarinibacter sp.
ATGGTCACTGGTGCCGCGACCACAAGCCCTGTCAGGAAGTAGTTGCGCAGCCGCGACAGGATGCTGACGCGGGGGGTCGGTTCGATCAGATGCGGCTGTTCGTCAGTCATTGTGGGCTCGCCGTGCAACTCCGAAGGTGCGACTCAGATTGAGATGACGCAGGGGCAGTCTAGCGCGCATCCAACCGGCTGGTCATCTGCGCTGTCAGGTTTAGAATGAAGCCTGAAAACACATCAAAAAACGAGTGATGCCGCCGGGTAACCTGAAATGGGAAACCGGGTAAAGGCATCTGAAGGGAAGCGTTCATGAAAGTGCCTGAGGGATACCGCGTTCGCCTGGAACCGGAAGATGAGTACTGCCACAAGCCGGATGCGGCCACCAATTACAATGAGAGCATGTACTTCAACATGTTCGATCCGGAGCGAAAGATCGGCGGCTGGTTTCGGTTGGGCAATCGTCCCAACGAAGGCTACGCCGAAATGACCAACTGCCTGTATCTGCCCGATGGCCGCGTGGCGTTCATGTATGCCCGCCCGAAGATCGACGGCAATAAGGAACTCAATGCCGGTGGTATGAAGTTTGACGTTGTTAAGCCGTTCAAGAAGCTGCGAGTGACATACTCAGGCAAGGTGTGCGTTCTCACTGAGCCCAACCAGATGGCGAACCCGGCCCAGGCCTTCAAGACCAACCCCATCGTCGATTGCGAAGTCGCGCTGGACTATGAGGGCGTGTCGCCGATGTTCGGCGGTGAGACGGTCAAGGAAGACGGGTCCTCTCTGGAGATCGATCCTGAAAAGAGTTTTGCCAAGGCGCATTACGAGCAACACATGGCTGCCAAGGGGCATTTCATCATTGGTGATGAGCGCTTTGAGGTGTCTGGCCATGGCTTGCGCGACAAGTCATGGGGGCCACGCTACTGGCAGGCGATCCACTGGTACCGCTGGCTACCGATGAATTTCGGCGCTGACTTCGCGATGATGATTTCCATCGTGACAAATGCCGAAGGACACAGCCGCATGGGCGGCATGGTGCTGAAGGACGGCAAGTACGACATGATCGAGCATGCCGAGATCGACAGCGACTGGGACGAGAACTGGTACCAGACGTCCCTCACCGCCCGCATCAAGACCGAAAGCGGCACCGACTACCAGGTTGATGGCAAGGTGATGTCACTCATTCCTCTGCGCAACCGCCGCAAGACGCCTGACGGTGAGGAAATGCTGACCCGCATCACAGAAGGCATGACGGAATACACCTGCAATGGTCAGATCGGTTATGGCCTTTCTGAGTACCTGGACCAGATCGTCGACGGGAAACCTGTGAGCATCGCGCGATGAGCACGGGGACTGCAGCGCTTGACGCACGACATGAGATGGAACGGTCACTGCGGCTTGCTCTAGAGCGCGTATGGAGCAACGTAGCCGGTGTTGCGAATGTACGTCGCCTTTCCGGTGGCGCCAGTCAGGAGACATGGGCGTTCGACCTAGAGGCCGGCACCCACCTCCATCACCTGATTCTGCGCCGAGCGCCGGGCGGCAGCACCAATAACAAGCGCGACACCGCCGTGCCGCTGGCAACAGAAGCGGCCTTGATCAAGCTTGCCGAAGCACAGGGCGTCCCCGTGCCGCCGGTCAAGCTGGTGCTTGAGGAGAGCGATGGCCTGGGCGACGGCTTTGTCATGGACCGCATCGAAGGCGAGACAATCGCCCGGAAAATTCTGCGGGATGCGGAATATGCCGAGGCGCGGCCGAAAATGGCGCGCCAGTGCGGCGAAATTCTGGCCCGCATTCATGCGGTGCCAAGAGACACCCTCCCTCAGATACAGACGTCCCCGGCCCGGTCCGAGATCGACAAATACCGCGACATCTATAAGTCAATGAATCATCCGCATCCGGTGTTTGAACTGGCCTTCCGATATCTGGAAGACAATCTGCCGGCGGATGAGACTCTGACGCTGGTGCATGGCGACTTCCGCAATGGCAATCTGATGATCGGCGCTGAAGGTGTGCGCGCTGTCCTCGACTGGGAACTGGCTCATGTGGGTGACCCGATGGAGGATCTGGGGTGGATCTGCGTCAATTCCTGGCGGTTTGGCGAGATAGATAACCCCGTCGGCGGGTTCGGCTCCCGGGAGGATATGTATGCCGGATATGAAGCGGCGGGCGGCGCACCTGTTGACCCCGAGCGCGTCAAATACTGGGAAGTACTCGGCACGCTTAAATGGGGCATCATGTGCATGATCATGGTGTCCGCTTTTTCCAGCGGCATGGCCCGGTCTGTCGAGCGTGCAGCTATCGGCCGCAGGTCGTCAGAAACCGAAATCGATCTTCTCAATCTGCTTGCCCCAAGGAAGGCTTGACCCATGCAGGACCAACCCGCCGCCCCTGATCTTGTGACTGCTGTGCGCGAATTTCTTGAAAAGGTCGCCATGCCCAAGCTTGAAGGCCATGATGCCTTTCATGCCCGTGTTGCGGCGAATGCTCTGGCCATCGTCGAACGCGAGCTGGCGATTGCGCCTGCAGATAACAAAGCCGAACTGAAACGGCTTTCAGCCCTGTTGGGACATGATGGTGACCTTGGTGATCTGAACGAAGAACTCTGCACAGAAATCCGCGACGGCCGGATGACGTTGGATAATCCCCACCTGGCGGATCACCTATGGGCAACAACGCTCACCAAGCTGTCAATTGATCAGCCCCGCTATGCTGCGTACAAACGCGCGGTCGAAGGCACCGCATCACTCGACGCCTGAACACGTTGATACCCAGACAACGGAGACACCTCATGATCATGATGTCCGATGACGGCCCGGTAGCCATTGTCACGTTCGAGAACCCGCCCATGGGGTACATGAACATGGAGATGGTCAAGGAGCTTGACCGGATCGTCGCGGCCTATGAAAACGACGACAATGTTCGGGCTATTGTTTTTACCGGTGGCCTGCCCAACGTTTTCATTCGGCATTACGACGTTGAGGAGATCATTGCAGCGGGCGAGTTTGTGAAGTCCTCCGGGCGCAGCGTTGGCGACATTGTGGAAAGTGCGAAGGGTGAAACCGATATTTCGACACTGTTCAACCGCGTAGACAATTTTCCAAAGCCGACCATCGCAGCCATCAACGGCATGTGTATGGGCGGCGGATTTGAGTTCGCCCTGTGTTGCGACTTTCGCATTGCCGGTCAGGGCGCCTACACAATCGGCTTGCCTGAATCCAACATCGGCATTTTTCCCGGTGCCGGTGGAACCCAAAGGCTGCCCCGGGTCATCGGTGAGGCCCGCGCGCTTGAGATGATCCTGCGCGGCCGTGTGGCCGGGCCCGAAGAGGCCGCAGAGATTGGTCTCGTGCACCGGTTTGAAACCGGTGACGTGCTGGCGGCTGCTGTTGCGCTCGGCAAGGAACTGGCGGAGAAGACGCCGCGCTCTCTTGCCGCGGCGAAGATGCTCGTTAAGTCGGCAACCCAGAAATCCCTGTCTGCAGGCCTGGCGGATGAACGGGCCGAGTTCATGCGGCTGCTTGCAGACGATCCCAAGGCCATGGATGCCATGCGAGAGTTTCTTTCCGGTGATGGAGAAATTGCCTGATGCGCCGTCTTGTTCCTCTGAGTGCGGTTGTGGCCGCGCTGGTTTGGCTCAGTGCCCCTGCCCGCTCCGAAACAGTGTTTCTGGAGTTTGACCCGGGACATACCCACATCATGTTCAGCGTCATGCATCTGGGCCTGTCGCGCACCTATGGCGAGTTTGAGGACGCCGAGGGACGCGTGGTGCTGGACGCGAACCGTCCGCAAAATGCCGTTGTGGAACTCACCATAGATGTCGCCAGTCTCGACAGCGGCCTTGTGGCGCGGGACGAAAACCTGATGGGCGGCTCATGGTTCAACGTAGATGATCATCCAACCATGACCTTCAAGGCGACGGGCGTCGACGTGATGTCGGACACCGCCGCAACACTGACCGGCGATCTCACCCTGCTGGACATCACCCGGCCGGTATCGCTGGATGTGACCTTCAACGGCACGGCAAGTGATCCATTCTCGTCACGAACAACACGCTGGGGTTTTTCCGCATCAGGCGTTATCAAGCGGTCTGACTTTGGTATGGATTTCGGATTGAGCTTTGTTGGTGACGAGATCACCCTAATCATCGAGACCGAGCTGCTTAAACGCGACGACAGTTAATAAGA
>JBHJJF010000173.1:0-17423 GCA_050042885.1 Candidatus Phaeomarinibacter sp.
GGTTGTTGGGGTTAACAACCACCGCCAGATCGGCGCCAGACAGCGCGTCGATGGTTGATACCTCGCCCACCTGCCAGCCTGAGGCGCGCAAGGTTGCAGCATGTTCGTTATAGGTAGGTACCAGCACGGCGGCGTGTCCAGGTGGCCGTAGCCACGGCACCATTTGGATACCGCCTTGTGCTCCGTTTATCGGGGTTACCCGGGCGCATGTGTCATATGCCGTCGCTGCGGCCCGAGACAGGTCAAGCATGCGGGCCTTGCTCGGCAGCGTCGTCCATACCTCTGACGGAAGCGTTAGCACTGGGTACGGCTCAGGGTTGATCCCGGTTGACAGGTCGAGCCAGTCTGTCGACGTGCCGCCGAAAAGGGCAATGGCCTCATCAAGATTGCCGCCGTGGTCTCGAACTTGTTCCATAGGCGACTTAGAGCAGTGCCAGACCCACGAGCACAACCCAGAACAGCGCGACAGCACAGCGATAGATTGACAGAGCCCGGCCCAGGTCGCCGGCCTGTAGATCAGGTGCGCCTTCATTCAGCCAAGGCTCTTCGGCGATATGGCCACCATACATGCGCGGGCCAGACAGGCGAACGCCAAGCGCTGCGGCCATCGCGCCTTCGGGCCAGCCGGCATTGGGGGATCGGTGCTTTGATGCATCACGTAGCATCACCCCAACCGCGCGCACGGGCCGACCGGAGAGACAGGCAAACGTGATGCCCGTCATCCGTGCGGGCAGCCAGTTCGCAACATCGTCCATTCGGGCGGCGGTTTTGCCGAATGCTTCAAAACGGTTGGTACGATGGCCGATCATCGAATCCATGGTGTTGATCGCCTTGTAAGCAAATATGCCCGGCAGCCCTAAAATCGCGCCCCAGAATAACGGTGCGACAACTCCATCCGATGTGTTCTCAGCCAGACTTTCCGTGGCGGCGCGGGCGACGGCTGCGCTGTCCATTGAGGACGCATCCCTTCCCACGATCATGCTGACCGCGTTGCGCGCAGCGGGCAGATCGTGAGCCTCCAACTGGCGTGCGACGGCAACCACGTGTTCATGCAGGGAGCGTGATGCAATCAAGGGCCATGCCAGGACTGAACCGATCATGACACCTGTCCAAGTGTCAGGTAGTGCTGCCTGGACCGCTACTGCGGGAAGCGCTGCAAGCAACGTTACTAACACAGCTGTGATTGCTCCAGCGGTCAAACGGCGGCCACGGGAGCCGGTATTCAGGTGGTTTTCAAGCGCGCCGATCGTACGTCCAAACCACGTCACCGGATGGCCGATGCGCAAATAAAGCCTCTCCGGCCAGCCAAGCAACAGATCAAGGGCCATGCCGCCAATCATCATTAAACAAAAGCTCATGAGCCGGTCTCGAGGCTCAGAACACATGACCGGCACGCCTTGCGGAATACCCACGTACTGTGTGGCGGCATGGCGGCGGGCGCAATGGCATATGGAACTGAACAGGTGAGTGTCACCAGGGCCACCATTCTGCGAAATGGCCATTTGTCTCAGCTGGTCTCATGTTCGGTTGACCTCAATCGCCGACCAGGGCCCGTTCGGTCCGCAGCCAAGCCGCGTCACTGAAAGAGTGGCCAACTCAAAAGCCTGCGCACCCGGTACATGGCCAATTACCAAAGCCAGAGCTGCGCGTATCACTCCCGCATGGACCACCAGTGCGATGGTACCCTCATGGTGAGCAGCAATTCCAAACTCTACAAGCGCGGGGCCTGCACGCACGCAGACGTCAGCGAAGCTCTCCCCATTCGGTGAGGCATGCTCCGCAAGTGTGAGATTGTCCAAAATGCCAATATCTGGAAGGTCATCAAATGGCAGTCCGTCATGATCTCCGAAGTCCTGCTCCCAAAGCCGTGCATCCTGTGTGTGGCCGCCAAACAGCGCTTCGGCAGTCTGCCGGCATCGCAGAGCAGGGCTGCTCACGACGCGAGTCATCGGGCCGAGACGCGCCCGCAGCCTGCCAATGGCGTCCGGGTCGATACGGGCTTCGACATCGGTCCGCCCAAACAGGTAACCTTGCTTTGTCACCGGTGCGTGCCGAATGAGGATCAGCTCAGCACGGGATTGCATGTTTCGGCCCAAGAGCTCGGCTTTCAGCTTTATTTTCACGTGAAAAAGTGCTTTCCCACATAGCAATGAAAAAGTCGATACTCATCACCGGCGGTGCCCGGTCCGGTAAATCCGCTCTTGCTGAACGTTTGGCGATGCAAGTCTGCGGTCGGGCCATCTATATCGCGACAGCCCGGATCTATGACAACGATACCGAGATGGCCAACCGCGTCGCCGCGCACCAGGCCCGACGAAGTTCAGACGCATGGCTTAATGTGCACGCGCCAACTGATCTGACCGCTGCGTTGCGCAAGACCGATGGCGATGCGCCCCGTCTGGTCGACTGTCTGACTTTATGGCTAACCAACCTGATGCTGGACGAAGCTGACTGGCGATCCGAGACCGACCAGCTGGTGCGTGTTCTGGCCGAACAGGCTGCTCCGGTTGTTTTTGTGACCAATGAGGTTGGTCAAGGCATCGTCCCCGAGAACAAACTGGCGCGGGAGTTCCGCGATGCGGCAGGCCATGTCAATCAGGCTGTGGCAAGAGCCTGTGAAGAAGTATGGCTGGCTGTTGCGGGTTACCCAATTAAAGTGAAACCAAATGACACTTCTTTCTGATATCATGACGCTGGAGGCCGTTGCGGCGCTGGCCGAGCATTTGCCGGGTATGGACAGCGATGCCGTCCAGGCCGCGACTGATCGTCAAACCACGCTGACCAAGCCGCTGGGCGCATTGGGTCGGCTCGAGCAACTTGCTATTTTCATGGCCGGGTGGCAGCGCACTGACCGTCCATCGATCAACAAGGCCCAAGCTCTGGTCTTTGCGGGGAACCACGGGGTTTGTGCCCAGGGCGTGAACGCGTTTCCGCAAGAAGTCACGGCACAGATGGTCGCCAATTTCGAGCATGGCGGTGCCGCCATCAACCAACTTTGCCGGGTAAGCGATGCTGATCTTTTGGTTGTCCCGCTAGATCTCGACCGGCCCACTAACGACATCACCGCAGGCCCGGCAATGTCTTTGGACGAAGCGTTGCAGGCCATGCGTAGTGGCGCCGATGCCGTCGATGCAGATGCGAGTGTGCTGATCCTTGGCGAGATGGGGATTGGTAACTCGACCGTTGCGGCAGCTCTGGCAATGGGCGGTTTTGGTGGTGTAGCGGCAGAATGGGTTGGGCGGGGAGCAGGGTCGGACGATGCCGGGTTGGCGCGCAAGATCAGTGCGGTGAACCGCGCTTGCGCCCAAAACGCCGACGCGGTTGGTCTTGGACTTATCGCGGCGCTTGGAGGTCGTGAACAGGCAGCGATCTGCGGCGCGGTCGTGCAGGCACGGGCCCTGCGCATTCCTGTAGTCCTAGATGGCTTCATCTGCACCGCCGCCACGGTGCCGCTCTATGCGGCGGACCAGCGCTTTCTTGATCACTGCATAGTAGGGCATGTGAGCCGCGAACCGGGTCACGCTCGGCTGCTCGACGCGATGAATCTAGAGGCGATCTTGTCGCTGGACATGGCGCTTGGCGAAGGGTCCGGCGCAGCACTTGCGTTAGGTATTCTGCGCGCCGCGCTGGCGTGTCACAGCGACATGGCGACCTTCGCTGAAGCAGGTGTTTCTACATCATGATCCTGCACAGCCGTTTGACTGACCTGCAAGTGGCTATGATGTTACTCACGCGCATCCCGGCCGGCCGGGTTGATGACGACCCACCGGATCTCGTTCGTGCCCGGTGGGCATTTCCTTTCATCGGCGGTCTGGTAGGCTTGCTGATCTGGTGCGCTTATGCGGTGGCGGTGGCACTTGGTGCACCAGCTATGGTCGCAGCGCTTTTGGCGCTAGCAAGCCTCGCTATGCTGACAGGCGGTTTGCATTTTGACGGGCTTGCCGATTATGCCGACGGGATAGGCGGCGGGCGCGACAAGGCACATACGCTTGACATCATGCGCGACAGCCGAACCGGCAGTAACGGCGTACTCGCGCTGATCCTTGTGACGGCTCTTTGGGTCGTCTGCGTAGCGGAGGTGAACCCCGGCCCGCTGGCATTTGTCGGAGCTGCCGTGCTCAGTCGCGCAGGCATGATCGTCTTGCAGGAAATTTTGTCGCCTGCCCGCGTTGATGGCCTGGGGCGTCGTGCATCAGGTCGAAACGCCCCAGCGCGCGCTATTGTGATAGCTCTGGCCGCTGTGGCACTTTTTGTGTGGCCCCTGGCGTTGATCACGTGCGCGGCAATGATCTGCTTTATCGGCTGGCAAGCCCAGCGCAAGATCGGGGGACAAACCGGCGATGTTTTGGGGGCCGCACAACTGATATCGGAGACGGCAATCTGGGTGACACTCGCGTTACTTTAACAGTCATGTTGGTCCGCGATGGGTCCGTATGAGACGGTCGGTTGGCGGCACAGTTCGAACGAGATATTCGAAGTCCTGGACGGGTGGAACGTCAAGTTCAAGGTCTTACACTGACATGATCCGGGATACCCCGTGACCCATTTGGTACCGCATTTGAATTTGAATTCTCTGGCAACTGAGACAGAAAGTGCACAGGAGCCCATTCACAGATGAACAGTCGAACGCAATCCTGACCGAATACGAGCGGGGCATGGTGACGGCGGAAGTGTGCCGCCGTCCTTGCGTTAGCCCTGCCACGTTTTACAAGTGGAAGGCATATAGCGACGGCATGGACGTATTGGAAGCGGGCAAGCTGAAGACGTTGTTGGCGGACAGCACGCTGGACAATTCGATCCTGAATCAGCTGCCGGGAAAGCCTTGAAGATGCCTCAGGCGAAGCGCGACGCTGCCTTGAAGATAGTCGATACTTAAGACTTCTCTGGGCGCCGTTCCTGACGCTTTCGCATGCTCAATGTGATCGACGACTGTGCCGACGAGGGTTTGGCCTCGTTTCTCACACGTCCCTATCCGGGTTCCATTTTGGCAGGTCGTCTGACCTTCAATCCAAACTCAGGCTCTATTGAAGTGCAAAAACAACCGGGACCGTGACATCAAAGGTCGACCGGGGGGGAGGCGGGAATGGCTGGGCCTTCTGCGCCATTCGTTTTGCGGCCCGGTCAAGGGCAAAATGACCGGAGCTTTTCACCAAACTGACCTGGGTAAGACGTCCATCCGGGCCGATGATCAGGCGAACGGAAGCGACGCCTTCATTACCTGATCGGCGTGCGGAGGCCGGATAGGTTCGGTTAGCTTCAATACGGGCGCGCAGCATAGCCAGATACGCATCATAGTCTGAGGCTGATTCAACTCCACCCCCTAGGCCTGGCTTTTTAGCAGCCGCACCTTCTCCCAAAGTCGGTGTTGCGTTGCTGGCAGCGCTTGCGGGAGCTGCACTTGGGATGGGATTGGGTGGTGGTAGTTCTGACTTCTTAGGCAATGCCTTTGAGGTCACCGGCTTGTTTGGCTCAGTCTTTGGTTTGACCTGAGTTTTGCGGGGCTTGGGTTCTATTGGCGTCGCCGCTTTAACTGGTGTTTTGAGAGGCTCAACCTGCGGCGCGGGTTCAATCTCGGCAGGTCTTTCATCCACAGGCTCCTGCGCATCGACAGGGGCTCCCCCAAGAGCGATGCTGAGTGTTCCCAGCACTTTTCCTCCGCCTCCGGAGGAAGTTTCAGGCGACCTGGTGAAAATGATGGCTGCTAATGCAAGATGACCGACAAGAGCGATCAGCACCATCCACAGCCACAATCTCCCAAGGCTTGGGATGCGTGCGAAATCGATTTGTGTTGCAGTCACTTGTCGTTCTCGATTGTCATCACGACAGCATTTTTTATCCCTGCATCTTCGGCTCGCGCCAATAAGTCGATCACGAGCGTGGCAGGCGCGCGGCTGTCGGCTTTGATCGTCAGTTTCCGCTCGTCCCCGGCTGCGGCCGTCAGCAACGCTGTAAGCGTTTCGTGTGCCACGACCTCACCTTCCAACAAGGCCTCTCCTGATTGCGTCACCACGATACTTAAAGCCGATGTTGATTGATCAACAGCAGACTCACTAGTGGATTGAAGGGGGGTGAAGCCTTCGGGAAGTGGTGCCTCGACAACCCCTGCAATCATGAAAGCAAGCACAAGCAGGAGAACAATGTTGATAAGGGGCAGGGTGCTATCAGGCGTGTGGCTGGTGCGTGATGCGCGAATGGATCTCATTTGCCTGGTCCATGTCGGTCAACACTGACATTCCGGACATCCGCCGTTTTCAGGGCTTCGATAATACTGACGACTGGCTGGATGGTTGTTCCTTGGAGCGGGCGTACAACAACGGCCTGGCCGCCTTTCAGAGAGGACTTGATTGCTTCGGCAGCGTCTGTCGCAAGAGGCAGGGTTTCACCGTTGACGATGTAAGAGCCTGTCTCTGCAACCAATACAAGCTTGGGAACATTGTTTTCTGCGTCACTGCCAAGAGTGGCCTCCGGGATCATCTCCACCTGACGCCACTGTGTGAATTGTGAAACCAGCATGAAAAACACCAGCAGGATGAACACCACGTCAATGAGTGGTGTCAGGCTGAGCACGACCCGAGACCTGCGTCTGCTCAAGGTGGATGCCGACATGCTCATTGCACGACTACTCGGCGGCCACGCGCAAGCTGTTCTTAATGGGGGAAGCCACTGCCAGCGTTTCGCCAATAAGGCACTCTGCTTCATCTGCGAAACGGGTGAGGCGGCCTTCAAACCAGCCGTGGGCAAGCGTCGCCGGAATTGCAACAACAAGACCAGCGGCGGTTGTCAGAAGTGCCACCCAGATACCGCCGGACAGAAGGCTCGGGTCAACCGTGCTCGCTGCACTTTCAAGCGCCTGAAACGCGTCAATCATACCGATAACAGTGCCCAGAAGGCCGATCAGCGGGCTGAGCATGGCTATCATGCCGAGCGTTCCCAAACCGCCTTCAAGTGGTCGCATGACCTGTCGAGCCGCGCGCCGTCCCGCGTCTTCCGCATAGCTGCGGTCTTCCCCATGTGACTCAATTGCGTTCCCTGTTGCGGCCTTGACCACCCCGAGGCCGCCGCGCCTTGAGTGACTTCCGGTGCGCGCGATCGCAAACTGAATGATCTTGGCAAGAACCAGGGCCATGGTGACGATTGACAGCCCAACCAGGACCCACAGCACAGGGCCGCCAATGTTCAGAAAGTCCATGATCGCGTTTGCAGGTTGCTCGATTCCCGGTGGAGCAATTGCGGGATCATTCGTCAGTTCTGCTTCGGGCAAGGTCGGTGCCTGGGAAAGTGACTCGTCCATCTTGCGATCCTGATCCTATTGAGCAGCGATTCTGGGTGTTGGTGACGCATTCGTTTGGGCGTGGCCGGTGGGCAAAACCAGATGCCTGCCGCTATCAGCGTCATGTATGCGTCTAACCTGCAGGCCGAAGACGTCTTGTATCATCTCCGGCATCAGGACATCTTCCGGTGCCCCCAGTGCTGTCAGATGGCCTTCTGACAAGACCGCAACGCACTCGGCATATAACGAGGCGAGGGTGAGGTCATGAACGACGGCGACGACACCAGCTCCTTGTTGCGCCAGTTCCCGCGCAAGATGGAGGGTTGCGTGCTGGTGAGCGAGATCAAGGCTGGCGGTAGGTTCGTCCAGTAGCAGGTAGCGCGGCGAGGTTGACCCTTCATGCCGCCAGCTCTGGGCCAGCACACGTGCGAGCTGCACGCGTTGTTGTTCACCGCCTGACAGGCGGGTGTAGGAGCGCGACGCAAGTGCCGCGATGTCGGTTGCCCTCATGCTCCAGGCGATTGCTTCTTCATCGGCGTGGTAGTTGTTCTCATCGCGAAAAGGCTCACGCCCCATTGCCACAACATCGCGGACCTTGAATGGGAACGTGAGAGACGCGTGTTGCGGCATCAGTGAGCGTTGCCGCGCAAGCTCTGCGGCCGACACATCATGGATTGCAGTACCATTGATTGTCGCGCTGCCCTGACCGGGCTCCATTTCTCCGCTGAGGACCCGAAGCAAGGTGGACTTGCCAGCACCATTGGGGCCAACAATCACCATAACTTCGCTAGGTATGACCGTAAGCGAGACGTCGGTGAGGACCTGTCTTCCTGAAAGGCTTACACATAGCTTATCGGCGGCAAGGGCTACCATGCTGCACCGTCCCGTCCTGCACGTCGCAGGAGCCAAAGGAAGAAAGGGGCGCCAAGCAAGGCCGTGAGAATGCCGATGGGCAATTCTGCAGGTGGTGCCAGATTGCGCGCGGCGACATCTGCCCACAATAGCAATGCAGCCCCGCCTATTGCTGAGGCGGGAAGGAGAACGCGATGATCGGGACCGATGACGAGACGTAGAAGATGCGGGACGACAATGCCTACAAAGCCAATCATGCCACTTACTGCGACAGCAGCTCCGACACCGGCGGCGACCAAAATGACTGCCGTATTCTTGAACCTGTCGACGGAGAGGCCGAGTGCTGCGGCTTCCCTCTCACCCAGCAAAATGAGGTTCAGGTTGCGTGTCAGCATGGGGACGGCAGACAGCATCAGACCCATGAGGATGAGGGCAGGGACAATTGCAGCCCAGGTGGCACTGCCAAGGCTGCCGAGCATCCAGAAATTGATAGCGCGCAGTTGTTCATCGTTGCTGATGAACATCATCAGGCCCATGAAAGCACCGCCAATTGCGGTCACTGCGATGCCCGCCAGCAACATGGTTAGAACAGGAGTTTGCCCGCCCACGCGCGCTATCGCCATGACCGCCAAAGTGGCGACAAGGCCGCCCAAAAAAGCAGTGACGGGCAGGATGTAAACCAGTCCAACTCCGATAAAAGAAATCACACCGCCCAATGCGATGGTGGCAACGGCAGCTGCGCCTGCACCCGCTGATACGCCGATTATGGATGGCTCTGCCAGAGGGTTGCGAAACAAAGCCTGAAGCACAGCCCCTGCTACAGCCAGGCTGGCCCCAACGGCGAATCCAAGAGCAACGCGGGGTCCGCGCACATCGAGAAAGATCGTCCGGGCGACCGGGTCTTCAGCCTGAGTGCCCGTAATCGCTCCCCACAATTCAGATGCCAATGTTCCCAAAGACAAATCTGCTGCGCCCGTGGTCAGGCCTGTCGCCGCTCCGGCCAGTGCAATACAAGCAAGTACAGGCAGAAAAAGCACGCCTGGCAGCGCGCTTCTCATTGATTGTTCTGCAACAGGGGAGGCGACGGTCACCTTCAGCTCCCAGTCAGGT
The DNA here is from genome assembly GCA_050042885.1 of Candidatus Phaeomarinibacter sp. Taxonomy (GTDB): domain Bacteria; phylum Pseudomonadota; class Alphaproteobacteria; order CGMCC-115125; family CGMCC-115125; genus Pyruvatibacter. Next base: position 9,233 of record JBHJJF010000173.1, read on the forward strand.
TCATTCGACCAGAAGGGGCCTGTTCGCGTCCCGCCAACGGAATATCAGCGTCTGGATGAAACATTTGCGCGAGGTCTGCAATTGCCTGTGGAGTCCGAGGTCCGAAGCCCAATAGATAAAGGCTGTCGGCCACTATGACGCGGCCTTGCTGGCCGGCTGTGGTTTTTGCGATGACATCAATATCTGCCAGGGCTTCTTCACCACCAAGCGCCATCACAACGTGGCTGGGGATCAGGATGAAATCTGGGTCGGCAGCAAGTACGGGCTCCAGTGAGAGCGGCTTGTAGCCTTCAAGTGTTGGCAGCGCGAGGCGCCCGCCCGCCATAGTGATAACCGCTTCGGCCGCTGTGTTTTTTCCTGCCCCAAGAAGCGGTCCGGTACCGGCACTCAAAAGAAGGAGAACTGAAGGTGCATCAGTCGTGGGAACGGCATCAGCCAATTCGCTGAACTGCGTTCTGACAGTTTCTGCAAATTCACCTGCCTGGGCCGCATCCCCTGCCGCCGCTCCCACTGTCTTGATGAGCTTTGTCACACCATCGGGTGTCCAGGGTATTGCAACATCAACAACATCAAGGTCAGCGCTCTTGATCTGTTCAACGGCTGCGGCTGGTCCCGCACCTTCCCCCAAAAGGATCAGATCAGGACGCATACCCAGAACACCTTCGGCAGACAGTTGCCGAAGATATCCCACCTTCGGCAGAGCCCGTGCTGCGGCAGGGAACATGCTGGTTGTGTCCGCGGCGAGAATGCGATCACCGAAGCCAAGGGCATACAGCGTTTCAGTGACGGCTCCGCCCACAGACACAATCTTCTGTGGGGCAGCCGCATTCGCCGGCAGCGCTTCAGCTTGGGCGTGAGGAAGTGTCCCAGTCAGAAGCGCTGCCCCTCCCCCAACGAAAAGGGTTGCTGCAATAAAGAAGTTACGCCTTGTTTGCGATGCAAATGCCATCAGGCCGCCACCCCCTGGCCAAGAACACCTTCGGCGATGATCTGGCGCCAATCATCACGTTCGGTTTGGCCCGGCTTACGCTCGCCAAAGAACTGGATCATCATCTCTCCGGCGGCGTCGTAGATCTCAACCGAGGTCACGTCGCCGTCAACAGTCGGCTTGCGGACCACCCACGCACTGGCCACAAGATCCGTGCGCAGATGCAGGTTGAAGCCATCATCCAGAACGTTGATCCAAGGGCCCATCGGTTCGATGCGGACAACAGGGCCCGTATGTATCTGGATACATCCCTTGTTACCGACGAACGCCATGATGGGGGCCCCTCGTTCTGACGCTTTCGTCAGGACACGTGTAACGGCATCGATGGGAGCCTGCTGAGAAAAGCGGCCTTCGGCGAGGCGAAGTGCCTGCTGACGCCCAACCTTGTATTTGCGAAGAAGTGGAAAGATATCGTGGGTGTCCTTGAGCTCGGTCCAGTCCTGCAGCAAACCCTGCTGGTCGATTTCGCTATCTGGCTTATCGGCATCCTTGGTCGGAACAAGGCCGGTTTCAATCAGTGATGTCTGCTCCTCGTGAGCAAAGCGCTCTACCAGTGCATCGTAGGCACCATCATTGCTTTCTGAACGCAGGTAGACTTTGTGGACGGCCGTCCCATCAAGATCGAAGAATTGCAGGCTGCGGCGAGGGCCGGAGCGGGTCTCTTCATTCACCGCAAAGCCGAAATGCCACCGTCCCAGGAACAGGCGCAGGTCGATGTCATGGTTGAGTACGATGCCGCCATGGGCCCCGAAATCCATGTTGGCGTACTCGCCCACTTTTTCATGGACCACTCCTTCATTTCGGGTAAGGGCCATCACCTCGCCAAGGTCACCGAATGCGGTGATGACTTCGGACCATGGACCCTTAAGACGCCTGACGGTCTTGCCCAGGCCAGAACAAACGAGTTCGCCCTCGGAAATGCCAAGCTCGGCCGCAACATCGCGGGCCCGCATTTTTGGAGACTTCTCGCGCAGTGCGACGACGCGGTCATAAAGCTCGGCAACGGCATTATCAGTCATGAATTCTGTCTCCGGTTGCCTCTCCCCGACACAGCCGGGGAGAGGGCAGTGATAGGTTACCAGGCAAGCCGGTAGCTGACGTCAACGAGAACGCTGCGTCCTTCTTCGAGCGTATCTGCTGAGACCCGCTGATACTCCTCGTCGAAGAGATTTTCCGCCGTCACCCCAACACTGAAGCCTGCAAGGGCGCCTTCTTCCGCACGCCAGCGCGCATAGACTTCATGGATGTTATAGGAGTCACGATCGTTGGCTGTGACCGTGCCACCGTCGTGGCTGTCAGCGAAGGTGGACTGCCAGCCGATATGGCTGTCGATTTCCGGCAGCTTGAGACGCAGATCGGCGGTAATCTGGTCGGGCTGCTCACCACCGATGGGATCACCCGTCGTCTTGTTTTCCGTATCCATGGTCGCACCGGCGAGTGCCACACGGAAGCGCGAGGAGTCATAGCTTGCCTCAAGCTCGAAACCATCCAGTTCTGCATCCGGTATGTTCACGACCTGCGTCGTGCCGCCACAGCCGTTGGGATCCACAGTGATGGAAACGAATGCGCGACAGGTAAAGCCAAACGCAAGGGGACCCGGAAAGAACTGCGGGTTGGCAGTGTTGGCTGTTTGAATGACTTCCGTGGAAAGGAAGTTCTCACCATTGATAGAGTAGTGACCGGCCTTTGCCTGAAACAGATCACCCTCAGCGAACAGATCATCGAACTCGACACCGAAGCCGAATTCCCACGTGTCTGTGGATTGCGGGTCGAGGGTTTGATTGGTGATGAAAGTGTTGAAGCCAACCAAGCCGGCGGTAGCAAATACCGGGAAGTGTGTTCCCGTCGGGAACAGTTCATCTAGGCGCGGCGCGCGGAATGCTTCCGCGTAAGAGCCATAAACGAAACCCCATTCGACCGGTGCGAACTGGGCGGTGATTTTTGGCGAAAGCTGGTTGTCTGACGTTTTGTTGCCGGCAGTGTCTTCACTGTCATAGCTGTCATAGCGGATGCCGGGTGTCAGTGTGAACTCGGACCCTTCCAGTCCAAAAATATCGTAGAAGCTGAAGGCGGTCTGCGCGAAGAACCCGTAAAACTGCTGATCGCCTGTCACGACACCACCACGGACGCCACCGTTTAGCGCGCCTTCGGCATCTTCTGTGTAATAGTCGAAGCCAACTGTCAGAGCCAACTCAGCACTTTCGCCGAGCACAAAATTGCTTGTGTTATCTGCGTTAAGACCGAATGTCGAAAGCTTGCGCTCCTGAAGCTGGTTTGCCGACGTGCCGGTCAGGTTGGTTTCGTCGACTCGGCTGGTCGTCCGGTAGATGTTAACTTCCGCGTCCAAAAGCGGATTGCTTGGCGGATTGAAGAAGAAGCCACCTGAAATTGTTTCCGAGTCTACATCCTTGTCAGCAAGGTCGCCGCCTGCTGCCTGACCGTTGTTTGGTTCCATGGCATCATTGCGGAACCGGTGCCAGCCAAGGCGTACGCCGGAACTCTCATTCTCCTTAAATTCCCCGCGCAGAAAGCCCGAAAGAATATCATCTTCGGAATCCAGTTTAACGTCGTTGCCAAGACGAACGTCAAAGGAACGGCGCCGGACAATGCCGCCGGTCACCTCTGTCATGTCGCTCGGGCGCCATGCACCCACGAGCCGCTGAGCAAACTCATCGTTGCCGGAGCGGAAGGAGAGACCCGCACGACCACCAACTGTCTCATCATCTTTGAGCAGATCGTCGGCGGTGAGTGTGCGAAGGGCAATGACGCCCCCTGTTCCGCCTGATCCATAAAGGGCTGAGGATGAGCCCCGGACGACTTCCACTTCGCCCAGGAAGGCGGGGTCGATAAAGGCGCGACCGTCATGACCGGATACGAAATTCTGCCGAGCACCATCAAGCGTGATGATGACATCAGGTCCTGAGAAGCCGCGGATGGTTGGTACTTCGCCCGTACGCCGGGGACCGCCGAAGCTTGTCACACCAGGAATGTCATCGAAAAGATCATCCAGACTGGTTGGTATCTCATTTTCGATCTGTTCTGCGCCCTTGACCGTGACCTGTCCGGGCACGCTGAAGGCTCTCATCGGTGAGCGTGTCGCGGTGACACTAATTGGCGCTGAACGGACGGACGTTGCGGCACCGGAGTCATCAGCGTCCTGGGCTTGGGCTGCGCCCATTGTAAGGGCCAGAGCTGCAGCAGCTATGGAAGATACGCCACCAAGGCCGCGCAATGCGGTTGTTGTCTTCAATTGGTCAGAAAATCTCATTGCCGCCCCTACCTTTGACGTCTTTCTAGTCATGAAAACCCCCTTGGCGGCCCTGCCGCAAACAATACTCAGAATCAATCGCATATTAAAGGCCCGAGTCTGCTGCCTTTTTTTGCAGCCCGCCACCAATCAAGGGCGCTTATATTGCGAGTCACTTGCAAAGACAAGTCGGTGCGGGTGGTGGAGATAGGTTTTTTGAAACGTATCGTAAACGCGTCGGATAGGCCCTATGAGGGCATTTCAGCGTCTTGGGTCTTGTTCTATCGCACCCAATATCCCAGTCAGAACACGTGCCATTTGTCTTGCCTCTGTTCGGGATGTGTTCTCGTCGATCATCGTGTTGATCTCATTGAACGCTGGTTTTGCTGCGTTTAGTGCGGCCAGTCCCGCAGGACTTGGTTCCAACGCCCAGGCTCGATCGTCATGGCTTGCCCTGCGTTTGGTCAGCAGACCTTGTGCTTCCAGGCGCTTCACCATTGCCGTGATGGCAGATTCCTTTTGATTCAGTTCTCTTGCAATTACGTTTTGCGCCACCGGTGCACGTTCGGCGATGAGATTGAGCGCAGCTACCTGTGCCGTTGTTAGTCCGGACGCGGACTTAAGGCGTGTGTCCGCATCTACCTTGAGCGCGTGTGCCGTTCTTTGCAGCAAAAAATAGAGGCGATGCTGGGAAGCGGGTGAGCGCGACATGGGACCTCTTGCAAAAGGGGGGTAGGTTTATTACTTCACTAGTTAAGTAATATTGATGGGAGTATCTGGCAATGGGTGCTGTGGATGTCTGGGCGCAGATTACAACTGAGCATATGGCGAGACAGGATTGGCTGGAACCCCTGCTGCGATGGACAGGGCAGGAGGGAGACCCACTGGTCCCCTCTCCGAAAAGCACACTGGCGGCCATGGACGCTGCAGATGTGGACATCTCTCTGCTTTCCGCCTGGCATGGTCCTGCTGGAGACCTGATCACGAATGAAGAAGCAGGCCGCCAGATTGAGACTGCTCCTGACCGGTTTCGGGGGTTGGCCACCGTTGATCTCAACAAGCCGATGGAGGCCGTCCGGGTCATCCGAGACGTTGTGGATGGCAACACGTTTGTGGGGGTGCGTGTGGTTCCGTGGCTTTGGAACCTGCCGCCGAACGGCCGGCGCTACTACCCGATCTACGCGGCCTGCATAGATGCGGGTGTGCCCTTCTGCACCAGATTGGTCATACAGGGCCTTTACTACGCTCGGAAACTGGGCGGCTCATTCCCTACCTAGAAGACGTTCTGTTGGATTTCCCCGAGCTTGTTGTGGTCGGAGGACATGTGGGTTTCCCGTGGATTGATGAACTGGTCTCGCTGACCATCAAGTTTCCCAATTTCTATGTCGACACGTCTGCCTATGCCGTTCATCGGTTGCCGCCGGCCTTTGTTGATTTCATGAAAGGTCCGGGCAGCAGCCGGGTCATGTTCGGAACCCACTGGCCGATGCTGTCACCTGCAAGATGTCTGGCAAAACTGGATCAACTTGGCTTGGGCGATGAGCAGCAGGAGATGTTTCTCTCTGGCAATGCGCGGCGTGTGTGTGGTTTGCCAACGGCCTGAGCTTCAGGCCGCGCGTTCCGAAACGGTGGTGCGATGGAGGAGGCGGTCATGGCCGTCATACCCGCCGCTTGCGCGGTGCAGCAGGCAGCGGTTGTCCCACATTACCAGCATGTTTGGTTTCCATTTGTGGCGATAGACAAATTCATCCTTTGTCTGATGTTCATAAAGACGCACAAGCAGATTGTAGCTCTCATCCTTGCTCATGCCCTTGAACTCCTGAATGTAGCCTACTGTTGAAAATAGGGCAGGGCGACCCGTTTCCGTATGCGGACGAACCAGAGGATGTTCGTGTTTCAGGCGGGCCTCTTCGGAGCTGATGATCCGCATACTGCGATCGTTCTCTTCTTCCTTGTCCTGCCCATACATGCCGTCGGGAGCATAGGCGGCTTCTGCCGAGTGAACGGCGACCAGTCCTTCAACTTCCTTTTTGAGATCGGCGGGCAGATGGTCATAGGCCATATGCTGGTTGGCGAAGTAGGTGTCGCCGCCATTGGGCGGAATTTTCAGGCCCATGAGACAGGTTGCTATGGGTGGCTTCTCCTGGAAACTCCAGTCCGTGTGCCAGCCCTCGGCGAACAGGGGAGAGGTTTCGTTGGCACGCCGCTCAATTGCCGCAATGTTTTTGCGGCCGTCAATCGGGGCGAAGAAGGGGTCGTGCCCGAAGTCGCCAAAGTAGAGAGTGAAGCGCTCAAGGTCGTCGTCACTCATCGGCTGATCGGGAAAGACCAGTACATGATGTTCAAGCCAAGCATTTCGAATCTCAGAAATGAGATCGGAATCAAGGGGCTGTGTGAGGTCGATGCCGGACACGAAGGCCCCGCACGCTTCGCCGGTAGGGGTGACAGACAGCATTGAGCGTCCTCTCTTTTGTTATGGTCGGCAGTCTGCATGTTTGATTGGACTCTGTCATTGTGCGTTGCGGCGTTGAACCGGGGCGGCGCATGGCGCTAGGCTTTTGAGATGCCAAAGAATGCCAAAGCTGAGTTCGATAGCGTGATGTCTGGGTACAGCAAGACCGTGCAGCCGTCGCTCAAGCGTCTCCGTAAGCTGGTTCATGAGGTTGTGTCAGCCACGCCGGAAATCGGAGAGATTGTTGAAACACTGAAGTGGGGCCAACCATCCTTTCTACCCAAGCGCGCGCGTATCGGTACCACGGTTCGGATGGATGCGGTGAGTGAGACGCCCCCGCGCGTTGCTCTTTACTTCCATTGTCAGACGACACTCGTTGACACGTTTCGCCATCTTTATCCGGACGCTCTGGAGTTCAAGGGCAATCGGGCGGTTTTGCTGGATGCATCAAAACCACTGCCGGAAGCAGAATTGCGTCATTGCATTGAAATGGCCCTGATTTATCACGTGGCTAAGCGTGCTTCCGCGACCTAGCTTTGGCGTACCGCCTGGTTGCATAGCCAAGACTTAGATATCGAGCAGCTTCGATGAAACCAACGCGATGATGCCCAGCGGCGCTATGAATGTCAGACAAATTGCCAGATAGGTCTTTACGCGGCCCTCGGGAAGGTCCGGGACAATCGCGCGGCTGACGAAGATAGCCATGCCGAGTCCACTGATCGGGAGCAGCCATGCAGATGTTGTTTCATCAAGAAAATCAAACAGGCTCAGACCCAGGATAGAGATGCTGTCCCAGACAGTGAGCGACATCGTAACGGCGGCACCGCCCACCCAGGTTGCCCCCGCCGCTATGAGTGTTGCGACGGTTCCACCAACACGGAATGTTTCATCGACCCAGTGCCGGGCAATGATCATTAGAGCTATGAGTGACGAAAAGGCGGCCAGCAGAGTAGCAGTGAAGAAACCGAGGCCGAAAAGATTGCCATTGGGCAAAAGCGTGCAGCCCTGGGGCAGGGCAATGAACAGGAGGCCCGGGCCGCCATTCGATTCCAGCTCGAATGCAAACACGATGGGGAAAATGATGAGCGCGGCTGCAATGGCAATCGCCGTGTCCAGGATGGCGACAGAAAACCCGAGCCGGGGGACACTTGCGCTCTCATCCAGATAGGCACCGTAGATCAGCATGCCGCACATGCCGACGCTCAACGTAAAGAAGGCATGGCCCAATGCCTCACCAAAGGCTGCAGCTGACAGCGCGGAAAAGTCCGGTTGGAACATGTAGGAAAATGCTTCGCCAAATTTTCCTGTGGTGGCTGCGACCATCACCAGCATGGCGATGAGCAGGACGACAAACAGCGGTGCTACGTATCGCATGACGGATTGAATGCCGCCTGTCACATCAAAGTAAATGACGAGCCCTGCTGTCAGCACAACTGCAGTGACCGCGCTTAGCTGCAGAGTTGGGTCCGCCAGCATGGCAGTGAAGGCATCCGCTCCGGTGCGG
>JBHJJF010000174.1:0-17229 GCA_050042885.1 Candidatus Phaeomarinibacter sp.
GGCCATGCTGGAAGCAGACAGCCTTGAGCAACGAAACCAGATTTTGATTGCGCTGGCGGAGATGGCACTGGCACAAACACAAGCCGACGACGACGCAACGCTTCAGTAGGCCCAAACCGCCATGACTGATGACACGACACCAGCCTCGGACAGCACGCTCCATGCAGCTGCAGGTGAAGTGGCCCCCAAGCTGCTGGAGATTCTGGACTGCCCGGTACCCCGCGAAACACTGTCCTATGACAAGTCCAAGCAGGAGCTGGTGAGCAAGGCTGCGCGCCTCGCCTATCCCATTCGCGACGGCATCCCCATCCTGCTGCCGGAAGAGGCTCGTGACCTGACCGACATCGAAGCCGGCAGCGCCTAAGCCCGACATGATGGCAGCGCAACAAACCGACCGCCCCTGGCCGACAGAAATCCGCCTCAAGAAAAGCGTGCGCATTCTTGAAGTTGATTTCGATGACGGAGCGGGCTTTGCCATTCCCGCAGAGCTGCTGCGCGTGGAAAGCCCATCCGCCGAGGTTCAGGGCCATGGCTCCGGCCAGAAAAAGACGGTCACCGGCAAGCGCAGGGTCGCCATCAATCAGGTGGAGCCTGTCGGTTCCTATGCCGTCCGGCTGATCTTCGCGGACGGCCATGACTCAGGTCTGTTTACCTGGGACTATCTTTATGAGCTTGGCCGCGATGCTGACACCAAGATGAGCGCCTATCTGAGCGCCCTTAAGGAAAAGGGCTTGAGCCGCGACTAGCCACACTCGACACTCGTGTCCAACCACATCTGGAGGGACACCATGCTGGCTCGGTTCAAAATTCCACTCATTGCGCTCGCCGCCTTTGTCATCGGCACGCTTGATCCTATCAGCATGGTGTTCTGGAAGGTCGCCGAGTGGCACCTGCCCACCATCAAGGCGGAAAGCCTCGCCGAAGACAGCCCGTTCCAGGGCATCACTGAAGACAGGTGGGTAGCACAGACGGACAACGCGTTCGTGGTCCACGACATCAACCCGCAAGGCCCGGTGCACCTGCTGGTCATTCCAAAGGAACGCTACACGTCAATTCTTGATGTGCCGCCGGAAATCCGCGCCGAGATGGTTGATCTCGCAGTTCGAATGGCTCGGGAGCATGGTGTGGACGAAAGCGGCTTCCGGATGGTGGTCAACACCAACCCGCATGGCGGACAGACCGTGTATCACACCCATATTCATGTGATCGGCGGCCGTCAGATGGGTTGGCTCGGTTAGCGGTTACGCCCTGCCGGTGTTGCGCAACGCATGCACCGTCCCCATGTCCCTTTGCAACAAGAAAGAGGGACACCCCATGGCTGTGATCACCGACAACATTTTCTGGATACTCATCGTATCCGGCGTCGTCACCTCAACCATGCTACTGGCTGCCGTCGCACCGCGCGCCGTGTTCAAACAGTTCTTTGGCAGTGTCCTCGAAGGCCCCCTCGGCAATGCGGTGATGCGCAACTGGGGCCTTGTGATCGGTATGTCCGGGCTGCTGCTGATCTATGCAGCATACGACGAAACCATCCGTACACCGATCATGGCGTTTTCCATTGTCGGAAAGCTCTTCTTTGTCGGATTGGTGTTTACGGCGGGAAGTAGTCTGAAGGCTGCACGTGGCGGTGCAATCATAGATCTGCTCATCGCAGGCCTTTTCAGCGCCTACCTGCTAGGCACCTAGCCACGCATCAGGGTCGGCAACTCACCAACCGCACCTGCAGCCTGACGCATGAACAAACGGCGCGCGGGACCAACCTGGTTGACCAGCCCAAGACCCAGATCCCGCAGGACACGTAGCGGGCCGATATCGTTAGAGAACAGGCGGTTTAGCCCATCGGTCATGACCGCCAGCGCCGTGCTGTCAAACCGCCGCCACCGCTGATAGCGGTCAAGGACCGTAAGCGCCCCGATGTCGAGACCCACCTTGCGCGCCTCCACCAGCACATCAACCAGCGCCGCCACATCCCGCACGCCGAGATTGTAGCCCTGGCCTGCTAGCGGGTGTATGCCGTGGGCCGCATCACCTACGAGCGCCAGGCGCGGCTTCACATAGTCGCGCGCGAGCTGCAGCGACAAAGGATAGGACCAGCGCGGACCATCAGGACGGCACGCGCCAAGATAGGTTCCAAACCTGTCCTGGGCTTCAGATGCGAAGGCCTCGTCGTCGAGCGCCATGAGATCAGCGGCAACTGATTGTGTTTCTGTCCAAACGAGAGACGACCGGTTACCGGTCATGGGCAGAACCGCAAAGGGTCCGCCGGGCAAGAAGTACTCCTGCGCAACACCCTCATGGGGTTTGTCGTGCACCATGGTGGTGACGATGCCCGCCTGATCGTAGCTCCAGCCGATGGTCTTGATGCCGGCCTTCTCACGCACCGGGCTGCCGCGCCCGTCGGCCGCAATACATAGCGCACCGCGGACCACGCGCCCGTCGTCGAGATGCACATCCGCATAACCAGGCGCGTAGACGACATCGGCGACTGATGCGGGCGCGATCAGCTCGATGCCGTCACAGTCTCCCACCGCATCCAGCAGCGCCTCGCGCAGATGACGGTTTTCAACAAAATGGCCCAGCGGCGCATCACCCGTTTCGTCGGCGATTTCAGCAGCCGCAAAATGCAGGAACATGGGCGACGCACCCTCACGCACTTTGCCGTCGGTCACCAGAATGTCGTTGATCGGCTGCTCGCGGCCCCGAAGGCGGTCCGCAACGCCCAGCGCTTCGAACAGCCGCCAGGACGCGTATGCGATGGACGAGTTGCGCCCGTCATAGGCGGCATTCACCGCCGCCCTGGGATCAAACGCATCAACCACCACCACACGGAACGGCGCGCCTGCCGCCCCGCTGGCGAGCGCCAGGGCCGCTGTCAGCCCGACAAGGCCGCCGCCGACAACAACAATGTCGGCTTCGCAATGGAGAATGTCTGTCCTCATGGGCTGAAAGGTGGCTGAGCACTGATCATTCAGCAAGTCCCAGACGCACCAGGACCACAAAACGTGGCGAAATGTCCCGCACAGGCAGCGGATTGAGACGGATTCAGCTAGATTTGCGCCATGACAGTCGATACTCCTCCCTCCGCTCTCCGCCTTGGATGTGCGATTGCGGCCGGCACACAGGACCCGCGTGACCTCGTTGAGGATTTTGCAACGCGCATTGCGGACGCAGATCCGGACAACCGCATTTCTATCGAACCACCCTCGACCGCGCCCGGACCGAGGCTGCCGCCGCCCATGAGCGGGCACACAGAGGTTTTAGCCGCTCGCCCCTGGATGGCGTGCCTCTGTCATGGAAGGACCTGTTCGACAGCGCCGGGGATGAAACGCCCGCGGGATCAAAGATGCTGAGCGGACGCACACCGACCCACGATGCAACCGCATTGCACCGCCTGACCACCGCCGGCACCATCTGCCTTGGCAAGACCGCGATGACGGAACTGGCGTTCTCCGGCCTTGGCATCAACCCAGCCTATGGCACACCTGCCAATGCCCATGACCCTGAAAAGGAACGTGTACCGGGCGGCTCATCCTCCGGGGCCGGCGTCAGTCTGGCGCGCCACCTGTGTGCGGCTGCCATCGGCACGGATACGGGCGGGTCGGTTCGTATTCCCGCTTCATGGAACGGCATGGTCGGGTTCAAACCCAGCCATGGCCTCATTCCGCTCGGCGGCGTTGTTCCCCTGTGCCCAACACTGGATACAATTGGCCCGCTGACGCGTGATGTCGCCGCTGCGGCTGTCCTGTTTGCCCTTCTGTCGGGAACACCGGCCATCGATCTTGAGGACGAAACACTCCAGGGGCGGACACTTCTGGTCCCGAAGCACATCGTGTTCGACGAAGCGGACGCGGGTGTGAGTGAAGCGGTGATGGCTGCACTTGAGGTGCTGACCACACAAGGGATTGGCATCCGGCACGAGAACGTGAAGCCCCTTTCACAGATGAATGCCCTCACCTGGGAGAGCGGGATTTCGATTGCCGCCGTGGAGGCATGGGCGCAATGGGGAGACACAATTCGCGACATGGGCGGGCTGATGTACCCGCCTGTTCGCACGCGATTTGAAGGCGGTGCCAAACCACCGGCCGCTGACGTATGGAAACTGGCAATGGAGCGCGATCAGCTGCGCAAGCAGCTGACGGTGCGCCTGGGAGGCATAGATGCCATCGCCATGCCGACCATTCCCATTGACCCACCGCAGATTTCAGACCTTGAGGACGGCGGCGCAGCCTATGATCGCGCCAACCGTCTGGCGCTGCGCAACACGACATTGGGCAATCAGCTGGACATGTGCGCGGTCACGCTGCCCGTCGGCACAAGCAAGGCGGGCCTGCCGGTGGGGCTCATGTTGATGGCGCCCAGGGGCCGAGACGCACGCCTTCTTAGGCTTGCCCGCGTTGTGGAGCGGGCACTGTCGTGAGTATTAAAACACCAGACAAACAAAAACGGGCGCCGGATGGAACCGGCGCCCGTCTAATTTCCTCTGTAGGCGGAACGTATTAACCGTCCTGCGCACTTTCTTCAGCTGCAAGCGCTGCCTTACGGTCTTCACGCGCGCGAGACACGATGTAGCCGTAGATCAGATCCAGATCTTCGTCGGAATGAAGATCAGAGAACTTGGCCATGCCTTGGTGGGCCAGCATGCCGTCCGCAACAATGGACTTGAAGTTCTCATGGATGACCGGAGACATGCGCCGCAGGTCGGGGATCACACCCGGTGAAATCGCCAGAGCGCCATGACACAAGGCACATGTCCCCATGAACAGCTGGCCGCCTTTGCGGACTTCAGCAGACGTCAGCTGGACATCTGACGGTGGTTCGGGAATGTCGAGATTCTTCTCGACCACTTCCGGATACGCCGCATCGCCGCCAACCTTGAAGACCAGCAAACGACCTTCATTGCCATATTTGGCAGCAGCAGCGGTGCGGGCATCACCAGCCGTGATGGCAGCACCACCCCAGCCCAAAAGCACCGACACATACTGCACGCCATCGACAGCATAGGTAATCGGCGGCGCAATGATGCCGGTCTTGGTTTCAATTTCGAGCAACTGCTCACCATTGTCCGCACGATAGGCTCGGAACAACCCGTCCCCGGTTCCCTGGAGCACAAGATTGCCCGCCGTCGTCAGAACGCCGCCATTCCAGTGGTCCGTGTGGATAACCGCCCAGGCTTCTTCCTGCTTGACCGGGTCCCAGGCCTTGAGCACGCCTCGGTTGTAGGGAAGGTCCCCTTCTGCTTCCAGCGTCTCGATGATGGTGTCGTAATACTCATCCCACTTCATGCCGGTGTTCCACCAGCGTTCGCGGATTTCATGCACCTCATTTGAGTCAGCGTAGATGCCGAAAGTTTCCATCGCCGGGATATACACAAGCCCGGTGTCGGGGTTGTACGCCATGGGATGCCAGTTGTGGCCGCCAATGGCACTTGGCATCACAATCTGCGTCTGATCCTCATAGTCCGAACCCGGAGTTTCCACAGGACGTCCGGTTTCCAGGTCCACATGGCTTGCCCAGTCGACGATCGTATATTTCTCAGCCGAAATCAGCTCACCGGTGACGCGATCAAGAACGTAGAAGAACCCGTTTTTGGGCGCCTGCATGGCGACCTTGCGCATCTCGCCGTCAATCTCCATGTCAGCCAGAATGATGTGCTGGGGTGCTGTGTAGTCCCAGGTGCCGCCCGGCGTGGTCTGGTAATGCCACTTGAGATCACCCGTATCAGGATCAACCGCAAGAATGGAAGACAGGTACAGATTGTCCCCGCCACCAGGTGACCGCACATAGCGCGACCAGGGCGAGCCGTTGCCGACGCCCACATAAAGCGTGTTCAGCTCCGGATCAAAAACCATTGAGTCCCACGTGGTGCCGCCACCACCGACTTCCCACCAGGGAGGACCTTCATAGCCTTCCCCCATGGACCAAGTTTCAAGCGCCGCTTCCAGAGCCGGGCTTTCAGCAGGATTTTCCGGATTGCCGGGCACGGTATAAAAGCGCCACAGCTCTTCGCCGGTGTTGGCGTCGTAAGCGGTGAAGTACCCACGCACACCGAGCTCAGCACCACCATTACCGATGATGACTTTGCCGTTGATGACCCGTGGTGCGCCGGTGATCGTATAAGGCGGGGTGTTGTTGATGGTATCAACCTGCCAGACCGGCTTGCCGGTCTTGGCGTCCAGCGCATGCAGGAGACCGTCAATTGATGCGACGTAGACCTTGCCATCCCAAACAGCAACGCCGCGGTTCACGACATCGCAGCAGCCATAGCGGCCCCATTCGCCGGGCACTTCCGGGTCAAACACCCAGAGCTCTTCGCCTGTACGCGCGTCCAGCGCGTGGGTAATGCCCCAGTTACCGGTCAGGAACATGTAGCCATCCACAACGATGGGCGACGCCTCGAGACCACGGTTTGTGTACATCTCATAGGACCAGGCCAAGCCAAGGTCGGAGACATTGTCAGCATTGATCTGGTCGAGCGGCGAATAGCGCTGCTCGGAGAATGTGCGTCCATGGGAAAGCCAGTTATGCGGCTCGTCATCCGCGGCGATCACCCGTGCCTGGGTGATCTTGGTCGCTTCATCCAATGTGGGCGTGGCCGCATCGGCGGTCACCACCGGCATCGGCGGCACAGCCTCAACTTCGGCCGCCGGCGCTTCTGCGACTTCCGGCGCGGGGGTCGCTGCCGGGCCGCGATCTGGTGATAACGCCAGAGCGGAGACAACAAAGATGGCGCCAATCGCAAGGCCAGCAATGGCCGGGGTCACTGACCCCGGGCCTTTCCAGTAACTCATACGTTTCCCCCTCCAAGGGTTGTCTTGGGGCGAGCGGGGGATTGGCAGTGCGGCCACCCCCCAAAACCACGCCCAATCAGGCAGGGCCGCCGTTCACCCGGCAGCATTCTTCTTAGGTTTCGATAAGGAAACTAGCGCGGCTTTTGTTCTTGGGAAAGCAGGAGCGGAATTGTGAATCCCTCTTACGCATAATTTTTATGCATGTTTCCATCAATGCCCGTATTTTGTGCACATTTTCTGATCAAATGCCGCCCATTGAGTCACCTCGGGGTGAGATTTGCTCATCAATTCAACAAGTTAGGTGTTTTTTTCGAGTCTGGCACGCTTCATGATTCCTTAACCGCGCCTGGGGGGCTGGGGCGTACATCTTTGCGCGTTTCTCCGGGACGCTATTGACGGCGGATGGAACCATGTCCGGCCGCCACCCAACCGGCCAACGATAAACGGCCAAATCGACGTGAAGGAGGCCCAATGAAACTGGTAATGGCGGTCATAAAGCCGTTCAAACTGGACGAAGTCCGCGAGGCACTGACCTCGCTAGGCGTCCAGGGTTTGACGGTGACGGAAGTAAAAGGCTTCGGACGGCAGAAGGGCCACACCGAAGTCTACCGCGGCGCTGAATACGCCGTGAGCTTCCTGCCTAAGCTCAAAATCGAAGTCGTGATCAAGGACGAGCAGGTCGAACAGGTTGTGGAGAGCATCGCCTCCAACGCCAAGACCGGTCAGATCGGCGACGGCAAAATCTTCGTGTACCCCATCGATCAAGTCATGCGTATCCGCACCGGCGAGACCGACGGCGACGCGCTCTAAGAGATTTCGTGTGAGAGGAGAAATCTACTATGGATAACCTGAAGAAACTCTGGGGACTCGCCATTGCGGCAGCCCTGACAAGCGTGATGCTGGTGGATCCAGCACTTGCGCAGGAAGAGGCACCGCCCTCGACCTCACCTGAAGAAGCCTATTTCGTATTCAACACTTTGCTCTTCCTCATCGGCGGCTTCCTCGTCATGTGGATGGCAGCTGGCTTTGCCATGCTGGAAGCAGGCCTCGTGCGTTCCAAGAACGTGGCCATGCAGTGCACCAAGAACATCGCGTTGTTCTCAATCGCCGGTCTCATGTACTGGCTGGTTGGCTACAACCTGATGTATGACGGCGTCGACGGTGGGTACCTCGGCTCGTTCACCTGGTTCGCGCACCCTGAGCACAGTGCAGAAGATCTGACATATGCCGCTGGCACATCAGACTGGTTCTTCCAGATGGTGTTCTGCGCAACCACCGCGTCCATCGTGTCCGGTACAGTTGCTGAGCGCATCAAGCTGTGGCCGTTCCTGATCTTCGTTGCCATCCTGACCGGGTTCATCTACCCGATCCAGGCCGCATGGCAGTGGGGCGGCGGCTGGCTTTCTGAAGCTGGCTTCTCCGACTTTGCTGGTTCTACCCTCGTGCACTCCACGGGCGGCTGGGCAGCTCTTGTTGGTGCCATCATTTTGGGCTCCCGCTCTGGCAAGTACGGTCCTGACGGCCAGATCAACGCGATCCCCGGTTCGTCTCTGCCGCTTGCCACACTGGGTACGTTCATCCTGTGGCTCGGCTGGTTCGGCTTCAACGGTGGCTCGCAGCTTGCTCTTGGCACGCTGGGCGACGCGTCGGATGTCAGCCGCATCTTTGCCAACACCAACATCGCTGCTGCAGCGGGTTGTGTGGTCGCAATGGTCCTGACCCAGGTGCTCTACAAGAAGGTCGACCTGACGATGGCACTCAACGGTGCTCTTGCAGGTCTCGTGTCCATCACCGCCGAGCCGCTGACTCCGCCCTTCGCGTCCGCTGCTCTGATTGGTGGCGCGGGTGGCATCATCGTGGTTCTCACGGTGCCGCTTCTTGACCGTCTGCACATCGACGATGTGGTCGGCGCCGTTCCGGTTCACCTGTTCGCAGGTATCTGGGGCACCATGGCCGTACCGCTCACTAACGGTGACACAAACTTCGTTACCCAGTTCATTGGTGTTGCATCCATCGGCGCCTTCGTTGTGGTGGCCAGCCTGGCATTCTGGCTGATCCTCCGCTTCACGATCGGCATCCGGGCATCAGCTGAGGAAGAGATGGAAGGTCTGGACCGTACAGAACTCGGCCTCGAAGCCTACCCGGAATTTGGTCGCGGTTCGCAGACCATCTAACCGAAGACTTAGCCACCGGGTGGGACTCCCTCCCGGTGGCACCTTTCGTTCCCTGGCCCGGATTGGTTCTCACCCTTGAGGACCGCGTGAAGGGCAACCTCCCAACTTACCAAGGCCCGGTGGCTCGTCCTCCGGGCCTTTTTCTTTGTGCCCGGCGCCTCACGTGAATGCACAAACTTTTTGCGTGTTGCCTACCAATTCTGCCCAGTATTTGGGCGGTTATTGTTTGGGCATCGTGACCGGTCAACGGGCAGCCCGATGTTAGTCTTTTGTTAACATTGGGCTTTCAATGCCTCATTGTTAGGCTGGCATGCCGCTTGAGTACCCTGAGCGGCTTTGACCACAACAACATAGCTGCCGCACCGCCTGAATGTCTGGCGACCAACGCTGGCAGCACACTCGCCTGGAGGGGGAACACCCATGGGAGATTTAGACCCGGCCACCGTATCCACGGTGCTGACCGGTGCTGACGTATTTTTTGTACTGATCGGCGCTATACTGGTTTTCGCAATGCACGGGGGCTTCGCATTTCTCGAAGTCGGAACCGTTCGCCGCAAAAACCAGGTGAATGCACTGGTGAAGATCCTGGTGGATTTTTCAATTTCCACCATCACCTACTTCTTCATCGGCTACATGGTTGCCTACGGCACCACATTCTTCATGTCTGCGGCCATCCTGTCCGGCAATGCGCCCGGCCCTGATGGGGTGACCTTCGCAGCGTCCGGCCTCGACCTTGTGAAGTTCTTCTTCCTGGCGACCTTCGCGGCAGCGATTCCCGCCATCATCTCAGGGGGTATTGCAGAACGTGCCAAATTCTGGCCGCAAGCCATGGCGACCGCGGTCATTGTCGGCCTGATCTATCCGTTCTTTGAAGGCATGGTCTGGGGGGGCAATTACGGCCTGCAGGATTTCTTTGAAGCCAACTTCGGCGCACCGTTCCATGACTTTGCAGGGTCTGTGGTTGTCCATGGCGTCGGCGGCTGGATCGCCCTGGGCGCTGTGATGGTGCTCGGCCCACGCATTGGTAGATACAAACCGGGGCAGCCTGCGTCGCAGGGTATTCCGCCGTCCAACATTCCCTGGCTGGCCATGGGCTCGTGGATGCTCTGCATCGGATGGTTCGGCTTCAACGTGATGACGGCTGGCTCCCTGGAAGGTGTTTCAGGTCTTGTCGCCGTCAACTCGTTGATGGCCATGGTCGGCGGCGTTGTCGCTGCTGTTATTGCGGGCCGCAATGACCCGGGCTTTGTGCACAACGGCGCCCTCGCAGGCCTCGTTGCAGTCTGCGCCGGGTCCGATGTCATGCATCCAATCGGCTCCCTGATTACCGGCGGTGTCGCGGGCGCCCTCTTTGTCATTACGTTCCAGCTGGCTCAGAACCGCTGGAAGATTGACGACGTGCTGGGCGTGTGGCCGTTGCATGGACTGTGCGGTGTGTGGGGCGGCGTTGCCTGCGGCATCTTCGGCCTTGAAGCGTTGGGCGGCCTTGGCGGCGTGCCCCTCGCGGCGCAGATCGCCGGATCAGCACTCGGTGCCATCTATGCGCTGGTGCTTGGGTATGCCCTTTACACGCTCCTCAACCTCACCGTGGGCTTCCGCATGACACCGGAAGACGAAGAGCGCGGTGCGGATCTGTCGATCCACTCCATCTCCGCCTATCCGGAGGAAGACCTGACGGCGCGTTCCTAAACCGGAACCGCCAGACCAACATCCGCCACCAGATGGCCCGGGCGCTTAGGCACTCGGGCCATTTGTGTATCAGCTGCCGGAACCTTGCGGGCAAAATTGCAGGTGACGGATGTACAGGTGTTAAGGCGGACGATTGCATTCCGCCAGATGCGGCCGAGGGCCAGGAAACCAAGCCCGAAGACAAAAGCCGAAACATCAATCAACAGGGCCTGTCTGGGATCAAAGCCGACAGCAACCGCCCCACACATGAGATAGAGCGATCCAAACGCAGCCACGAACGCCACGCCGCCACCAATATGCGCAGTCCATCGGGCTGCGCGTTCATACCGCTCATAGGGCGGCCTCATTATCGTCGAACCCATCGCCTGACCTCCCGTCTTTCAGACAGTTCGCCTCAACGTCGATGTGACCTTGAGACAAAGGGTAGCGATCGGGCCTTGCACATAGCCTGAAGCAGGCAGTTGCAATTCATTCAACTTCTAACGACTTTGAAAAGTGGCAGGGGCAGCAGCTTTGCGGGCACCGCCGCGCCCTGTGTGCCGCCAGCGTTAACAATACGTTAAGGCTAAAGACGCACCCTGCAAAAGCTGGCCGTTTTCCGTCAAAAACCGGCCCTTCCTGCCTGCCGAAAACGCAGGTGAAACCCTCACGTTGTCACCGTTGGAACCTCTCACTTTGTCCCCATCGCCCACCTATCTCGCCCGTTTTGACGGCATGCCGGAATCGCCATTCGCGCGGTTGCGGGCTTTGCTTGATGGGGTGGAAGCTGGCGGGCCGGCCATAAATCTGTCCCTCGGCGAGCCCCGTCATCCGCAACCGGACTTCGTCGTTCCAACGCTCACCGACGCCGCATCTGGCTTCGGCAAGTATCCACCCGCACTGGGGACGCCGGACTTTCGGGCGGCCTGTGCCGGCTGGCTCGAGCGGCGCTATGGACTTGAAGGTGTCATGGATGCAGACGCCATGGTGCTGCCCGCCAATGGAACACGCGAGGCGCTGTTTAACATCGCACAGGTGATCGCGCCGCTGTCTGCGGGCAAACATCGCCCGTCCGTGCTGCTGCCCAACCCATTCTATCAGTGCTACGCCGCAGCCGCTTTGGGCGCAGGCGCTGACCCTATCTATCTGAATGCTACTGCCGACACCGGCCACTTGCCGGACCTGACCTCCCTGAATGAAGAAGAACTTGAGCGCGCGGCCGCGCTCTACATCTGCTCCCCTGCCAATCCACAAGGGGCAGCTGCCGACATGGACTACTGGACGCAGCTGATCAAGACGGCCCGGGCCCACAACATCACAATCGTTGCCGATGAGTGCTACGCCGACATTTATACCGGAACCCCGCCCACCGGCATCCTTGAGGCAGCCCACAAATCCGGGCTTGGGTTCGAGGGCATCATCACCTTTCACTCCCTGTCGAAACGCAACAACCTGCCAGGTTTGCGGTCAGGATTTTCCGCCGGTGACCCGGACCTGCCGAGCGCCTTTGGCAAGTTCAGAAGCCTCGCTGCCCCGCAGGTGCCACTGCCGGTCATGGCCGACAGCATTGCCGCCAGGAAATACGACACAGACGCTGCAGCAAATCGCGCGCTCTATGACAAAAAATTCGCGACCGCAGAGCGCATCATCGGCAATCGCTTCGGCTTCAAGCGTCCGGACGGCGGCTTCTTTCTGTGGCTCGACATGGCCGAGGCAGGGGGGGGCGAAAAAACCGCCCTCACCCTCTGGCGTGACGCCGGTATCCGGGTTCTGCCCGGCGGCTACCTGTCTCGCGATACGGAAAATGGTAATCCGGGTACAGATTATATCCGCATCGCCCTTGTGGGAGATGAGGATGAAACAGCGCGCGCCCTGACACGAATGACGGAGATATTCTAGCCATGCGCCTTGCTGTCTCAGTCTCTTCCGCCATCACCAGCGCGATCAACATCGTGCCGCCCTCGGTGCGCGACTTCCTGCGCGACCGGACAAACGAGTTGCTCGGCCTCGCAGCGCTGTTTGCAGCCGCATGGGCGGCTCTGGCGCTTGCCTCCTGGGAGCCTCAGGACCCCAGCTTCAACCACGCCACCGCCGCCGAAGCCCAGAACTGGTTGGGGAGCGACGGCGCCATCACCGCAGACCTGATGATCCAATCAGCCGGCATCGCCGCCGCCCTGCCGGTTCTTGTTCTGGCTGTCTGGGGCGTGCGTCTGTTGATGCATCTGGAGATCGAACGTCTGGGCCTGCGCCTTCTGGCAACAGTCGGAGCCGTATGTGGCCTGGCTTTTACGGCAGGTCTCTTCTCCATGTCAGTGCTGCCGGGCGCTGGTGGCGCCATCGGGGCCCTGCTTCTTGATGCTGCCATTGCTGTCACCGGGGAGATTGTCGCCCCGGTGATTGCCCTGCTGGCCGGTGCCGGCGCTTTGATACTTGCCGGCTGGGCCCTGCCTGTGTCGGTGGATCAGATTGCCCACGCAGCACCCTGGCTTGTGGACTTTGTGCGCGAGTGCGCCTGGCGCGCCCGGCCCGTGACACAGTTTGTGTCGCGTCTTCTGGCATCCATCGGCGCCCTTCTCATCGCCCCCTTCAGGCGGCGCGATGATGACCATGATGACGGGCACACCGCCCGGCGCGAACCTGTGTTCGGCCAACGCCACCGCGAAGAGGTGATGGCGGCCCGCGGCCCGGTCGGTATTGCCGGGCCGGAGGAAAACCTCGTTCCCGCCAAGCGCGTCACCCGCATCTCAAAGCCCGTCCGTGAGAGCAAGAGATCAGCGGCCGAACGCCAACCGACATTTGATCTGGTGCCCAACGAGGACTATGAGCTTCCGCCGCTGTCGCTGCTGGCACCACCCAAGACACGACAGGGAGAAATCATCTCCGATGAAGCCCTGCAGCAGAACGCCCGCATCCTTGAAGGCGTACTGGAAGACTTCGGCATTCGCGGCGAGATCATCGAGGTGCGTCCCGGCCCCGTCGTGACCATGTATGAGCTGCAGCCCGCCCCCGGCATCAAGTCCAGCCGCGTCATAGGTCTGGCGGACGACATTGCCCGCTCGATGAGTGCTGTGTCCGCTCGCGTGGCCGTGGTTCCAGGCCGCAACGTGATCGGCATCGAGCTTCCAAACGCGAAACGGGAAACAGTGTATCTGCGCGAACTCCTGTCTTCGGCAGACTACGAGGCCACTGCGACACATCTTGGACTGGCCCTTGGCAAGGATATCTCAGGCGAGCCCGTGATCCGGGACCTCGCCCGCATGCCGCATCTGTTGATCGCAGGTACCACCGGGTCGGGTAAATCGGTCGGCATCAACACCATGATCCTGTCGCTGCTCTACCGGCTCCCGCCGGACCAGTGCAAGCTCATCCTCATTGATCCCAAGATGCTGGAATTGTCCGTGTACGATGGAATTCCGCATCTGCTATCTCCAGTGGTGACAGACCCCAAGAAGGCAGTTGTAGCGCTCAAATGGGTCGTCCGCGAAATGGAAGACCGCTACAAGACCATGGCCAAGCTCGGCGTGCGCAACATCGAGGGCTACAACACCCGTGTGGCAGAAGCTCTTGAAAACGAAGAAATGCTGTCGCGCACGGTGCAGACGGGCGTTGACCCGGAAACCGGCTCCCCCGTCTATGAAGACGAGGAGATGGAACCAACGCCGATGCCTTTCATCGTCGTGGTCGTCGATGAAATGGCCGATCTGATGATGGTCGCCGGCAAGGAAATCGAAGGCGCCGTGCAGCGCCTTGCCCAGATGGCCCGCGCCGCCGGCATTCACATGATTACGGCCACCCAGCGCCCGTCCGTTGACGTGATCACCGGCACCATCAAGGCCAACTTCCCGACCCGCATCTCGTTCCAGGTGACCTCAAAGATCGACAGCCGCACCATTCTAGGCGAGCAGGGCGCCGAACAGCTTCTGGGTCAGGGCGACATGCTCTACATGGCCGGTGGCGGCCGCATCCGCCGCGTGCATGGCCCCTTTGTGTCGGACGACGAAGTGGAACAGGTCGTCCGCTTCCTGAAGAAGCAGGGCGCACCGCAATATCTGGAGCAGATCACAGCGGAGCCCGAAGACGGCGGCGACAGCCTGTTCGGCACCGGCGTCGAAGACGGGTCAGGCGACGAGCTCTATGACAAGGCCATTGCCATCGTGGCGCAGGACAAGCGGGCGTCCACCAGCTACATCCAGCGCAAGCTGCAGATCGGCTACAACCGGGCTGCCCGCCTGATTGAACGCATGGAAGAAGAAGGTATTGTTTCCGCTGCGAACCACGCCGGCAAACGCGAGGTGCTCATTGGCGAGATTGGATCAGGCGACCACGCCTACTAAGCTCATCAAGCCTTGCGCAAAACCGTGATTTTGCCTGAATTGTTGTTCAGAGTAGGTTCACGCCGCCCCTGCCACATTGCAACGCACGGTATCCTGACACCCGCCCCTGAAACGCAAAGGTTGGCCCCATGCCACGTCTTCTGTCTTTCGTTCTTTGCGCCACATTGGCGGGTCTGCTGGCCATGATCCCGGCGCGCGCGCAGCTCGCCGCGCCTGCGCCGCTGACGGCTGAGGAACTGGCAGATGTCGCGCGCATCAACGGCTTTCTCAACAGCCTGACCAATATGTCGGGCCGGTTCTTACAGATAAATCCGGACGGCGTGCTCAGCGAAGGTGCCTTTTACATCGCCCGCCCCGGTCGCGCCCGCTTCGACTATGACCAGGAAGACCTGGTGGTCGTCGCCCGAGGCCAGCAGCTGCTTATCAAAGAGGGGACATTTGTCACCAATGAGCTTCCGCTGGACGGCACACCTCTAAAAATCCTGCTCGGCCGCGACATCGACCTCGCCGCAGATGCCCGCATTGTCGCTGTAGATTCACGCGCCGGCACCCTCGCCACCACCATCCAGGACCCGGATGCCCCCGAGCTTGGTCAGGTGACAATGATCTTCACCGGCCCGACCCTGCAGCTTCAACGCTGGATTGTGACCGACGCCCAGGGCCTGCGCACGACCATCTCCCTCACCGAGATCAACTACCCCGACCGCATCGACCCGGACCTGTTCCGCCTGGAATCCGGCAATTCCAGCTTCCGTGGCCGGCAGGACTGATCAGAGCGTTGCTGCGAAAAAATGCGCGAATGGGCGCTGTTTGTTGGCTGAAACGATTCTGAACGAATACTCATCCACACTTATCCGCGTGCGGAATCGATGAGCAAAATGACCAAAATCGGACAGTTTGTTCATAATTGCGTAACGAAACCGACTGAAATGCGTTGAAGGGGCTGCGTTCTCCGCCTAGGTCTTAGTCATACACGGGCGCGAACCAATAGGGCTCGTTGAGCGTTGCCCCCCCGCTCGTTCACCAGCCGGTTCGCAAATGCCCGTACGTACCGCGATCCCCCTCTCGGTACGAAAAGAGCGCGACACGCGCGGCCCCTGACTGTCCCCGCAGTCAGGGGCTTCTCTTTTTCGGCACCACTCCTTCGAAACGAGACCTCTTTTCTGGTTTTTGTCCTGTCGCCGCGCTATTGAAACGCCATGACCTCAAGCCATCTCCCACCCGACAACCAAGAGCCGGATACACCGGACTTTGACGACGAAGACATGCCCTCCGGCCCGGAGATGGAAGCGTTGGAAGCAGAGCTGCCGAGCCTGGCGCGCATCCGGCGGTTTTCCGTGGCGGCGGAGCGGGTGGACTGGTTTGCCCATGTGGGCGAGCACCCGGGCCCGCGCACCATGGACATGGCGGAACACTACGCAGACGCGCTGGGCTTTCCCGATGCCCGCGTGGCGTTGGTCACCGATTGGGCGGAAGCAGCCACCGCCGCCGAGACACTGGATTTTGATTCCTCGGCCTGGGAAGCAGAAGAACAGCTGCGCTCTGCCCTTACCATGGATGCCCTGGGCCTGATGAGCGAGGACGCGCTGCAGGTTGCCCTGACCCATGTGGCGGCAGCCGTGCATGAACCGATCAAGATGAGCGCGGAAGAGGCGTTGGCGATCTGGGATGAGCCGACCGACGAGATGCTGGATCTTGCGGTCGGCAGTGCGGTGCAGGCGTGCCATCAGGCGGCGCTGGTTCTCGCTGCAGGCGCCGAAGAAGATCACCCCTTTGCCCTGAGGTTCCGCCTTTTTGAAGGCGGCCGCTGGCCCATCGGTGTGGCCGGGCTCAGTTTCAACCTGTTTTAGGAGACCATGTAAGTGTCCCTCAAGATTGCCACCTGGAATATCAATTCCGTCCGCCTACGGATTGATCACGTAACGCGCCTGCTAAACGAGCATGCGCCGGACGTCCTGTGCCTACAGGAAACCAAGTGCCCGGATGATTTGTTTCCTGAAAAAGCCATCAAGGCCGCGGGCTATGAGCACATCGTGAAGAGCGGCCAGAAGGGCTATCACGGCGTTGATATCGTCGCGCGGGTGCCGCTTGATATGGCATCGGTGAAACGCTTTTGCGGCAAGGAAGACTGCCGCCACATTCAGGCCACCGCAAAGGGCGTGGAGGTGCATAACTTTTATGTGCCCGCAGGCGGGGATGAGCCGGACCCGAAGATCAACGACAAGTTCGCCCACAAGCTTCAGTTCCTGGAAGAAATGGCGGACT
>JBHJJF010000175.1:0-4446 GCA_050042885.1 Candidatus Phaeomarinibacter sp.
CGATGAACTCTTCGATTTCGAGGCTCGACCACTGCATTGCAGCGACCGCCAACTCATCCTTTCCGCCTGGGAAGTGATGATAAAATGAGCCTTTGGGCGCCCCGCTTTCCTCCAGAATTAACGAAAGGCCAGTCCCGTGGAACCCGCGGGACTGAAAGAGACGCGCTGCTGTTTCTATGAGCTGCTGACGGGCGTTAGACGTTCTAGCCATAAAAGCCTCTAGCTTTTCTATGGCAGTCGGTCTAGATAGCACAACATACTATGGTGATCACCATAGTATGTTGTTCCTCTATCGGAGAGTTTTGGACCATGGATCAGATTCTTAAGACTTGGCGCGCCTTCCTGGACGCATTTAACACCGCATGTGAAACAGACGACTGGACGCCACTAGAGCCCTTCCTGACCGAATGCGTGCGCTACCGGGTGACCGGTATTCCCTTCGCCTGCCAGATTGAAGGGCGTGATGCTGTGATTGCCGGATTTGCGAAATCCATCCGAGGATTCGATCGGAATTTTGACACACGACAGCACGAACCCGTTGCGGTCAGAGCCTACGATCCTGACACCGTGACCGCGCTTGCATGGGGCAAGTATGAAAAAGCCGGTCTGCCGGACGTGCGTATTGCCGCGCAGGGGTATTGGCACTTCAAAGATGGCAAGATCGACGCCATGCAGGATGTGTGGGATGTGACCCTCGTGGAAAATCAGCAAGCACTGTCATGGCTTGCCGAGCACGGCGAAGACATGGACGCATCGTACGTCTGAAGACTACTCGGCGGCGTTTGCCTGGGCTGGGCCTGCGCGCTCATAGCGGGCGACGCCGTCGTCTCCCATGAAGCGCCGGGCAATACCGCGTTCAATGAGGCAGTTCAAATGCGCCAGGCTCTCGCCGGTGGCCATGTGAACCAGGTCATCCGTAATCGGACGACGAAAAAGCGCTCCGAAAACCTCGTTGGCCCGCTTGGGTTCGTTGATCAGCTCTTCCAACTTGCCCAGATCGGTTTCGTGCTCGTCGATCAACGCCTGCAACCGGACCTTGAGGCCGTAGAATGGTTCGTTATGTGCCGGCGCAACAAGCGCATCAGCTGGAAGCTGATCCCGGATGCGAGCACAACTTTCAAGCCAGTCTGACAGCGGATCGGCTTGCGGTTCTGTTGGATGCACGCTGATGTTCGAGGAGATGCGGGGCAGCACCTGATCACCGGACAACAGGACACCTGCCTCCGGGCACCACATGCAGATGTGCTCCGGCGCGTGGCCGCGACCAACTACTGCCTGCCAAGTGCGACCGCCAATTTCGAGCTCCTGACCACCTTCAAGCCGACGGAAGCTTTGCGGCAATGTGGAGACATCCCGCCCAAAGCCGCCAAAGCGCCGCCGATAGATATCGATCTGTTGATCGTTGAACCCTGCTTCGCGGTAAAAGCGCACCCCTTCTGCGGGCGCGTCAGTACCGGTGTCCAGAACCAGATTCCGGCACATCAAATAGTCTGTGCGGGACATCCATAGCTCTACGCCAAAGCGGCGGCACAGCCAGCCCGCAAGACCTACATGGTCAGGATGCAAATGGGTGACGACCACTTTTGTCACAGGACGGCCGCCCATGATGCCCGCAAAATGGGTCTCCCAAAGGTCACGCACTTTCGAGGTGTTGACACCCGTATCAACAATGACCCAGCCGTCGCCATCCTCCACCAAATAGAGGTTGATATGGTCCAGCGAATAGGGAAGTGGCATCCGCAGCCAATGAATGCCCGGTGCAAGCTCAATGGTCTCGCCGGGCTCAGGAAACTCTTTCAGGCCGTGAGGATAAGTGATTTCGGTTGGTGTCTGGGGCGCGGACGTATTGGACATTGGTACTCCTGTTCCCCAATGGGGTACGTGACGCTGGCATACGCGTCAACGCACCCAGACGAGATTAGGAGGCCAGTAAGTCGGTACCCAGAGCATAAAGGCCAGATGCCCCCGACGTTACGGGCGCTTTCAGCCCCGCAGCCTGGGGCAGGATGTTTGCGGCATAAAATGCTGCCATCTCGACACGCCCGGCCAGGTAACTGTCATCGGACGCCTTTGGATGTGCTGCCAGTGCGCCCTTTGCGAGGTAAGCACCACCAGCCACCGTACCGATCATCTTAAGGTACGGCGTTGCTCCGCCAAGTGCATCCGTCGCTTCTGACTTGAGCGCTTCGAGCAGCCAATCTGTTGCCTCACGCAGTGTAGTATTCGCTTCAGCCAACTCACGCCCGATGGTGACAAGTTTCTCATCGTTGGAGGCTGAACAAGCTTTGGCCGTTTCATCAATTTCATCAAGGAAATCCGCGATGACTTTACCACCGTCCATGGTCAGTTTGCGGCTCACCAGATCAAT
Organism: Candidatus Phaeomarinibacter sp.; assembly: GCA_050042885.1. GTDB lineage: Bacteria > Pseudomonadota > Alphaproteobacteria > CGMCC-115125 > CGMCC-115125 > Pyruvatibacter. The sequence continues at coordinate 2,369 of JBHJJF010000175.1, forward strand.
GGCCTGAATGCCGTTGGTGCCCTCATAGATGGGCGCAATGCGGCTGTCGCGTAGATGCTGAGCGGCGCCGGTCTCCTCAATGAAGCCCATGCCGCCGTGAATCTGGATGCCAATGGAGGCGACATCAACGCCAACATCGGTGGAGAAACCTTTGGAAATGGGTGTTAGCAGCGCCGCGCGCCCCTGCCCCCATTTGCGCTTCTCGTCATCGTCGCCATTGTGCTCCAAATCGAGGGCCACCGCATTTGCGTAGCAGATGCCACGAGTGGCTTCCGTCATTGCCTTCATGGTGAGCAGCATGCGGCGCACGTCGGGATGATCAATGATAGCCGATGGACCATCTGGCTTGTCCGTATACGGCGTGAAGGCCTTACCCTGCTTTCGCTCCATGGCGTAGTCGAGTGCCTGCTGGTAGGCGCGCTCTGCGATGCCGACACCCTGCATGCCTACGTTGAGCCGTGCGTTGTTCATCATGGTGAACATGCAGCGCATGCCCTTGTTCTCTTCACCAATGAGCCAACCGATCGCGCCGTCTTCCTCGCCATACGCCATGACGCAGGTGGGGCTCGCGTGGATGCCAAGCTTCTTCTCAAGGCCGATGCATTTCACATCGTTTTTGGCGCCGAGCGATCCGTCATCATTGACGAAGTATTTGGGCACCAGAAACAGCGACACGCCCTTGGTCCCTTCCGGGGCATCCGGAAGCCGAGCGAGAACAAGATGGACAATGTTGTCCGCCATGTCGTGGTCGCCCCACGTAATGTAGATTTTGGTGCCCTTGATTTTATAGCTGCCGTCGCCAACCGGCTCTGCCTTGGCTTTGAGCGCGCCGACGACCGAGCCAGCCTGCGGCTCAGTCAGATTCATAGACCCGGTCCATTCACCGGACAGCAGTTTTGGAAGATACTTCTCGCGCAATTCTTCAGACCCATGCTGGGTCAGGCTTTCAACCGCCCCCTGGCTCAGCATGGGGCAAAGACCGAACGCCATATTGGCCTGATTGATGTATTCCTGAACCGCGACCGCAAGCGACAGCGGGAGACCCTGACCGCCATAATTGACGTCACCTGGGATCGAGCACCAACCGGCTTCAAACCACTGCTTGTACGCGTCAGCGAAGCCGTCTGGCGCCTTCACACCATCATCGCCAAGCTGCGCGCCTTGCTGGTCACCAGTCCAATTGAGCGGAGCCAGAAGGTCACCCGCCATGCGGCCAGATTCCTCCAGTACCTGCTCTATCAGATCGGGTTCCAGATCCGGAAAGGCCTTTGAGCCGCAAAGGTCTTTGAGTCCTGCAATTTCATTGAGGGCAAAAGACATGTCGCGGACTGGCGGGCGGTAGGTCATGCGGTTTCTCTCATCGAACGTCGAGGAAATGGGGCTCAAGGGCCCTATGAAGAGAACAGATAGCAGAAATGGCGCGCATATCGAGCAGGTGTGCGCAGATGTGGCTTTTACGTCGATCTTAGAAGTGGCAGTTTGCCGGCATGACCGCTGTTACAACTCGTCCCGATCAGGATGCCATCGGCCGCGCCGCCTTGCGCCTTAAGGATGGCGGGCTCGTCGCTTTTCCAACAGAAACGGTTTACGGGCTTGGCGCTGACGCCACAAATGATCTGGCCGTTGCTCGGATTTTTGAGGCGAAAGGGCGCCCGCAGTTCAATCCCCTCATCAGTCATGTTTCGGGCTATGAGATGGCTAGGGAATTCGGTGTCTTTGAGGAGACAGCAAAGCGCCTGGCAGCAGCGTTCTGGCCAGGACCGCTCACGTTGGTTCTGCCAAGAGCCGATGGATGCCGAATTTCACTTCTGGCGTCCGCCGGACTGGATAGTGTGGCATTGAGAGCACCAGATAATGCTATTGCAAAAGCCCTGATTAGACGTACAGACGTGCCACTGGCTGCACCCAGCGCCAATCCTTCTGGCGGTGTCAGCCCGACAACTGCAGCACTTGTTGTTTATTGACTTGCTGACAGAGTCGATATGATCCTCGATGGCGGGCCTTGCGCCGTGGGTATCGAGTCTAGAGTTGTTTCTGTCGTCGACGGCAATGGCCGCCTTCTGCGGCCGGGGACGATC
>JBHJJF010000176.1:0-19228 GCA_050042885.1 Candidatus Phaeomarinibacter sp.
CAGCATTTCGGCAGAATTCCGGACATTTGACACCGCTACCCAAAGGTCGGTGGGAGTGGAGAATGCAACTAATCGGCTCAATTCCGCCGAAAACACGGTTTGGCAAGATTCGACGGTCAAATAATATGTGCCAAAGGATTAACCGCTCATAAACCATGTCGGCCGCAGGCTCTCATTCAGGCCAATTTCCAGCAGGTCGCGCACATGTGTATCGTGCCGCTTGCATCTAACGGGATGGCCCGGCTACAAATAAAGACGTGCGATTGAGTGACCTAAACGCAGTCGGGTTCAAAAAACCCCACAAAACTGCGGTTTCAATCAGGCGCACATCTTTTCAGGTGACTCGCAGGGGACCGGCGTTCGGGCCGGATGAGCGATCACCAGAACGTATGAATTTTGACCGTATCGGGCAGGCCACCCTCACAGAGATGGCAATGCCCGAGATCGTGATGACCGCCTGGGCCTAACGGCAACTTTGACCGTAATCGCCCACCTTGAAAACTGAACCAATGACCGTTTCGAGACCCAGCACAGCACGCAAGCCCGCCCATCGGCGGATCGCGGCTCTGCGGGCACTATTCCACCATGGGCCCTCCGGCACATGGACACGAAACGGCATTCCCTCATCCTTTTTCGCGCGCCGCGCGGCAGCAATGCCCGTCCGGACCCGCCACCGCCATCTGCTGGCAGGTGATATGATCCCGGCCAGCGCCGGCGCGCCTGGAGAACAAGCCTATGGGCAAGAAAATGCTGATAGACGCGGCCCACCGGGAAGAAACCCGTGTGGCCATCGTCTCGGGGAACCGCGTCGAGAACTTCGACTTTGAATCGGAAGCCAAACGTCCCCTAAGGGGCAATATCTATCTCGCTAAAGTCACGCGCGTTGAGCCGTCGCTGCAGGCTGCCTTCATTGAGTATGGCGGCAATAGGCACGGCTTTCTCGCATTCAGCGAAATTCACCCGGACTACTATCAGATCCCGGTGGCCGACCGCGAAAAGCTGCTGGCAGAGGAAGCAGCCGAGGACTTCGATGAAGACGAAGACTTCGACGTGGACGGCGATGGTGACGACAACAGTGACGATGATGCCTTCGACATTGGCGCGCATGCGTTTGATGCTGATGACACGGGCACCAATGACGAGGATCCGAGCAACGAGGTTGCGGACAAATCAGAAGAAGCAGATGCCGTAGCTGCTGATGTTGATGAGACCGAAGACAGCCAGCCGGCTATCGCGGCAGCTTCCGCTCCCACTGAAACAGTCAGCGAAGACATTGCGGATGATACGTCCGCCGGGGACGCATCAGAAAACGCCCACGCCGAAGAAGACGAAGACGGCTCGGACGATCTGTCTGAGAGCCATATTGAAGAAATCAACGACGAAGACAGCGCTGAAGAAGTCACTGCATCTGAAGAAGATGATCTCGACACCAGCGAAGACGACGATGTGTCGGACGACGAAGCGTCAGCGGACAGCGACGAAGAAGCATCAGCAGCTGGCGAAGATGGTGATGCCGAAACGACATCAGACACCCGTCGGCGCGGCCGCGGTCGTGGGCGCAATGGCGGCAGAAACGGTGGCCGCGGGTCGTCACGTGGACGCAACGGCCGCGGGGGCGATCGTCGCCCGACACGCCGCAGTCGCTCCCGGCATTACAAAATTCAGGAAGTCATCAAGCGCCGGCAGATCATGCTGGTACAGGTGGTCAAGGAAGAACGCGGCAACAAAGGCGCCGCTCTCACGACATACCTCTCTCTCGCAGGCCGCTATTGCGTCTTGATGCCCAACACTGCCCGTGGTGGCGGCATCTCGCGGAAGATCACCAACACGTCTGACCGCCGTCGCCTCAAAGAGGCGATGAACGAGATGGATGTGGCCTCAGGCATGGGCCTTATTGTTCGCACTGCTGGGGCAAACCGTACCAAGGTCGAGATCAAGCGTGCCTTCGACTATCTGCTGCGGCTTTGGGAAAACATCCGCGACCTCACTCTCAAGTCATCAGCCCCCTGCCTGATCTATGAGGAAGGCGACCTGATCAAGCGGTCTATCCGTGATCAGTACTCCAAGGACATCGACGAGATCATCGTAGATGGCGACAAGGCCTATAAGGACGCCAAGGCATTCATGCGCATGCTCATGCCGAGCCATGCGAAGAATGTGAAGCGCTACAAGGACCGGGATCCGCTGCTGCTTCGCTATGGTGTCCAGGGCGAATTGGACGCACTGCTTGAGCCAAACGTAACCCTCAAGTCCGGCGGCTATATCGTCATCAACCCGACGGAAGCGCTTGTTTCCATCGACGTGAACTCGGGCAAGTCCACCAAAGAACACAACATTGAAGCCACCGCTGTTTCCACCAACCTGGAAGCAGCGGAAGAGATCGCCCGCCAGCTGCGTTTGCGCGATATGGCCGGTCTCGTCGTCATTGACTTCATCGACATGGATGAACCGCGCAACAACCGTGCGGTCGAACGCAAACTCAAGGATGCCCTCAAGCAGGACCGTGCACGCATTCAGGTCGGACGCATCTCATCCTTTGGTCTGCTGGAGATGTCACGGCAGCGCATGCGGTCCGGCGTCCTCGAAGGTTCAACCGTTATCTGCCCCCACTGCCAGGGTACCGGCATGATCCGCTCAACGGAGTCTGCGGCCCTGCAGGTGCTGCGCGCTGTAGAGGCGGAAGCTCTCAGAGGCCGCGCCAAAGCGCTCGATGTGAGTGTCCCAATGGACATCGCTGTGTTCATCTTGAACCAGAAGCGCAACACGCTGCGGGAGATTGAGCGTCGCTGCCGCGTGTCGATCTACATGATCGCCGACGCGTCTCTTATTTCACCGGATCATTCAATCAAGCGGACGGACGACCGCACGCCAGATATCTCGAACGATACCGATGCTCTCAGCATGGAAAGCGCCTTCGACGATGAAGAAGACGCAGCGCTTGATGCGCAGGCTGAAGCGGCTGCGCGCATTGAAGAAGAAGCTGATGCGGCGTCTACCGGTGATGATGATGCAGATGCGGAGGCAAGCGAGAAGCCCAAGCGCCGTCGTCGGCGCCGTCGTGGTCGCAAGGCGGATGCAGATGCGGACAACGGGGAAAGCAAGTCAGCCGACGCAGAAGAAGCCGAAGGTGATGCTGTTGCAGACGTCGCGTCACCTGAGAAGTCCGACGGTGACAGCGCTGAAGAAGATGAAGATGGCAAACCACGCAAGCGCCGCCGCCGCGGCCGCCGGGGCGGCAGACGTCATCGGCGCACTGCAAATGGTGAAGAAGATGCTGTGGCTGACTCCGAGACTGATGCTGACGGCGCGGACACATCGACTGAAAGCGCCTCGGACGCTGCGCTTACGCCTAAGACGGAAAGCGACGAAGAGGCACCGGTCCTGGTCGCCTATTCTTCCGCCACTTCCGAACCGGTTGTGATGGAGCCTGCCGAATCAACGGAGCTCTCGGCGGGTGACACTGCGGTCATTGATCGGCCCAGTGTAGAAGATGCACCGGAAGTTGTTGAAGTAGTTACGGCGGAAGAACCAGCCGCCGAACCGGAAACACCGACTGAAGACAAGCCCGTAGAACCTGCAAAGCGTGGATGGTGGCAAAGGCGCCTGTCTAGCTAGCGAACCCGTAGCTCATCCAAGCTTGAGCTGCTTCAGCCGTTCAACAGCCTCAACCATCTGGTCAGTCGGCCCTGCGAACGAAAACCGCAGGGCCGATTTTCCTGCGTCTGGATCAAAATCCGTACCCGGTGTAATGGCGACATTGGCCTGCTCGAGAATACTCTGGCAGAAAGCTTCGCTATCATTTGTGAGTTTCGCTACGTCGGCGTAGATGTAAAACGCGCCATCAGATGGGGCGAGATTTGTGAAACCCGCCTGCGGCAAGCCTCTCATCAAAATGTCCCGGTTGGCTCTATAGACCGCGAAGTTGGTCTCGAGCTCTTCCACCGCCTCAAAGGCCTGGATAGCAGCGATCTGACTCAAGGTAGGCACGGAGATAAACAGGTTCTGGGCGAGGCGTTCAATTTGCCGCGCCATCTCTTCGGGCACCACCATCCAGCCGATGCGCCAGCCGGTCATAGAATAGTATTTTGAAAAGCTGTTGATGACGATGGCATTGCTGTTTGTCGCAAGTGCCGTTGCCTCTGGCACGGTGCCGTAGGTCAGCCGGTGATAGATCTCGTCACTGATCAGTGTCAGGGAGTGACGATGCGCCACTTCGTTAATGGCAGCGATCTCATCAGGGGAAATCATTGCCCCTGTTGGGTTGGCTGGGCTCGCAATCAGCACACCATCCAGCTTGCCATGCCGGGCCACCTCATCGATGGCCGTTGCCGTCATCTGGTATCCGGAGGATGCGTCCGTCCTCACGGGTACTGCCACAAGATCAAGCGCCTTCAGGATGTTGCGATAGGCAGGGTATGCCGGCATCGCAAGAGCGATGCGTGCGCCCGCATCGAAGGCTGCGAGGAACGCCAACTGAAACCCGCCGGAGCTGCCGGATGTCACGACCACCTGGTCAGGTGACACACTTGCTCCATAGGAATCTGAATAGTGCCGGGCGATACGCGCACGCAGGTCGGGGAGACCCAGAGCCTCGGCATATCCCAACCGGTCGACTTTCAGCGCTTGTGCCGCCGCATCGCGGACCAAAGCAGGAGCCGGTGTCCCAGGCTGCCCAACTTCCATATGGATGACCTTGTGCCCATCAGTCTCACGCTGATTGGCGGCGCGCATCACATCCATGACAATGAATGGATCGACTTGTCCGCGTTTGGATAGCGTCATTGGGCGTTACTGGCCGGGTGGGAAACCAACCACCCCAAGACCGGCCCCTTTGGGATCAGCTCCGAAGGTACAACTGGCCCCTTCGCGCGGAGCACCTCCGGGACAAGCAACAATATTGAGGCGGCTTTGCGCCGTGCTCACGGATGATGACCTGACAGCCTGAAGAGAGCTGGCATCCCCTACCATCGCTTGTGCCGCGTCCAGCACAGCAGCGGTAGCTTGGGGCCCACCAGCTGCGGCGCCAGCAAAATGAAACGTTCCGTTGAAGTCATTTGTCACTAATACAGGCGCCAGGAACGCGCCAGCAAGACCGTAGCCCGGCGCATCAGGTGCGCGTGCGGGAATGATGCCGGTCCCCGGGACAATGCGTCCGGTGCCGAATGCGCCGTTCATGGTGACCGCACAAGCGGCCGCATCACCACCTGCCGTAGCAACCACAAAGGCCGTAGAGCCGTATGAGGCGGGAAGGTTGGTTTCAGCGCCAGCCCGAGCCAGTTCAGCCTGTGCAGCTCGGAGCAGGTCAGCTCCGTTCAAACTTTCAGCAGCCGGCCATAGCGATGCCATGTAGGTTCCAGCGCCGGTGTCAGTGGTCGGCATGGCAAGCATCTGATTACCGATTGATACAGTTTGGGCAGGTCCGTTGGTCGGGCGATAGGCACGCAACTCATCAACGGTGATAGCACTGCCAAGACGCTGGGCCTCTATCGCATAGGCAGTTGCAACTTCACCGCTATAGATGCCGCTTGGCCCATTTGCCCGCGCCCGGCCAAGAGAAGCCGCCAACCCTTTTTGTACCAAAAGATCTCCCTGTTGGAGGCCTCGTCCATTTGGCCCCAGATAGACCTCAGCAAGCTTCGGGATCTGCCGAATGGCCGGGGCCAGCGGCCCAATTTCCTGAGCCGTCGCCCTGGAAACTTCGTGCCCAGTGGCAGCTAAAACCTCTGCCGGTGCGACAAGGCTAGACCATTGTGCAGTTCCATGGACGGCCTGCATAAGCGCAAAGCCACGGACGTTGCCCGGCACAGCAACCGGGCCGCCTGCGCGGGACCGCCGGGCCAGAAAGTTGTAACTCGTCACCTCGCGGGCATCAGGATCATGGACAAGGCAAAGGCCGCCGCCACCGAGCCCAGCGGCATGAGGCATGGTGACAGACAAATTGAAATAGAGGGCGGTCGCAGCGTCGACCGCCGTCCCGCCAGCCTCAAGAACGGACCGCGCGGCAAGGGCCGCCCGCGGTTCATCTGCGACAACAGCCCCGACAAAGGTCGAATTGTCCGGCCCATCAAACAGCTGAAGACCTTGATTTTGAGCAGCGCCTTCAAATTGAGCCGTTGCCAGACCGCCTTCATCTCCTGGCGACGATGAACATGCCGTCATGGCGGCAAGAGCCAAGATGGCTGTTGATTTCCGGATCAGAGCACCGGCTGCCTTTTTACGGCCATGCCAACGGATTATTTCAGGAATCACGTTCAACTCCACGCGAGGATCGCTTTGGTTAGATTGACGGGCAATTTCGCCCTGCCTACCGTGAGATGCAAGCGGGCATTGGCCTTACTGCAGCTTAACCAAGGGCAAGTTTAACCTTTGCACCTGTCCACTGCGGTGTTTTCAACTGCGGATAGGTGCGTTGTAGCGAAATTGTTCAGGCTGAACAGAGAGGCCGGTCAGAAAAACATGTCATCCACCAGCCATTTGGGCTTGAGTACTCGATTCGAACCTTGCGAGCACAGCAGACTGATGCCTTCTGTACTGCCGGTTCGTGTTGTGGCCACTTGTTTCCTAGTACTCGTTGCGCTGACCGCCTTGACCCAGCAGGCTTTAGCACAGTCTCTCATTCGAGACGCGGAAACAGAGCGATTTATGCGCACCATTTCAGAGCCGGTTTTCGTTGCCGCCGGTCTGAACCCACGCGCTGTAGACACCTATTTGATCAATGCATCCTCAATCAACGCGTTTGTGACCGGCGGTCAAAATGTGTTCATGCACACGGGCACGATTCAGGAAGCCAATACACCCAACGAAATCATTGGCGTCATGGCCCATGAAACAGGCCATATCACAGGTGGTCATCTAAGCGGACGGCGGGAAGCGTTTGAAGCTGCAAGTGCTCCGGCAATCGTGGGATATCTTCTTGGCATTGGCGCTATCGCCCTTGGTGCTGGCGATGTGGGCCTGGCACTCATCACAGGTGGCCAGACGGTCGCTCAGCGCGGTCTTCTGGCCTATACGAGAACGCAGGAGGCATCCGCAGACCAAGCAGCCTTGGATTTTCTGGAGCGCACCGGCCAAAGTGGCAGCGGATTGGTTAGCTTTTTCGATAAGCTGGCGGACCAAGAGGCCCTCTCAACACGGTCCCAAGACCCGTACATTCGGACTCACCCCTTGTCTAGGGACCGCATATCCGCACTCCAGAACCGAGTGGATAAATCTCCTTTCCGCGATGTCAAAGATCCTGAAGAGTGGCAAGAGATGCTCGAACTTGTGCAAGGTAAACTCCATGGGTTCCTTGATAGGCCACAGGTGACATTCCGCCGGTTTCCGGAAAGTGACCACAGCGCACCAGCCCGGTATGCTCGCGCAATCGCCTATTACAAGATTCCGAATACTGATCGCGCGATTGCCGAAATGGATGCCTTGATTGCTGACTACCCCGACAACCCCTATTTTCCGGAATTCAAAGGCCAGGCACTCTTTGAATCCGGCCGCGCCGCGGAGGCTGTTCAACCCTACGAAGCTGCGGACAGCCTACTGCCCAACCAACCCCTGATTATGGTGGGACTGGGTCAGTCTCTGCTGGGAACCGGCGACCCGGCCAACACCACCAGGGCTCGGGAAATTCTTGAACGCGCTACGCAGTTGGAGCGCGACCATCCAAACGCCTTCAGACTGCTCGCCCAAGCCTACGCAGACGAGGGAAACCAAGCTATGGCCGCGCTTTCAACCGCGGAGCAAAATCTGGCGGCTGGCAGGTTGCCGGAAGCCAAACAATGGGCGGCTCGCGCGCAACGTGAGCTTCCGGAAGGGAGCCCGGCTTGGCAGCGGGCGGACGACATCTCCCGAGTTGAAAAATTCAGTTTCTAGCCAGGCATCCATCAAAAAGGGAAGACAAAACGGGATGAGCTTGATCATGACAGGGGCCAGAAGAATATGTCGCCAGGTCCTCGCACTATGCGCACTCGGGCTGGCGTTTGCACTGCCAGCATCAGCGCAAAGCACTCCGGAAGACGTCTTCTCCGACGTCCAGAAGGAGGCCATCGGCGAGGTCATTCGGGACTACCTGATTGCCAACCCACAGCTGATGCTAGAAGTCATGGAAGCGTTGGACGCCTATGAAGCCCAGGCTGAGAACGAGCAACAGCGGGTTGCCATCAATGCCAATCGCGAAGCACTTGAACGAGATGGCTACTCGTTTGTAGCGGGCAATCCAGACGGGGCCATTACGGTTGTCGAATTTTTTGACTATCGCTGTCCTTACTGCAAGCAGACAGCGGACGACATGGCGGAATTGATCGAGCGCCACGATGACGTTCGGCTGGTGCTCAAGGAGTTTCCGATCCTTGGTCCCAATTCCACCATCGCCTCGCGTGCTGCCATCGCCTCAATACCGCAAGGCGGCTATCTCGAGTTCCACTTTGCGCTGCTGAAAGCAGAAGGAACCCTTGACCGGGAAAAGGTCTTGGCAATTGCTGAGGATCAAGGTCTGGATACGGAGAAACTCGCCAACGCGATGGAAAGCTCACGGGTAGACGCCATCATTGAAGACAACCGTAACCTTGCGCGGGAGGTTGGGGTGCGCGGCACGCCTGCCATTGTCATCGGTGATGAACTTGTGCCCGGCGCGGCACCGCTTGATGTCATTGAGGCGCGTATTCAGGCTGTCCGTGATGCGGCAGCTGAAGCCGGCTAGATCAGGCCGGCAAGCGGTGAACTTGGGTCTGCGTAGCGTTTTTTAGCCATGCGTCCAGCAAGATACGAGTCCCGACCAGCCTGAACGGCATGTTTCATAGCACGCGCCATGCGGATAGGGTCTCGCGCCTCCGCAATAGCCGTATTCATCAACACGCCGTCGCAGCCAAGCTCCATGGCCACTGCGGCATCTGAAGCAGTCCCTACGCCGGCGTCCACCAGTACTGGCACATTTGACTGTTCTTTGATGAGACGAATATTGACCGGGTTCTGAATGCCCAGCCCGGACCCAATGGGTGCTCCCAGAGGCATGATCGCGCAGCAACCCATTTGCTCAAGTTCGCGCGCCATGATGGGATCATCGCTGCAGTAGACCATGACATCGAACCCCTCAGATATGAGCAGTTCCGCAGCCCGCAATGTCTCACGCATATCCGGATACAGAGTTTTCTGGTCGCCCAGCACTTCAAGCTTGACCAGCTTCCAGCCGCCAGCCTCGCGCGCCAGCCGAAGGGTGCGCACGGCGTCTTCGCCGGTGAAGCATCCCGCTGTATTCGGCAAATAGGTGTACCGCTCCGGATCTACGAACTCCGCAAGACGGGGCTGCGATGGGTCTGTCAAATTCACCCGCCGAATGGCAACAGTGACTATCTCAGCTCCGGATGCTTCAGCTGCATCAGCGTTCTGCTGATAAGACTTGTACTTGCCGGTGCCGATAATGAGGCGCGACGCATATTCCTTCCCGGCAATCACCAAAGGAGTGTCTTCAGGGTGGGGTGCGTCAACTTCAACTGTGGCAGGTACATTCGACATCTTGGGGAAGTGTCTTTCAAAAACAGAAGTATAATTATGGTCCGGGCGAGCAGCTTCTTTGTCTAGCCGCCACCGACAAACTGAACGATTTCTATGCGGTCACCGTCGCTCAGCCAAGTCTCGGCGTGGAGAGACTTCGGCACAATCTCGAGGTTGCGCTCAACTGCGATCTTCCGCGGCTCTAGCCCAAGAAGGAGCAACAGGCCTTCCACGGACGTCCCCGACGGGATCGACCGCGCCTCACCATTAACTGTCACAGAAGCGTGGTCCTCGCCTTGCCCGGCAACCGGCGTTTCTGTCTGCATGGATATCTCTGCGCTCATGTGCGGGATAATGGTGGTCATACCGGCACATTTCAACGGCTTCTGAAGCTCTTGGGCCTAACGTAGGCTCTTCAAACCGCCTCTATTGCATGGTTTTAAGGCAGCGCTTTGCGGTCACCGCCCTCTCAAGTATAAGACGTAATGTCATAAACGCCTGAAATCGCCCATATTTCGAGATTTCACCGGCCTCACTTTTGCCCTTTCCCGTCCCTCAGGTAAGCAGCGGCACAACACAAGAAAAGGTTGCCCGAGACATGCCGGCGACAATTTTCGTTCTTAATGGCCCCAACCTCAATCTGCTGGGGCAGCGTGAGCCGGACATCTACGGTGCTGACACCCTGGCGGATGTTGAAAAGCGCTGCACGGCGAAAGCCGCAGCTTTGGGTCTGACCATCGACTTCCGACAGTCAAACCATGAGGGCGAGCTGGTCACTTGGCTTCAGGAAGCCCGTGACACGGCGGCGGGCGTCGTGCTGAACGCGGCTGGTTACACACATACATCCGTTGCCGTAAGAGACGCCGTGCTTGCGTGTGAAAAACCAGTTATCGAAGTTCATCTATCGAATCCCTATTCCCGCGAAGAGTTCCGTCACCATTCCTTCATTTCAGATGTCGCCGCCGGCGTGATTTGTGGCCTGGCTGGCAAAGGATATGAACTGGCACTCGACGCACTGGCCGACATATGTGGCACATCATCCAAGTGAAAGCGCCATACAACCCTTTGAAGTTGCACGCTAACGTGCGCCCTCTTCGACACGGAGACCCTGATGAGTGATTCAAATTCGGACAATAGCCCGGTCAACAAAGAGATGATCCGCGAACTCGCGGACCTTCTGAAAGAAACCGAGCTCAATGAGATCGAAGTTGAAACTGAAGAGTTCAAAATTCGGGTTGCACGTGGCGCAGGGGGCGGAGCGGTAGCGTTTGCACCAGCGCCGGCAGCACCAACACCGGCACCGGCTGCCGCCTCGTCTGAAGCACCGGCGGCGGCATCAGCTGACCTTGCAAATCATCCCGGCGCTGTCGCATCTCCCATGGTTGGCACGGTTTATGTTTCGCCGGAGCCTGGAGCCCCGGCCTTCGTTCAAGAAGGTGCAACAGTTTCTCAAGGGGATACGCTTTTGATCGTGGAAGCCATGAAGACCATGAACCCGATCCCGGCGCCCAAGAGCGGCACAGTCAAACAAATTCTCGTTCAGGACGCGCAGCCGGTGGAATTCGGCGAAGTCCTGATTGTCATCGAGTAAGAAGCCCGCAAGGGACAAATCCGGGAACGGGAATACCCATATGTTTGAGAAAGTTCTGATTGCCAACCGCGGTGAGATTGCCCTGCGCATTCAGCGGGCCTGCACCGAGCTTGGTATTGCAACCGTCGCCGTCCACTCCACTGCGGACGCTGATGCGATGCATGTGCGCCTTGCAGACGAAAGTGTCTGCATCGGCCCGGCCCCGGCATCGGAAAGCTATCTCAACATTCCCGCGATCATCTCTGCTGCTGAGATTACCGGCGCGGATGCCATTCATCCTGGTTACGGATTCCTTTCCGAAAACGCCAACTTCGTTTCCATTGTGGAAGAGCATGGCATTACGTTTATTGGTCCGACAGCGGAGCACATTCGCGTCATGGGCGACAAGATTGCCGCCAAACAGACGGTAAAGAAACTTGGGATACCGGTTGTGCCCGGCTCCGACGGCGCGCTTACGGATGCCGCCGCAGCGGCCAAAGTTGCTGAAGACATCGGATATCCGGTCCTCATCAAGGCGGCGGCAGGTGGCGGCGGACGCGGCATGAAGGTCGCTCTCAACCGCGGTGAGCTTGACCAAGCGGTCTCCACAGCCCGCGCGGAATCAAAGGCCGCCTTTGGGGATGATGCGCTCTACATGGAGCGCTATCTGGGCAAGCCACGCCATATTGAAATTCAGGTGCTGGGTGACAAGCACGGCAATGCCATTCATCTGGGAGAGCGCGACTGTTCGCTGCAGCGCCGCCATCAAAAGGTGCTGGAAGAATCACCCTCACCGGCCATCACGCCGGAAGAGCGTGAAAGGATCGGCAAGGTCGTCGCGGACGCTATTCGCGGGCTCGGCTATCTGGGCGCGGGCACGATCGAATTCCTGTATGAGAATGGCGAGTTCTTCTTTATCGAGATGAACACCCGCCTCCAAGTAGAGCATCCGGTCACTGAAATGGTGACGGGTGTGGATCTTCTGCGCGAGCAGATCCGCATTGCAGCGGGTTTGCCCATAAGCATCACGCAGGAAGAGATGGCCATGAAGGGCCATGCCATTGAATGCCGCATCAATGCAGAACACCCGGAGACCTTCACGCCCTCTCCCGGCACCATCACTGATTTTCACCCACCCGGCGGCCTGGGTGTGCGTATCGATTCAGCCGCCTACTCCGGCTACAAAATCCCGCCATATTACGACAGCATGATTGGGAAACTGATTGTATATGGCGCGGACCGGGAAGAATGCCTCGCGCGCCTCAAGCGCTCGTTGCGGGAATTTGTGGTTGGTGGCGTCAATACAACCATTCCCCTGTTTGGCCGTCTGCTTGAAGAAGAAGATATCCATACCGGCAATTACGACATCCACTGGCTGGAACGGTTCCTGGGGCTCAAATAGCGCCAACTGAAGATGGTCGATGAAGACACTGAGACCGACGGGGAAATAACCGCAGACATTTTGCTGCGGGCATATGCGTATGGCGTGTTTCCTATGGGCGAGTCCCGTGATGATCCATCGCTGTATTGGGTGGACCCGCAGGAGCGCGGCATCATTCCACTCAACGCTTTCAAGCTTCCACGCAAGCTCAGATCAACCGTTCGCAAAGCTCCTTTCGAGGTCACTACAGACAGAGCATTTCGAACGGTCATGGAAGCCTGTGCCAGCCCGGCGGAGGGCCGGTCAGGCACCTGGATCAACGATCGTATTGTTGATCTGTACTGCGAACTGCACGAGCGCGGTTTTGCGCATTCCGTTGAATGCTGGAAGGACGGGAATCTGGTTGGAGGGCTGTACGGCGTCTCGCTGGGCGCCGCGTACTTTGGAGAAAGTATGTTTTCGCGCGTGACAGATGCCAGCAAAGTTGCGCTGGTTTATCTTGTCGCGCGCTTGAGACATGGCGGGTTTCAATTGCTCGACACACAATTTGTGACGGATCATCTGGCGCAGTTCGGCGCAGTTGAAATCCCACGGGATGAGTACCGCGCGCGTCTGGCGCTTGCAATTGAACAGCCTGCGGACTTTTACTCGCTCGCAGCCGATGCCGCGTTAGATGAGATTGTGCAATCGGTTAGCCATACATCATAGACCGGGTGTTCAAGGGCATTGAGACCAGGTGATGATGCCAGCATCCACCCGCTGAAAATCGGGTCCGGCTCCGATGAGATCTCTTCGTTGACGGGATACTCGCGGATCTCGAGAAAAGCGATTGTCTTCGGCGGGTCTTCTGGACGTGCTTTTTCACACGCACGCACAATCATACCTAACGTACCGAAACGCAGAGGCGTATCCAGTTTGACGCGCATGGGATGTGTTCGCGCCGTGATCTTGTTGAGCCCCATCAGGTTAGCTGTGTCGGGTACGGGTGCAACCTCGACAACCGGTTCTGTGGGTTGCACATCGAGTTCAACGTCCTGCGCGTATGCAGCAATGACACCGACCTGAAGCGTCAGAACTACGCCAAATAGCCCAAGCCTATGTCTGCTCTTAAGAGCCAGGCTGAAATTCACTCGCCTTCGCCCCCGCCGGCACTAAACAAGGCCTGACTAACGAGCCCGATCAGATCAACCGAACCCTGCGCAAACTGGATTTCGTCACCAGCCTCGAGGATGTCTTCGCTGCCACCAGGCGTCAGGGAAACATACGCGCCACCGAGCAGCCCTTCAGACGTAATCTTGGCACTTGTATCCTCAGGAAGGCCAATAGAGGGGTCGACAGTGATGGTCACGCGCGCAACGTAAGTCTCAGCGTCAAGCTCTTGCGCGGTGACCGATCCTACCTTGATGCCGGAAAGCCGCACGTCGGCGCCGCGTGCAAGCCCGTCTACTCGGTCAAAGTCAATGGTGAGGTCATAACCGGACGTACCACCGGCATCTGTTGAACTGTAGGCAAAAAAGAGAAACAGAGCGGCAATCGTTATCACGGCCGCGCCGGTGAGGGTCTCAATGATGGAAGACTGCATCCTGGGTTCCTCTGTTGCTTTCTGATGAGTCGGCGCCCCACGCTGTGCGCTCTAATACGACATGTGGATACGAGCAATTACTCAGGTTTCCATGCCTCGTAGTCCCCTGCAGCCTTGGCGCGAGGGGCACCGGTAACGAGCGAGCCAGCCGGACGGTACGCATGTTGAGACCCGGTCAGGTTGGGCTGATGTGGTTTCTCCCAGGATCGAGGCTTGTAGCCCGCATCCGCAGGTGCCTCGTCGACGGTCTGGTGCAACCACCCATGCCATTCGGGTGGCACGCGGGATGCTTCCGCGAGGCCATTGTAGATCACCCAGCGTCGCTTGGAATCCTTGCGATCCGAGTAGTACTTATTGCCCTGGCTATCTGCACCGACGAATTGTCCGCGCCTGAACGTCCAAAAGCGCGTCCCAATGGTCTGGCCGTTCCACCAGCTGAAAATCTGTCTGAACCACATCATAATCAAGTGCTCGAATAGGCATGTCGGGACTGGGGAGGACTGCGGTAGTTTGCCCGAGACTCCCTAGCGAATTTGGGCAATATGGCACTGCACCCGGCATATCGTCCACCCTTGAGAACAGTGCCGTTTCGCCACATTCGTTGGCGGCAAACGCAAATCCGGCGTCTTAGATTTCCCAGACTTCTTCCTGCGCTTCGGCCGATTGTACCGCCACTGAGGGTTGTGTTACGGGCTGGCGCGCAGCGAGTTCAGCCGGGCTGCGCAAAACATACCGATCGCCCTCAAGTGCAAAAACACGCTCGTCAGACCGGACCCATTGAATTCGCTTGAGCAGGTTGGCCGGCACAATCGGCTTCGCCACGAAGTGGTTGGCACCGGCATCCATGGATGCTTTTACGACCTCAGGTTTTGTATGGGCAGTCAGCATGATTGCCGGTGTCCGTGCGGCCAGCCCACTGTCTTTGTGACGGAGCTGACATAAGAGTGCGATGCCATCCATCGGCTCCATGTGCCAATCGCACAGAACCATGTCTGGTGTGCGGCCATGGATCATACTCAGAGCTGTCTCACCGTCAGCCGCAAACCGAAGGTCGCGCGCGCCAAATGCCAACAGAAGCTCTTTGAGCATCCGTCGCGTGTTGGCGTTGTCATCAACGGCCACAATGCGCACATCCGCCAGGACAGCAGACCCGGAGCTCTCAACGCTTTTAGGCATTACTGCCGCACCCCTTGATCTCTCCTCGCGCACGGCTGGGTTGGTGCAGCGATTCGAAACAATCTCGTTCTGTTTCGACCTTTTCTGGCCGGAACGGTCGCCAGTTTGCCCCGAATCGACTTAAGACTGCTTAACGACGGCGATTTTTTGTTGGAAATACGCGATTTTCCACAATTGAGTGGTTTGCAACGACTTGACCAAGTGTCGTCGAATACCCCATATTTTGTTAACCATACCTTTGTAGCCACAAAATGTAGTGTTTACTTGGATGCGAGATCATTTGGTCGTTGGGGGCGAACCATGCAGATCCGGCGGTACTTCACAAACAGACGGGGCGAGACGGCCTCAGATATCGCTTTTAGACGGGTGCGCATCTCAGCCGACGGAGCTCGGTCCCATTTTGTTTTTGCTCCGTCCACCTGGCCACTTAGCGCCATTGAGGCCTTTGCCGGTCATGCCCTCCTCAAGTTCCCCGTGCCAGCAGCAAGACGGCAGCTTCATGAGTCCGGCATTCCCCATGTTCTGCGACGCCACAGATCGCTTGGAGAGATGGATGATCTACAAAAGCCAGTAGAACGGCTGGAGACCGATTTTCGGGATGCCATCGGGCGGGTCTGCGGCGCTCTTGCTCGGCAGGGGCTGGATAGCGGCTATTTTGCCAGACAGGACGACGCACTTGCCTTCCAGGAGGAATTGAACGCACTTCTAATTCAGCGGCGGGGAACGCTTGCTCCTGAGATTTGGCAAAAGGTCGGCGTCGGCTGGGCGTATGACATGTCGCCTCCGCCGTCGCAACAACCAGCCAGGTCTGAGACCTATCCGCTTTCAAGCGATGCTTTCCTGACTCGGATAACGGCGGATGCCCGTCGCGACCACGACGCGGCTGCTCTGGCATTGGGACGCAGTTCCCTCGCCGAGACCACCAAAGCTTTGAAAGCCGCGCTGGCGAATGGAGGCCCCAACCCCGCCTCAAATCCCCCACTCAAAGATGCCCTTGCGGACGCAGAAGACTGCGGCTTGCCCGCAGCCGTCGCACAACGCATCATTGATGAGTGCTTGGGAGGCGACCAGAGCTGGCCAGAGGCGGATACGCACCTCGACGCAGATTCTGACGTTTGGAGTCTCCTGGCTGAGCCCGAACCATATGCTGCATGGATGTCAGATGCCTGTAGCGATGCCAGCCTTGAAGAACTGGCGCTCGCAAGTTTCCGTGGTGATGCGCCCGGCCTGAACTTCGAGCCTGCTAGTGCCCGCCACACCTTGAGTGGTAAGGCATTGGCGCCCACCGGCACAACAGATGACAATGGCTCCGCACCGTTCACGCCGTCCGCCGCTATTGACCTGCTCAGCTTCACCCTGCCGCTCCGCGATGACGCAGATACCATGCCGCATCTGGATATTGATGGTTTGGTGCATACCGTCCGCTTGCTGACGATTGCGCTTGATATCTGCATAGAAGCATCCGCAGATGAATTCATATCAGCAGCAACCACACGCGGCCTAGCCGTTCAGCCTCTAAACCTTTCCGCCACGGTGATGAGCCACGGCGTCGGATATGGCTCAGTCGAAGGCCGCGCACTTGCCGCAACACTGTCAGCACTTGTAACCGCAACAGCTATTGCAACTAGTGCCAAGCTGGCAGACAAGGTGTCTTCATGTTCTGCTTTCAAGGCGAATGAGAGCGCCGCCAACATCTTCCTGAACAATATGGAGAGTGCCCTGCTGGGGCGCCCAGTATTCCTGGACAGCGAAGACTACGGCGCCTCGGCGATGTATCCACATTCAGCTCAACACGCCCGGATACTTGATGCTGCGCGCGGCATTCTTGGGCGTGCAAAAGCCGATGTGGCGCGTTCTGGTTTGCGCAATATGTCACTTACCGGCATGCCGGACGATGTCCATATGGCGGCCATGCTGGCGACGGAGTCGGTAGGCATGGCGCCAGTTCACAGCCTCATCAGGCACCGTCACTTGACGCCGGAACTCGATGCTCATGCCATCTACAAGGTTGTTTCGCCGGCTGTTCCAGCCGCACTAAGGGCTCTGCACCACGAAGATGCATCCATAGACCGTATGCTCGACTACATGGTCGGTCGCGGATCGCTCGACGGGGCACCAGGTGTCAACCATGAGCTGCTTCGGGAACGCGGTTTCGCCGACGAAGACATCAGCATTACTGAGCGCGCGCTGGCAACGGCGGGGGACATCAGATCGGTATTCACGCCATATGTTCTTGGCTGGGATGACGTTGTAACCGGCGATGATATCCTGTTGAGGCTGGGCTTTTCAGACTGGGACGTAGACCACGCAAATCTCTATTGCTGCGGCGCGCTTACTCTTGAAGGCTCACGGGACTTACCCGTGGAGCATCTTGCGGTTTTTGATTGTGACACTCCACTGGGAGCAATCGGGACCCGCCATGTGGGCGTTACGGACCGGATGCGAATGGCGCAGGCCATTCAACCCTTCCTGACGGATGGTGTCGCACTCGACCTTTCCTTGTCACCGGAGACAGACATAGACGGGATACGTGATCTTTACCGGTTAGCGAACGCCATGGGCCTGGCTTACATACGGCTGAATCGGGCTGGTACCGATCTAAGCGCGCCCATGGAGTATGACGACATCCTGGACGCCTTGCGCACCCGTCACGCATTGGACGAGGACGAGGACGTTGCCGACAAGGTTTATGTCCGCTCCATTGAGTCAGATGAGACATGTTCTGTGCCGGTTGACGGTGCCGATCAGACCGCCCCGCTGGCAATCGCCATTTCCGTTGGTTTGAAACACGGGGTCCCGATTGAAGCCTTTCAGGATGCGTTCGCGGCGCTCACACAGATGGATGGGCCACGGGTGCTCAACACTGCGCTCGGCACGATCGCGGACACATTCGTTGCTCCCGGCGCAAGCAGCATTGGCGAGTTGAGCCTG
This sequence comes from Candidatus Phaeomarinibacter sp., assembly GCA_050042885.1. GTDB lineage: Bacteria > Pseudomonadota > Alphaproteobacteria > CGMCC-115125 > CGMCC-115125 > Pyruvatibacter. The sequence continues at coordinate 18,121 of JBHJJF010000176.1, forward strand.
CACCCTTTGCAAGAAAAATCTCGTGATGACCGCGCCAGTCACATCGATGGTGCGGCCCACAAGCCGACTGCATCGAAAACAGAAGTTCAAGAATTGGGAACTCGGACCGATACATCTGTCCCGAGCCCCTCACAGGCTTTCGGAGACACGGCCTTTTCGCCCCCCAGCGTTTCTGGCCAGTCCCGAAAGGAATAGCCCACTTCAAGAAGGCGCGATGACCCAGCCCCCCAAGCGCGGTTCTTCGCACAAACAAAAATATCCCAAGACGACTAGAGGGCTCCTCGTTCCGAGGAGCCCTTTTCTCTAGGCGCAAAGACTAAACCCTCTACTCCTTCGGCGCCGTCGACCGGATGTGGAGTTCGCGCATCTGGTGGGCGCTGGCTTCTGCAGGTGCGCCCATCATCAGATCCTGGGCCTGCTGGTTCATTGGGAACATGGTCACTTCGCGCAGGTTTTCTTCGCCAGCGAGAAGCATGACGATGCGGTCGATGCCCGGCGCGATGCCGCCATGCGGAGGTGCGCCATAGCGGAAAGCATTCAGCATGCCGCCGAATTTTTCTTCAACGACTTCCGGTCCGTAGCCCGCAATCTCAAAGGCCTTCATCATGATCTCGGGCCGATGGTTACGAATGGCACCGGAAGACAACTCGATGCCGTTGCAGACGATGTCATACTGGTAGCCGTTGATCTCCAGCGGGTCCTTGCTTTCGAGCGCTTCCAGGCCTCCCTGCGGCATGGAAAACGGGTTATGCGAAAAGTCGATCCGCTGTTCGGTCTCGTCGAACTCATACATTGGGAAATCGACGATCCAGCAGAACTCGAACTTGTTGTCGTCAATCAACTCGAGCTCGCGGCCAATCTGCTGGCGCGCCTGTCCTGCAAACTCCACAAACTTGCTCGGGATGCCGCAGGTGATGAACACCGCGTCGCCCGCATTGAGGCCAAGCTCGACGCGCAGCGCCTCCGTACGTTCCGGGCCGATGTTCTTGGCCAGCGGGCCTGCGCCGACGATGTTGCCTTCTTCTTCGCGGAAGAAGATATAGCCGAGGCCAGGCTGACCCTCCTTCTGCGCCCAGGAGTTCATCCGGTCACAGAAGGCACGACTACC